>CADBLU010000193.1 GCA_902795605.1 uncultured Prevotellaceae bacterium | reverse complement strand
TTCACCTTCTCCTGGAACCAGTTCTCCTCAGAGATGACCCATCCGGCGCTCACCGAGGGGAACTTGCCCCAGTAGTTCTTGGGAGCGCACTTAGTGGAGGCGTCGGCACGGAAGAGGAACTCGAAGAGGTATTTGCTGGCGTAGGCGTAGTTGAAGCGTCCCACATAGGAGAGCATGCCGCTCTCGGAGCGGTTGAACGACACGTCCTTGTCGCCTGTTCCCGAGCTCGACTGTCCGTCCTGATAGGCGATGAGGTCGGTGATGCTGCCATAGAGCGGTTCGCTCCAGGCCTCTGTCTTCTCCAGTGAGAAGAGTCCGCTCACGTCGTGCAGTCCGAACTGCCGTGCGTATTGCAGGGTGAAGTTATACTGGTAGCTGTCGCTCCTCTGTGCGCTCCGGCTGAGCAGGCCTCCGTTGCTCACGAGTCGTCTGACGACCATCGTGTTGTCATCGTAGACCGCGTCGGGGCCGGTGTAGAGGTGGCTGCCCGAGCCTGTGCGTGCGAGCATCTGGTAGACATCCTGTATGGTCTGCACGGTGTTGGTCTTCGTGTTGCTGATAGACTTGGAGTAGGACACTTTGGCCGAGAGACCCTTGAGAGGCTTGATCCAGTCGAAGTCGAACTCCACGCTGCCGTTGATGTTGAGGTTGTTGTTCTGGTTCTGCACATTGTCGCTGTGGTTCTGCACGGCGGCGAAGTTGTAGAGCAGTGTGGCACTGGTGGGGTTGTTGTTCTCCATGCCGCTGTGGATGAGCGGATAGCCGCCCACGTAGTCGGGCACATATCCTAAGTGCGTCATCAGCCATTTGTAGTCGTAGTCGGTGCCGCCGCCCTGCGGGGTGGTGGAGTTGTTGCGCTCGCCCCAGTCACCGCTCACTTGCAGCGCCGTCTTCACGTGCTGGCCAATCTTGGCGTTGATGCCTGCGCGGAAGTTCCAGCGGTCGTAGTCGAGTCGTCCGATGTTACCGTCTTGTGTGAAGTATGACACGCCGGCAAAGGCGGTGAGTTTGTCGTTGCCGCCGTTGATGTTGACGGTATGCCTCTGTGTGAGAGCGGCGCTCCATTCCTTGTCGAGCAGGTTGTAATCGAGGTTGCGGGCGGCTTCCATCTCGTCGGCCTGGAAGAGTTGGGTGCGAGCCTCGATGTCTTCCATCGTCGAGGTGCGCGAGGCCCTCATGATGTTATACACCTTCATATAGTCATAGGTGTTGAGCATCTTGGGTGTATAGAGAGCGTCGGTCCATCCGAGCTGTCCCGAGTAGCTGATCTTGGGCGCGCTGTTTTCGCCCTGCTTGGTCTTGACGAGCACCACGCCATAGGCGGCGCGTGCGCCGTAGACGGCCGCCGAGGCGTCTTTCAGCACGGTGATGCTCTCCACCTCGCTCACGTCGAGGTTGTTGAAAGCCGTCTCAGTGGAGATAAATCCGTCGATGACGTAGAGCGGGGTAGGGTCGGGGTTGCCGCCGCGGGTGGGATCGGGTGTGGTGGAGCGTGCCATCACGTCGCTCTGCCGGATGTTGAGCGAGGGGCTTTGTCCCGGTCGGTATCCGTTGGCGCTGACGCTCACACCGTTGAACATACCCACGAGGGCGTCGCCGAGGCTGCCCACCGAGAGGTCTTGTATATCTTTGGGCGAGATGGTCTCCACGGCACCGGTCACGTTTTTCATCTTCTGGGTGCCGTATCCCACCACCACCACCTCTTCGAGGCTTTGGTTGTCTTCTGCCAGCCGGATGACTCCTCCTGGCTTCACGGTCTGTGTGAGGTATCCGATGTAGCTCACGGTGATCTTGGCGTCGGCCGGCACGCTGAGTTCATAGTTGCCGTCGAGGTCGGTCACAGTGCCGCCGGTCTTCTGTCCTACCACTTGAATGGTGGCTCCGATGACGGGCTCGCCTGTCTCGTCGAGCACGGTGCCTTTCACCGTCTTGTCCTGAGCCAGAGCCGTCATGGGTGCGAGAGCCATCGCCATGCAAAAACTGATGATGAGTTTTCTTTTCATACTATGGTCTTTCTTTATGATTTTTCTATGGTATTAGTTCCACCAGCGCGGGTCTCCGGTCTTTCGTGCCACCTGGTCGGCGCCTGTGGGGGTGAAGTTGCCGTTGGCGGCATCGGTGAATGCCGGGTCGGTCTGCAGCGCGTTGTTGCTGGTGTCATAGCTGTTGCTGGTGTATCCCTCCGTCTCGGGAGCCCCGTCGAACCAGTAGGTGTTATAGGCGAAGTTGTTGACGGCAGCCGGGTTGATGCGTCCTGTGAGTCGGCGTGGCACCTGTCCGCTACCGCAGTCCACGAAGATGTTGTTGGTGATGTCGTAGTTGGAGGTGTTGCGTCCGTCGAATCCGCCGTGGTTGGCCATCTGTCCCTCTTTGGCGATGTTGTAGAAGGTGCAGT
Source organism: uncultured Prevotellaceae bacterium (assembly GCA_902795605.1). Taxonomy (GTDB): domain Bacteria; phylum Bacteroidota; class Bacteroidia; order Bacteroidales; family Bacteroidaceae; genus Prevotella. The sequence continues at coordinate 4,890 of CADBLU010000193.1, read as the reverse complement.
TTCTCAGGTTGATGGAGTTGGTGAGATATCCTGCCCTGTCGCATCGTCCGGAGTTGTTGTATCGGATGAAGTATTGCACCTTGTTGTTGTTGGCTGCCCAGAAGGTGCAGTTGGTGGCGGTGAAGTCGTTGATGAATCCGCCTCCGTCATAGATCTGGAAATAGGCGGTGGAGCTCATCTTGTCGTCGGGTGTGAACTTCACCAGCACGTTGGTCATCGAGAAGGACTTCACGCAGTATTTCTGTTTGTTGTCAAACATAAAGGTGCGGACCACATTGTTGATGATACAGTTCTGGAAAGCCACAGGGTCTGTGATCTGGTGGTGGTTGTTGTGGTCGGCATCGAGGATGGCAGGGTCGGGTGTCTCGCTGAGGGCGAGCACCGGTTGCGTCGACTGTCCGCATTCGAAGGTGATATACTTGGCCTTGAATCCGGCGCATGTGGCCAGTCCACCTTGTTCCCCGTAGGTCAGCACGGCATTGTTGGCCTTGCTGGTGGTGCGCAGGGTGACGGTGTGGCGTCCGAAGTCGAGCACCGACGAGAGGGTGTAATGGCCTCCGGGTGTGAGGTCGTAGTTGAGGTTGATGCCCACGGAGTCGTCGGGGATGGGGTGCGCGGCGAAATACTCATTGAGGTCGCCCTCGGGGATGGCCGCAAAAGAAGCCTCGAAAGAGTTGAACAGTTTCTCCGTGGCGGTGGGTGCGTCGGTGTTGTTGTAGCGTGAATTGCCGAGAGTGCGGATCACCAGTTTGTAGTTGACGTCTTCCTCGCGGGAAGTGGTGATAGAGCACCCGTCGACGGTCTGGCTGAAGAGAGGCGTGGCGGGGTCGCTCAGGTCGTAGAGCGCCACTTCATAGCCGCCGGCACCGTGTACCACAGGCCATGCGATGTTCATTTTGTCGCCGTCGGTGTTGGGCGTGATGGTGATGTCGCCTTCTGCGGGCGATGCCAGTTGGGAGTTTCTCACGCTGCTTTCAAACGTGTCTCCCCCGTCGTAGGTATCTGCGCAGGAGGTGAGGAGCCATGAGCCCACGGCCATCACCGCAAGAGCGCCAAGCATCTTGCTTGTTGCAGAGAGTTTTTTCATAAGAAGGTTATTTGGTTATACATGTATAAATTCGAATCTATCAAAGAGACGCAACTACCACTGAAATGTAATCAAGACTTAGGCCCATTTGATTTTTCTTAGTCTAAAAACAGAAAAAAACGACATTCCTTTTGCGTAATGGCAAAAAAAATATAATTTCGCAAGATAAACAACTATCTACTGATGATGCGTAATTACTTTTTCCTCCTTTTTGCTGGTGTATTCTGCATCTTGACAGCAAATGCAGCCCCCGTCGACCGGCAGACCGCGGCCGCCAAGGCCCGGGCCTTCATGGCTCAGCGTAAGGGTGCTGCCGGCGTCAGCCTGTCGCTGGCCATGCAGGGTCGTCATAAGATGCCCGGCACCAATATCTCCGCGAGTGATACCTATTATTATGTGTTCAACAACGGCGACGGCGACGGCTTTGTCGTCATGTCCGGCGACGACAGCGCGCCCGGCGTGCTCGGCTATGCCGACAGCGGCAGTATCGACATCGACCATCTGCCCGACAATATGAGGGCCTGGCTCGAAGGCTATGCCGAAGAGATTGCCTATGCCAGGGCCAACGCGCCGGCGGCGGCTCCCGACGGCAGTCCGCGACTGTCGCGGATGGAGATCGCCCCTCTGCTCGAGTCGCAGTGGAACCAGCTGAATCCTTTTAATCTGAAATGCAAGACCACCGACGGTGCCAAGGCCGTCACCGGCTGTGTGGCCACGGCGCTGGCTCAGGTGATGTACTACTATCGCTGGCCGCGGAATGCCACTACCCCCATCCCTGCCTATCTCACTTTCGATGAGTTGCCGGCCACCACTTTCGATTGGAGCCACATGAGAAATTACTATTCGGAAAATGAGGACGGCACAGACGCCTCAGCTGATGCGGTGTCGCAACTGCTCTATTATTGCGGTCATGCGGTGAAGATGAGCTACGGCACCAGCAGTTCTTCGGCTTCCTCTGCTGAATGTGCCACGGCCCTCAACCAATATTTCGGCTATGAAAACCCTGTATATGTCATCAACCGCAACTCCTATAATACAGCGGACTGGGAGGGTGTCATCTACAACGAACTGGCGCATGGCCGTCCTGTCATCTATGGCGGCTCCAACTGCAACGGGAGCGGCCACGCTTTTATCTGCGACGGCTACGACGGTGAGGGACTCTTCCATATCAACTGGGGGTGGAGCGGAAATTCCGACGGCTATTTCCGCTTGCAGGCCTGCAACCCCTCTGTCCAAGGCACTGGCGGCAGTAATTCAAGTTTTGGCTTTTCTGTCAAGCAGTCGGCAGTGTGTGGCATCAGTCCTACTGAGCAGACCACTGCTCCCGAAGGCGATGTCCCGCATGTGCGTGTAGATGAGTTCAGACTCGCCAACGGAGTCCCCACAGAATATGACTACAGTGGCGGTTCGTTCAGCGATGTGTTGCTCTACTATTCCTTCGGCGTGGCCGTGGAGGGCAATTATACGATGGGCTTTGCCCTCTACCGCGACGGCGAGCAGTTGCAGACGCAAACCATTGGCACCTACCACATCACGTCGGCCTATCCCATGTACTTCTCCACAGATCTTACACTTTGGGGTATCGGTGCCAATCTCAGTGACGGCACTTATCAGATTAAATGTATCAGCAAGCCAGCCAACACCAGTGAGTGGTATCTCAATGAGGAAGGCGACAACAAATACCTGGAGGTGACCATCGCCGACGGCAAGGCCGTTTTTGTCGCCAAGGTGGTGGAACCCACTATTGAGGTGACTCATGTGGAGCAGTTGCCCGACATCGGCGGCCGCCGTCGGGTGAGAGTGTCGCTGACCAATGTGGGTGAGGTTGATTTCAAGGGGCCAGCCTACATCAAACTCAACGGCACGACCAAGAGCATAGAGAATGCCTATCTTGAACCGGGCAAATCCGACTATGTCGATTTCCTTTTCAATCAGTCTGCCGGCACCTATCAGCTCGACATCTGTACCTCCAGCGGTTCGAATGTCATCTATACTGACGAAGCTTTTGTCATCGGCACCGTGAGTGTCGAGCAGTCGCCTGTTGAACTGGTGAGCTGTGAGGTGAAAAATCTCGATACAGCGAACCACAAGATGTTCGGCACGCTGGCACAGGCTTCTGTCACGCTCCAAAATCCCTCTGCCGACAACTATGAGGGCGACGTCTTGTTCCGCATCTATATCAAGACAAATAGCAATGAATACACTTGGAGAGATACCAGTATGAAGGTGAAGTTGGCGGCCGGAGAGACCAAGACGTTCACCGTTGACAACCATTATGCTATCTTAGGCAACGTCGTGTGGTTCTCCGTCTCGGCTGGCGGTTCCACGACGAATGTGGGCTCTTTCAGTGAGTGCTATACCGTCTGTGCCGCTTATGTGGAGTGGGATGCTCTCGGCAACCGCGAGGCGCGTGAGGCTTCGTCGGCCATTGCGGTCTCGTCCACAGCTGCTGCCGCCAGTTTTGAAGGCCTTGATGTCTCGTCGATCACCATCAAACCCAATGCAAACCCCAACACCCTTTATTATTTCGACGGTTTGGCCACCGTGCCTTCCTCGCTGTCGGGCAAGAATGTGGTGAAGGAGCGGCGGGCCTCGAGCAACATCCAGTTGTGTGAGGGCCACGACTTCTATATTCCCTATACCTTCGACGCCGATGCCATGGTCACCTATACCCGCACGCCTGCCGCCAGTTGCAACAAGAAGACCGGTTGGCAGACCATCTGCCTGCCCTTCTCCGTGAAGGAGGTCACCTCTGCCGGCAAGAAAGTCGACTGGAACCACAGTGCTGCCGACAACAATGCTTTCTGGCTGAAGCAGTTTGACGGTGTCGACGGCGACCTCCTCGTCCTCTCTGATGTCGCGCAGTGGATGCCCAACGAACCCTATATCATCGGTACGCCAGCCAGGATGAAAGACCAGCCGATGGTGTTCAGTACTACAGCTTCGCGGGTGTTGAAGACCACCAGCAGCACCAAGACGTGCGGCGACTACCAGATGATGGGCACGCAGGGTGATGTCATGCTCAAGAAAGTCTATCTGCTCGACGGCAATGGCTCGGAGTTTGTCCTCTACCGTAGCGGTGTGTTGGCCAGTGGCAATGCCTGCTTCTTCTCGTCAGCCCGGGAAGCATCCTCGCAGTTGCGTATCAGCAAAGACCTGCTGGGTGATGTCAACGGCGATGGAGACATCAATGTGACCGACGTGGTGGCGCTCGTGGGTTATCTGATGGGCAATGTCGGTGATACGTTCATCGCGGAAAACGCTGATGTCAATAGCGACAGCGACATTTCTGTGGGTGATGTCACGGATTTGGTGGCTCTGGTCATAGGCAAGCAATAATGAGAAAGGCTCTCTCGGCTCTGACAGGTTGGTGGTGCCGCTCATCGTTGGTGGTGCGTATCCTCATAGGACTCTTCGCGGGCGCCGTGCTCGGCCTGACAGTGCCTGACGCCCGCGGCATATCCATCTTGGGAACGGTGTTCGTGGGCGCGCTCAAGGCCATCGCTCCTGTCCTGGTGGCGGTGCTTGTGGCCAGTGCGCTGTCGCGGGCCCACTCCCACATGGGAGCCCGTTTCCGCACGGTCATCTTGCTCTATCTGCTCACCACGGCACTCGCTGCCGTGGTGGCTGTGGCGGCGAGTTTTCTTTTCCCCGTGGAGATACGGCTGCAGGGTGTGGCCGGCGGGTCGCTGCTCCTTATCCCTATGGCGTGCTCGCTCTTCGGCATCTCCAACGACATCGCCATGCAGGCCGTGGCGGTGGGATTCATCATCGGTGTGGTGCAGGACTCCGTGGAGACCATG
>CADBLU010000192.1 GCA_902795605.1 uncultured Prevotellaceae bacterium | reverse complement strand
CTTGAACCTCGTGATGGCCTGATCGAGCAGTTCCTCGTCGGGGAAGTAGATATTGTAGTGGCCTTGCATGCCGATTCCGTCGATGGGCACGCCGGCATCCTTCATCTTCTTCACCATGTTGTAGATGCGCTCACGCTTGCCGGGGTCTACGCAGCTGTAGTCGTTATAGATGAGGGTGGCGTTGGGGTCGGCCTCACGTGCGAATATGAATGCCTTGGCGATGAACTCATCACCACAGAGTTGGAAGTGCCTTGACTGACGGTAGGGACTTTGCTCGCGTCCCGGCCAGCTGCGGCCGTCGTCGGCCATGGCCTCGTTCACCACGTCCCAGGCATAGACCACGTCCTTGTAGCGGTTGACCACGGCGTGGATGTGCTCACGCAGACGCTCGTAGAACACCTCTTTCTTCACTGGCTTTCCTTTGCTGTCGGTGAACATCCAGTCGGCGAACTGTGAGTGCCAGCAGAGACAATGGCCGCGCATCTTGATGCCGTTCTCGCGGCAAAAATTGGCAATCTTGTCGGCTTTCTCCCAGTTCCATACACCTTCTTTGGGATGGAGTTCTCCTGGTTTCATGTCGTTCTCAGCGGTGACACTGTTGAATTCTCTCAATACGAGTGCCTTCTGATTGTCGTCGCTGACATTGCGCTGATTCAAGGCCACGCCGACGGTGAAATAGCCGTCGTAGGCATCTTTCAGTCCTTGCGCATGGACGGCCGTGGAAACGGCCATGAGTAATGCTAATGATAATAAACTTTTTTTCATCGTGTTGATGTTGTTAATATGATAAATAAGGTATAATTAGTCGAGCTGAATAGATAAGAATAGGCCTTTTGGATTTCCACATTATTTATATTGCAAAGATAATCATTAAACAAGTTTTCCTGTTTTATAATCTGTAACAATTTGTTTTTTTTCGCTTTATGAATCATTTCGTGTTACATTTTATAAAATGGATGTTACACGAGAGAATAAGTGTTGCTTCTTTTATTTATAATTTTGCAACACAAGAATGTTTTAGTTATGTTTGTTATTAGTTTTTAGGTTTATAGCTTGTTTTATGACAACTTTGAGTTTCCTTATTCATCGAAGTACCATGTAGACGATACCGCCCTCTTAGGAGGGCAGGTATCGGTCTATGTAGAGACACAATTAGCTCTCTCGAAAAATAAATAGCCGAAAGGAAAATCAAATAGGCTGTTTTACCCATTGTCTGAATTTTGGGCAATTTTAGAACTTTACATTGTTTGGGAAGTCTGGGCTTGAGATGAGTCTGGACTTCTTTTTTATGCACACTCTTGTCTTATTTTTTCTCTTTTTTCTCTCTTTCATCGTCTCTTTTCAAGTCTTAGTGATGTTTTTCGTTGAAAAATGCGTGATTTGTAGTTTTTTTCGTAATTTAGCCGCCGGAAATATATATCATTACTCACCTTAAAACTATAAAGAGATGAAAAAGTATCAATTACGTGTTGTCGTTGCCCTTCTGGCAGGCAGTTTCCTTTTCAGTTCGTGTATTGGCTCCTTCAGCCTGTTCAACCAGTATGCCGCGTGGCAGAAAGACATGACCAGCAACAAGTTTATCAATGCGATTGTGGGCTTCTTCCTCATGCCTATCGTCGGTGGTGTCACCCTGTTTATCGATGCTGTGGTGCTCAACACCATAGAGTTCTGGACGGGCGAAAATCCTGTGGCACAGAATGTGGGAAAGACTCAGGAAGTGATGGGGCAGGATGGCCTGCTCTATGCCGTGAAGACCCTGCGCAACGGCTATGAGATCACCAATCCTTCCGGCGATGTGACTTTGCTTACCTACAACAAGAAGGAAGACAGTTGGTATATCAAGCAGAACGGCGTCACTCAGAAACTGTTCCAGTTTAACGAGGACGGACAGAGTGTGCGTATCGGCAACCGCGACTTCTCGCTCAACGAGCAGGGCGTGAATGCTGCCCGGATGGCCGCCGCCGAGGGTTGGTCGCTTGCCAGCAGATAAGACGAATTTCACCAGACAAGAGGGGCTGCATCCATTTTGCAGCCTCTTTTTTTGCGGGTTCTCTTTACCTTATATTATATAAAGGAGTGTAGGAGTGAGGTATTTTAGGAGTTTGGGAGTTTAGGAGTTTAGGAGTTTAGGAGTTTAGGAGTTTGGGAGTTTAGACATTACTCTTGCAAGTCACGTTCTGGAGAGAAAACATAAAACAGAGTCTTGTTTTCTCTCCTCTGGCTCAATCGAACTATTGGCTTCGCCAATCTCCTAAACTCCAAAAAGTTGAGCAAATGCGAAAGTTGAATAAGTGAGAGAAGTTGCAAGCTGCTATGATGCAAAAAACCGTCACATTGGATGGTGACAACAAATAAAAAAGTAATTGCAACGTTTCGTGGATGCTATGCGATGAAAAAAAACTATTTTTGCAGATGTCAAACCACTATGATGCAGTTATGAAAAATTTCCATTCCCCTTTGTCAATGAGGCTTTCACGAGGACTAACGGTCTTGTTGCTCTCCGTCGTTTTCCCCTTGCAGATGGCAGGGCAGGGCAAGACGGCGTCTTCCACCATCTCTGTCGCTGATATCCACCAGACGCGCGACTCCGTGTATAACCCGATGGCCTGGGCCGATCTGCCCGACCCCGACGTTATCCGTGTGGGTGAGTATTATTATCTTGTCTCCACCACGATGCACCTCATGCCCGGCGCCCCTGTGATGCGCTCTCGCGACCTGGTCAACTGGGAGACCGTGAGCTATATTTTCGACCGTCTCACCGACTCGCCCAAATATGACTTGCTCCAAGGCACCGTCTACGGGCGTGGGCAGTGGGCCACCTCTATCAAGTATCACAAAGGGAAATACTATGCCCTGCTGGCTCCCAATGAGTCGGGACCGATGGGCGACACCTATATCTTCACCACCGACGACCCCACCACCACATGGACGCTCCATTCGCGGCTACGCCATTTCCACGACGCCTCGCTATTTTTCGATGACGACGACCGTGTGTATGTGGTCTACGGCACAGGCCAGCTCTGCGAGTTGCTCCCCGACCTTTCCGGTGTCGTCGAGGGGAGTGACAAGCATATCTTCCAGCGCGAGGCCGACGAGACCGGACTGCTTGAGGGGTCGCGTATGATCAAGCACAACGGGCGCTACTATCTGCTGATGATTTCGCATGTCTACGCTCCCGGACGCCACCGCCGTGAGGTGTGCTATCGTGCTGACAATATCTCAGGCCCCTACGAGAAGCAGGTCATCCTGGAGTCCGACTTCGGCGGTTTCCCCTATGTGGGGCAAGGCACCATCGTCGACAGTCAGCAGGGCGACTGGTATGGTGTCATCTTCCAGGACCGTGGCGCTGTGGGCCGTGTGCTCACGCTGATGCCTTGTCGCTGGATCGACGGCTGGCCTATGCTTGGCGACGCCTCCGGACGGGTGCCTGCAGCGGTGAAAAAGCCCGTGGCAGGGGAGACACCGGTGCCCCTCGTGGTGAGCGACGATTTCGGCTCGCCCCAACTGAAGCGGCAATGGCAATGGAACCACAACCCTGTGGCCGGGGCATGGTCGCTCACTGAGCGCAAAGGATGGCTGCGGCTGAAGACCAGTAGGGTGGTGCCGAATCTGTATCTTGCGCCCAACACACTGACACAGCGCATGGAAGGCCCCGTCTGCAGTGCTGCCGTGGAACTCGACGTGTCGCATCTGCAAGAGGGCGACTGTGCGGGGCTGGCAGCGTTCAACGGCCATAGCGCGGTGCTCACGGTCAGCCGTGAGGCAAAAGGCTTTGCGCTCTCCATGACAGAGCAGGTGGTGTCGCTCACCAACCGCGAGAAAGAGGTGAGCAAGGTGGCGGTGAACGAGAAGGAGCGCGTGCCGCTCAAAGCCAAGAAAGTGTGGCTGCGTATCGATGGCGACTTCAATGTAGGCAAGGATATGGCCACCTGCTATTATAGCCTTGACGGCCGCCAGTGGAAACAGGTGGGCGAGCCCTTCAAGATGCGGTTTGACTATCGGCTGCTCTTTATGGGCACCAAATACGCCCTGTTCTGCTATGCCACCCAGAAGACCGGCGGCTACGCCGACTTCGGGCGGTTCGACTATCGCTCCGGCAAGGAGTTTTGAGGGGCTTATCTCATCACCTTCTTTCCGTTGGTGACGACGATGCCCTTGGTGCCTGCCGTGGCGGGGCGGCCTTGCAGGTCGTAGGTACGGCCTTGGGTTGCCGTTGTGGCTGCCGCGGGCGTGTCGACGCGGTCGGGAGCGGTGCAGACGAGGTCGATGTAGTCGATGTCGGGCATCCACGCTGTAGGATTGGAGAGGCGTATGGTGTTGCGCCCTTTCTCCAGCCTGACAGTGATGGTCTTGCGTGCCACGGTGCCCCATCCTCCAGAGTTGACGTTCACCGTCTGTATCTTTTGTCCGTTGACGCTGATAGTGATGTTGCGGTTCTCACCTGAGATATATCCGATGGTGAGTTCATACTCGCCGCCTTGATGGCTGCAGATATCACGCCACACCAGGTCATTCTGCTCGCTGTAGCCTAGCCATCCGGCCTTGTATCCCGAGGAGAGGTTGGCGTTGGCCTCATAGATGCCGGTGCGTTCTGCCTGGTTGTTCTTCAGTTCTTGGTAGTCGCTGATATAGGCGGTTTCCGCCTCATAGCGGGTGCGCTCGATGCGGTTGTCGGCCTCCGCCACATAGATGCGAGTGCCGTGGGCGGGCACCGTCACTTCCATCTGACCGCTCATCTCTCCAAGATCTTTCTGTTCGAAAGCGTCATGCAACCTGATGTTGCCTTCCAGGCATAGGTCGGCGAATCTCACCGTCGTCGTGCGCTGGCCGTCGTTGGGATTGTAGACGGCGAAGGCTCTTTTTGTGCCCTCCCGTTTTTCAAGGTCTTTCACCAGCACATAGCATCCGTTCTGGAGTGCCACGGGATACGCCTGCTGATAGAGAGTGTCTTGGTTGAGCGCGATGAGGTCTTTGTTCTTCAGCAGTTCGAGCGCGGAACTTTTGATGTTGGTCAGGTTGCAGCCGATGAGCAGCGGCGAGCACATGATGCACCACATACCGAAGTGGGTCTTGTCTTCCTCTGCGCTCAGCGAGCGTCCCACCTCGAGCATGTCCATATCGTTGAAATGGCCGTCGTAGCAGTAGGCCGACATATAGAGGTTCTCGGCCAGAATGCCTTTCACCGAGTTCCATGAGTCGTTGATGTCGACGGTGGTGCGCCACGAGAAGGCCACGTCGTGCACCCATGTGCCGGGATAGTTCCACCGGCAGACATTGAGCCTCACGTCGTCGCGCCCGGTGTTCTTGATGGCCTGGCTGATGGCGGTGTAGCGCTCTTCGGGGTCGAGAGCCAGTCGTTTTGAGTTCTGCGGGGCATCACCGCCGCAGAAGTCCACCTTGATGAAGTCGAACCCGCACTCTTTGAAATAGAAGTCGGCGTCGTGCTGGTCGTAGTTGTAGAACCCCACGTCCACGCTGAGCACGTCGCCATTGTAGTAGTTGCCGCAGGTGTTGCATCCGGCGTCGCTGTAGATACCTGCCTTGAGGCCTTTGGAGTGGATGTGGTCGACCACAGGTTTCAGCCCGTTGGGAAACCGTGAAGGATGGATGAGCAGTTCGCCTGTCGTCTTGTTGCGTCCGCCGAAGAAGCCGTCGTCGATGTTGATATGGTCGTAGCCCGCATCTTTGAGTCCTTTCGACACCATGGCGTTGGCTTGCAGTTTGATGATATTCTCACTGATGTTGACACCGAAGGTGTTCCATGAACTCCATCCCATGGTGGGGCCGTTTTGTGCCATCACCGTCAAGGTTGTCGCTACCATCGTGGCTGAAATGAGTAAGGTTCTGATTCTCATGTCTTTGAAGTGGATTTTTAAAGTTTTTTTATGTCTTCTTGTCTTTGTGCCGGATATTTCGGCAGATATGCCTTTTTCGCAGATAACAGGCTTCATGCCACATTTCATGACCACGTCTTCTTTGCCGACATACCCGGCATCGAGCCTGAGGCCTTGCCCCTTGTCTTTCTCATCAATAAGAGGTTCTATGACGTTGGAGTCGTGGACGCTGGCGTCAGTGGTGGCATACTTCTCGATGAGCTTCGTCTTCTTGTCGGCCTTTACATGGTCTTTGTAGCCGTAATGGTTCTCGCCGCGCTTCTTCGTCCAGCGGGCGTCAATATCCTTGTGGGCACGCTTGTGAGCCTTGTGCTTCTTCTCTTTCTCGGAGTCGCCGTCTTCAGCCTGCCAAAGGCTACTGCCGTTGCCCTCCTTAATCTGTTTGTTCTCCTCATGGGTGTTGTGCTGGCGGGGAGCTTCCACAAAAGTGGCATCGATAATCTTGCCCTCATTGAACGACAGGCCAAGCGAGTTCAGGTATGAGCGGAACTTGTCAAACAGACGGTCGAAAGTACCGTCATCTGACAGACGGTTCTTACATGCCCACACTGTCTTCTCGTCAGGAACCTCATCCACGGTGTGAATGCCAAGGAACTGCCGGAAACTCGTGCGGTCGATTATCTGGTACTGGATCTGATGATCGCCCAAACCATAATAACGTTGAAGGAATATGGCTTTGAACATCAGGACAACATCTATGGGCTTGCGGCCCGCTGCGCTCTTGACCTCCTTGGTCAGAAGCGTGTCTTCAAGAATCGGGCGAAACATCTCGAAGTCCACCTTCTTGGAAAGTCTCTCAAGGGGATTGCCCATAGCGGAGAGAGCCTCGACTGTCAGCTCTTCCTCAAACAGGTTTTCACCCATTGGCCTGCGGTATATTGTCGTTTTCTCCATTGGTCTCGCTTATTTATACCACAAAGGTACGACTTTTTCTTGAATTATGCAAGTAATTTGTTGATTATAAACAATTTAATTTATTGAACACCCCTAAACAACAACAACTATTAATTATTCTTAAGTGCTAACTATTGGGGAAGTTATAATTGAATTTCCTCTTGATATGAAAGAATAATATCATTTGTTGTCAATAGATAAGAGAAAGCCAGCATTCGATAAGGATGCCGGCTTTTATTGCTGCTTACGGATGTATTATCACTACCTGCAGCTTACTTTCTGAACAAAACCGTTTCTTTTAGGAAGACGACTATGCCGTATTTCTCCAGTTCCTCTGGCATCTGAGCATTTACCTGGCCGGCGTACATTAGTGCGACGAACAGAGTCATCCTTTTTCCTAATATGTTTCCCATCTATTTCACCACGACCTTTTTGTCGCCTACGAGGTAGATGCCGGCAGGGAGTCCCTGCAGTGCCTCGCTGCGCTTCACGCCCTGGCGCATCATGATGCCTGTCAGGGTACGCACATCCACCTTGTCGCTTCCTTCGCTGCGGGCAATGGCGCCGACGCCGGATGTCTCAGGCGAGTAGTCGCTGTTGTTGGTGAGATACATGTCTTCCACCACGATGTTTCCGCTGCCGTTCGACCAGAAGCACACGATATAGATCTTTTTTGTGTCGAGGGGTTGGCCCTTTTTGGCGTCGGTGGTGTATTTAGCCGTCTGCAGGTTGACCACAATCTGCTTCTTTGAGCCGAATCCGTCGGTGGAATAGCCGTCGCCCCAGATGCTGTTGGTCGTGAAGATATTGAGGTGGGCATCGCAGTTCTGTGCCTGCTTCAGTTTGACGACAAGGTATTTGTATGCCGACATGTCGGCCCCGTTGCTGTAGACCCATCCCATCTGTCCCCACTGGCCTGGGCGGAAGGTGTGTGTGGTCTCGTTGTAGGTGCCTTGGGAGAAGAGTGAGGTGTTGATATACTCTTTGCCGAAGGGGAAGAAGGTGGAGCGCACGGTGAAAGAGGTCTGCAGTTCGTTGCCCATGGGGTCGGTGTAGGTGGCTGTCACCCGTGCGGTGCCCTCGGCCATGCCTCTCACCAGTCCGTTCTGCAGGGTCACCACCTGATTGTTGTCGATGTCGAACCGTGCTTTCGCACCCACGTTCTCGGTATGTCCGTCGCGATAGGTGGCGGTGAGCACGAGCGGCGAACTGTTGCCCACCATGACCTCCATCTCCTCGCTGGCCACGTTGAGCTGCTCTGCGGTAAGCATGTCGGCGCTGTAGCCGGCGAATGTCTCGGGATAGAACATGCTCTCGCTGAAGTCGTCCTCGGTGGCGAACCAGTCGAAGTCGGCATAGCCCTCTCCGTCCTTGCTGGCATAGCAGAAGAGTCCGAACCTGGCGCCGACGAAGACGCTGAGGTTGAAGCCCAGCGTGGTCTGGCTGCCGATGGGCGTGAAGGAATCGTTGTCGAGCGAGTAGTAGAACTGTGTCTTGCCGGTGGCATAGGTGAGCGAGGCGCGCAGGTAGACCACGCTGTCGATGTCGACGGCCTTGGCGGTGGTCGACGGGCTGAAACCGTTGTTGTTGGTCAGTTGGTCTTGCCACCACACGATGCGGCGCTGTCCGTCTTTCACCTCCACGGCGATGGCGGCATAGGGGTCTTGCAGGATGCAGATGCCTGCGCGGTCGCCCTCTTGCAGGTGGCTCACGTCAATGCGGACGGTGCCGGTGGAGGCTGTCGACGGTTTGTCGTGGAAGGCGAAAATGCGCTGTGTGAGCATGTTGCGGGCCTGTGTGAGTCTCGTGGCAGTGCCCGAGGTCTTCATCCGCAGCCATCCCGGGCGTTCGAAGAGCGACCATGCGCCGTCGTCGGGGTTGTGGTTCCATTGCCACTGCATGCCGAGAGGGTAGGAGCGGAAATTGTCGTTGGTGGGCAGAGGCGTGCGCGGTGACGACTCGCCTGTGTCGGGTTTCTGATGGGTGGCATAAGGCACGCCGTCGTTGCCTATCACCGGCCATCCGTCTTTCCATGTCACGGGTTGCAGGTTGGGCATCCTGCCGAAGCATCCGAGGTCCTCCTGCATGATGGTCCACCATTCGCCTGAGGGAGTGTCGAAGAGCGCGCCTTGGTGCACGGTGTTGGGCTTGCCGTTGATGGTCTTCGCCACGAGGAGTTTCTCCTCATAGGGTCCGAAGATGTTTTTCGAGCGCAGCACCGTCTGTGCCGACGGCCATCCTCCGTAGGTGGCATAGATATAGTAGTAGTCGCCGATTTTGTAGAGATGGCATCCCTCGAGCATGTCGTTGGCCTTGAAGACGGTCTTCTCCTGTTTGAAATTGAAGTCTTCGTCGAGTTCGCACATTTTTATTTCGGTGTTGCCGCAGGCCACATACACCTTGCCGCCGTCGAAGAGCATGCCCGGGTCGTAGTAGATGCGCGGGAGGGCCTTCATCTCCCATTTTCCCTCGGGGTCGGTGGCCGAGAGGACGAAGCCTCCGGCGTCGTTACCGTTGATGAGGATATAGAACCTGCCGTCATGGTAGGTCATCGAGCAGGCCCACATGCCGGCGGCATAGGCATTCTGTCCGTTGAGCAGGCCGTAGCGGTCGGAGGTGGAGAGCTGTGTGAGCGGTTGGGCGCAGTATTGCCAGTTGACGAGGTCTTTCGACTTGATGATGGTGGCTCCAGGGAAGTGGTGCATCGTGGTGGTCACCATGTAGTAGGTGTCGCCCACGCGGATGACATCGGGGTCAGGGAAGTCGGCGAAGACGACAGGGTTCTTGTATTGTCCGTTGCCCTGGTCGCTTATCGAGACCTGCTTGAAGTCGGCATGCGCCCAGTCCACCTTGTAATAGTCGGCATACCAGTCCATGCAGGCCTTGCCGCAGGCCTCCTCGTATCCGTCGAAGGCGGGCACGACGGAACCGTCCTTAAGCAGGCGGTCAACGTCGATGAGGCAACTTGTGCCCGAGAGGGTCATCGAGATATTGCCATAGTGGTCGAGGGTGGCCTTGAAGGCCTTTCCCCACTTCGAGGTGGAGCCTGTGGCCCATGTGCCGTAGTTGGACTCCACCCAGTCGCCGTGCTCGTTGTAGTGGCCTGTACCCGGTTTGTAGGGACTCCAGTCCACCTCGGTGATGATGATGGGGTTGGTGTCGACCACAGGCACCTGCTTGTGGAACTGCTCGATTTTGTTCTGTGCGCTGGGTGTGCCGTCGCTGCATCCGTACCAACCGCAGTAGTCGTGCACGGCATAGCCGATGTTGTAGCCTTCGATGGGGTAGGCGGCATAGCTGGTGTAGTTGGACTGCCATCCCGCCCCGGGCACCCAGATGATGCCCGTGAAGCCGTTGGCGCGTATCTTGTCGACGATGGGTTGGAAGAAGTCGTGGAGAGCCGCGGCGTCTTCCTGACCTTTGGCGTTTTTCACCGACACCGGCTCGTTGGCCAGTTCGATGCTGATTTGACCGGCGTATTTGCGGATATTGGCATTCTTGCTGAAGATGTCCCACACGGTCATCAGGTATTGGTTGTAGTAGTCGCCCACCTGAATCTGTCCCGGGCAGACGCCGGGAGGTCTCACCACCACATACATGCCGTGGTTCATGGCCCGCTGTATGAGGGGCCAGTAGAGGGTGGTGAGATAGGAGCGCAGGCGCGACTCGCTGAAGCGTGAGATGTCGGCCTCCCCCTCATTCTTGCCGTCGCTCTGCTTGTTGGGATCGTTGGTCCAGGCTGGGTCGAGATGCAGGCGGAAGACGTCGCAGTGGGCCTTCTCCAGACCGGTGAAGAGTTTTTCGAAATAGTTGATGCAAGGAGTGACCGAACTGTAGCTCCATCCCCATCTGCCGCCGTTGAACCAGGCGTTGGGGGTATCCATCACTCCGTGTAGCACCACATGGTTGCCGTGGCTGTCGACGAGCCAGCGGCCATCCACATGCAGGGTGGGCAGGGGCTTGACACCCTGCGCCATGACGGCTGTGAGCATTGTCACAGCCATTGTGAGAAAGATGATTCGCTTTTTCATGATGAGAATAATTGTCGTCTTTGTGAGCAAGGCTGCTTCATCGGGATAATTCATTGTGACTGCAAAGATAACCCATCCTTTTGGAAGCGCATCGGAATAATGTTGCAGATTGTTTGTGAAAAGTTACTCGCGACATAAGTTGTGTTCTATTCATTCTGATTTTAAGACATAATTAGTAGAACCCGCCATATTTGCGTTTTTTATTTTGCGGTGCGTGACTTTTTCATTACTTTTGCTGAAAAATTGAAGGAAATGAAGAAAAGTATCATGGCCGCGCTCGCCTTGCTCCTCTGCTTGGTCTCTTGCAGAGACCTGTCGCGGCAAGAGCGAGCCGACGCAGAACTGCTGCCTGCCGCCCCCGACTACAATGACTCTACCCAGTGGTATGTGAGCAATCGCAGTGCCGAGGCCGATATGTTTTATGTCATCTCTTGTGAGACTGGCGACTATCCGACTGCCGACGGGCAGACCTGTCATTATGCCGACACCTATGCCGACAGCCTGCGTATGCCTATCTATGGTGAGATGCTGGGCGTGGACACGCTGCTCAGCGGCCGACTCAACTATTACTCGCCCTACTACCGTCAATGCTCCCTACAGACGTTTGCCAGCGACAGTACGGCAGCCTTGCGCTTCCCCGTCGCTCTCGACGATGTGAGGCGGGCCTTTGCCCATTACCTGAAACACATGAACAATGGCCGCCCCTTCATCCTGGCCGGCTTCAGTATGGGGGCAAAAATCGTGCTGCAGCTGATGGCAGAGATGGATGACGCCACTTACGGACGCATGATTGCTGCCTATGCCATCGGCACGGAGATTCCCAGGGAGTTGGCCGACACCTGCCGGCGTGTGGTGGCGGCGCGTGGTGCCGACGACACGGGTGTGACCATCAGCTATAATTCCGTGCGCGACGTGGAGGCCGCCTTCTCCACGCAGAGCGCTTTCGCCATCAACCCTGTCAACTGGAAGACCGACTCCACGCCGGCGCAGTTTGTCACCGAACCAACGGCGAGAATTCCTGTGGATGAGCAGAAGCCCATCACGATGACTGCCCATCTCGACATGCCCACCCGGTTGCTGCTGGTCGACGGCTATCAAGGACCGAGCCAGATGCTGCCCGTCATCGGCAAGGAGGGCAACTACCACACGAGTGAGATCTGGTTCTACCGCCGCTACCTGCGTGAGAACATCGCCCTCCGCGCAGCCGCTTTCCTCAAGCGGCAGAAAGAGGCTGCGGCGAAAAGATAGGAGAACTTGGGAATGGGTATTGTCAGGAGACTCAATCTGCGTGATATCGGCGACGTCGAGCCGTCAGTTGGCGGCGAGGTGCCCCGTGGCCTCTTGCTGCGGAGCGGTAAACTCAGTGTACTCACACGGGAGGAGTGTGCCCGTCTGTGCCGCGACTATGACATCCGCTGTGTGGTGGACCTCCGCACACCTGTCGAGGCGATGGAGTTTCCCGACCCTCTGCCCGAGGGGGTGGAGTATGTGCGCATCTCCCTGCTGGCCGACGCCGCCGTAGGCATCACTCACGAGACGGGCTCCGATGCGATGACCATCATACGCCGCCTACGCCGTCACCCGGAGAAACTGAAGGAGATGGTGCCCGATTTCGAGGACCTCTACCAGCGTGTGGTGACCGACAGGCACTGCCGCACGAAGCTCGACGAGGCTGTGCGGCTGTTGCGTAGCAACGCTGCCGAGGGGCGTTGCACGCTCTTCCACTGCACGGCGGGCAAAGACCGCACGGGGTTGGTGAGCATGGCGTTGTTCAAGTCGTATGGCATCGGCGACGAGGCCATCGTGTCCGACTACCTCCGCACCAACCGCAATGCCTTTTTCCCAACGCTCAAGAAATGTGTCGGTGTGGCTCTGCTCACACAAAACTGGAGTCTGGTGAAGACCGCCTACCGCTCGTTCATGGCCGACCGTCACCTCATCGAGACCGCCATCAGGTGTTATGATGGCCATGGCTCTTCGTGATTTATTGCTGACCTTCGTCGTCTGCGCCTGAAGACTTTGGAGGCTGCTTTGTCGTGTCAGAATTGCCTACGATGATTTTACTGAAATCGACAGTCATGGCCCATTTGTCTGCCGGTGGCTCCTCTTCCTCCTTCTGAGGGAATCCCTGACTCACTCTTTCAAGGACAGACATGATGCGTGTGGCGGTGTCGTTGGAGCAGAAGAATTCGCTGTTGAGACTGAAATGGCTTGCCTCGTTGCCGTCAATCTGGCCGTGAGTGAAGAGATTGACGCAACCGCTCGTCTGTCCGTGGTCGGTTTTCTTGTAGATGTAACTGTTCTCAATGAAATAGGAGCCGTCGCTTCTGATGACGGCAAAAGCGGGCTGCACTCTTTCGTAGCCTGTCTGCTTGTTGTATTTCCCTCCGGTAGAGAAGATGGTGTAGAGTCGCTGCTCATAGTAGGCCTTGAAGCCATAGCGCTCGGGTTCGTGACTGCGGAAAACTCTTGACAGATTGTTTTTTACGGCGTATGCCTCAAACTGCAGGCTTCCGAAGAGGAACCGCGTTCTCTCCTGGTCTTGTTCCAGACAGTTGGAGGGGTCGCCCCAAATCATGTCTGAGAGAATCTTATTGCGCATGTCGAGCAGGTGAGAGGCATTCCCGGCGTTCAGGGATGGTTCATCGCCGGTCATCTCTTCCGATTCTTTGTCTTCCACGGCGAGGGGCCCTTCTTTGAAAATGATGGCACCGCTCTCGGTATCGAACCTGAAGGTGTCGAGAAACACCTGCCGGGGGACGGAGGCATGGGTAAGCAGTATGTTTTGCCTCCCTGCCTTCAGGTATACATAGGTGGGAAGTGTGCTGTAGAAATAGGCGAAGAGGCGCAAAAACTCCTTGTTGTCAGCGCAATACTCATTGAGGTAGGGCACGCTGTTCAGAGAGAGCACTTTTCCCGTCATCTTCTGTCTCTCCTCATGATAGCCGATGAGTTCGTGGTTGCCCCTGAGCATGATGAGCCGTTGGCCGAGGATGCGGTGCAGGTCCATCAGCAGCAAGAGGGGTTCCACGACTGCTGTTCCTCTGTCGAGATAGTCGCCGAGGAAGACGAAATAGGCTTTTTCGAAATAGTCATAGTCTGAGACAGTCAGTTTGAGCAAGAGTGCCGCGAGCGAGGTGTAGTCGCTGTGGATGTCGCCCACCACCACCACTTTAGTGTCGGGCATATCTCTCAAGTCGAGCAGCCGGTAATAGTCCTCGGATGTGAAATCGCTGAGATAGTCACCATTTTTCTGTGCCTCGAAATAAGGCAGCATCTCACTCTCTGTCAGCGGAAGGTCTTTCGGGCTCACCGCATGGCAACGGTCGAGGATGGCCTTCACCACCATCTGCCGTTTTGTGAGTGCAGGTGTGTCAGAGGGAGTAGGTGAGCCTGAACGAATGGTATCAATGCCGGCTCTCATTTTCGTGTCACATTCCTTTTGTCGATCCATAGATGTCTGTGGCTAAGGTTTTCTTTAGTTATACTGACGTTGTTGCCGTGAGGCTTCATCCCGTCTTTAATGGTTCGGATGAATAAAGGGAAACTCCTATTGGATAAAAGACCAATGCAAAGATATGGAAAGATTTTTGAAGTTCAAAATCTGTAACGCTAAAAGATGCTCTGATTGTTTTCTCGTTTTTCTGAGTAAGATTGGGCAAAGGTGGGTTTTGCCAGATATGCCGTAGCACACACTGATAGTCAAACACGGGCTCACTCTAAGTGACATTCAGAAACTTTTTTTGAAAAAACGGCCTCCAAGGCATGGGATTTATTTGATTTTTGTTTACCTTTGCGTGACAATAGCATGCAAAAGCACAAGTAGCCCAAAAAAGCTATGAAAATACGAACAACAATTTTTTTATATGATTTAATGATATGAATAAACAAACCAAGTTTCTTTATGGAGCGGCGGTTCAGGGCATCCAGGATTTCATTTTCCAGACCAACGAGCTCAAAGATATCGTAGGAGCCAGTGCGTTGGTGGAATATATCTGTACGGAATGCTTCGATGAATTCGCCCAGGGCGGCGAGATGATTGTCAGGGCAGCTGGCAATATCAAATGTCTGTTCGACGATGAAGCGTCGTGCAGAAGGGCCGTGAGAGAATTTCCCAAGAAAGTGATGACGGAAGCTCCCGGCATCACCATCAGTGAGGCTGTGGTGCGTATTGATGACGGCGATGATTTTTCGACCAAGGTCGAGGAATTGGAGTTGCGTTTGCGTGCACAGCGCAACCGTCCTTTCCCCAGCGTCACCACTGGATTGATGGGCATGGAGCGCTCACGAAAGACAGGTCTCCCTGCTGTGGAATATATCAAAGATGTGCCTGTTGACAAAGGTACTTTACTGAAGCGTGGCTATAGAGGCGAGAAACTTTTCAAAAAGTTCTATGGTGAGCATATCGATTCGAGATATTTTCCGTGGAATGTCGGTGAAATGACTACCGACAATTCTTGGCTGGCCATCATTCATGCCGACGGCAATGGCCTGGGGGAAATCATCTCCAAAATTGGAAAGGACAAAGACCGATTGATGGAGTTCTCCCAGAAATTGGATGAGGCCACCATGCTCTCGGCCCAGGAAGCCTACAGCCTGTGTGTTATGGATGAGGACTTCAACAGCGATGCGCCGGTTATTCCGTTCCGTCCTGTGGTGCTCAGTGGCGATGACCACACGCTTATCTGCCGTGCCGACTTGGCCGTCGCCTATACATGCCGTTTCATCGAAGCTTTTGAGAAAAACACAGCGAAGATGATAAAAGACCTCCGGTCCCATGGGCACAAAATCGAGATGGACAGTCTCACTGCTTGCGCCGGCATCGCTTTCATCAAAGAGTCGTATCCCTTCCACTATGGTTATCAGTTGGCAGAGCGGTTGTGCGACAGTGCCAAGGTCGATGCCAAGAGTGGTGGAATTACTCCTGCTCCCTCATGTCTCAAGTTCCACAAGGTGCAGAGCAGCTTTGTGGAGAACTATCGTGAGATTGTCCGTAAGGAACTCACACCCTGTCCCGGCCATTCTTTTGAGTTCGGACCTTATTATATCCATGAGCAGAAGGACCGATGGACGGTGAGAAGACTGTTAGAAGAAGTGAGTAAGTTGAAAGGAAAAGAAGGCAATGCTGTGAAATCTGACATCCGGCAGTGGATGAGCCTTATGAGCGACGGTCCAGAGAAGGCTGAACAGAAGAAGAAACGCGTGACGACGGTATCTGGAAATCGTGAGAGACAACTGTTTGATGCCGCCACGACCTCTTGTGATCGAGGTCAAGTGAAGGCTTATCCCGCCTATGATATGCTTTCTCTGCATTCTATCCTTTCCCTTCAGACAAAGAAAAAGAACCCTAACAAATCCAGCATATGACAACTGTCAAATACAATATTATCTTTCATTCTCCGTGGCACTGTGGTTCTGGACTCAGTGCAGGAGCCGACCTCGATGCCCTCGTCATCAAAGACAAGGACGGACTGCCTTATATCCCAGGAAAGACCCTTAAGGGTCTGATCCGTGAGGCTGTGGAGGATTATGTCTCCCTTCTCGGCATCGACGAAAAGGACGACCTGATAGAAGCAGCTTTCGGGCGCAAGAATGTGGCCGACTCTAAGGACGTGTCGCTTGGCAATGCCTTTTTCACAAATGCCGTCCTGTCTTCTTCAGAGAAGTCAGAGATTCTCAAGTATCAGCTCCACCAACATCTTTATCTGACAAAAGCGTCCACTCGGATTGACGATGATGGCATCGCTGAAGACCATACCCTACGTAGGATAGAAATGGTGGTTCCTTGTACCCTCTGTGGCGAAATCATTGATTTGGACGACAAACTGCGAGATACTGTCGTCAAGTCTTTGGGACTTATCAAGCGTCTTGGTGTCAACCGCAACCGTGGCCTCGGCCGGTGCACTTTTGTCGTTCAATAGTATGTTGTTCATTTCTTTAAAATGACAGTTATATGAAAACTATCCAATTCAAATGCACTTTGCTCTCGGATGTCATTCTCAATGTGAGATCGGCTTCTGAGGGTAACCAGAATACGCTCGATTTTATTCCCGGTAATTGCTTCCTGGGCATTGTTGCTAAGAAATACAGCTCATGCTCTATTGCAGACCAGCAGGCACTTTTTCATGACGGCACCGTGAGATATGGTGACGCGCACCCCATCGTGGGCGACGGAGAATCAGTCTTGCAGCGCACGCTCCGTATCCCGGCATCTTTCTATTATCCTAAACTGAAGAAGTTGGAGGAGACATGCTATATTCACCATTATTATAATAGGTGTGAAGACCATGAGGGGCTCAATGGTGGTCCGCAGCAACTCAAGCAATGCCGAAAGGGCTTCTATCGGATGGCTGATGGAGTGGCCACGTTAGCACCCAGTACAGTGAACTTTGCCATCAAGTCGGCTTACGACAGACATCAGCGCCGTGCCCTCGACGAGCAGATGTATGGCTATGAGTCGCTCGGCGAAGGTGGAGTGTTTCTTTTTGAGGTGGAGACAGACAAGGACGACCTGGCTGGTTTCCTCGTCGAGTCGTTGAAAGGGAAGCATCGTATAGGGCGCTCCCGTTCCGCGCAATACGGGATGGTGGCCATCGAGGATACGGACTTCTCACAGCCTGAATCACATGTGGGAGTGTCAAAGATTAAAGATGAAAAGAAGGTGGTGGTTTATGCCGATGGCCGTCTGATTTTCACCGACGCGGAGGGGCAGCCCACTTTCCGTCCCACCGCCAGCGACTTCGGCGTGAAAGGCTCCATCGACTGGGCTCAGACACAGATTCGGACGTTTCAGTATGCCCCATGGAATTTCACGCGGCAGACACGCGACACCGACCGGTGCGGAATAGAGAAGGGGAGTGTCATCGTCATCACTGCCGATGAATGTCCCGAGGAACTTCCCACTTATGTGGGCAGCTATTGTCATGAGGGTTTCGGCAAAGTGATATTCAACCCTGATTTTCTTGAGCCTGAGGCTTCCACAAATGGAAGAACCTGTTATCAATTTGCCAAGAATGAACAAGAAACAGAGGGAAGTTCACCATCAGCCAATTTGGACGATGCACCGCGGAATACCCCGCTGTTGTCGTTCCTCGTCAATAGCAAGAAGCAAGAACTTGCCACATCATATATTTATGGTAAAGTCAATGAGTTTGCGGATAAGAACCAATCTCAGTTCAATTCCGACTTGTTTGCTTCACAATGGGGGGCTATCCGTGCCATCGCCATGCGATGTGCGGATATAGGTCAATTGCGGTATGAATTGTTTGAACGTACTGTCACGGTGCATCATTCACCCACTCCGACAGATCCTATAGATGAGGACAGAGAAATGCCGACTGCCTACCTCAGTCATGGCGTAGCTAAGGAGAAATGGGAAAAAGGCACCAATCGTGTGAACCTGCTCAAAGCCTTTATCGATGAGGTGGAAAGAAAAGAGAGAGAGTTGGGTGTGAGAATGGCTGTAGAGGCTGTTGTCAATCTGGCATCTGAAATGGCTAAAATAAGTAAGAAAAAATGATGGAAAGCACGAAATATAAATACCGCCATCTGGCTAAGGTTACCCTTGAGGCGGTCACGCCGATAGCCGTAGGCTCCGGCGAGAAAAGCATTATGACAGACAGTGTGGTTGCTACCGATGTCAACGGTATGCCCTATCTGCCGGGAACTTCTGTGGCAGGTTTGCTGCGCCATGCGATAGGCGATGAAGAACAGGCCAAAGCCATCTTCGGGTTTCAAGAGGGCAAAAAGGGCCATGGCTCATTGCTCTCTGTCACCGACGCTGTGATGGTTGGCTTGGAGGGACAACCCCTTGATGACCTCCAGTCTTTAAACGATACCGATGGTTTTTATGACCATTATCGGTTCATGCCCATCCGGCAGCATGTGAGGATTGACGGCAAGGGCACTGCGGAGAAAAGTGGAAAGTTCGATGGACAAGTGGCTTTCAAGGGCACCCGCTTCGTCTTTGAGGCTGAACTCTGTTCAGAGCAACCAGATAAGGATGTCTTCCTTCATGTGATGGATTTGCTTGCCCGTCCCGACTTCCGTGTGGGGTCAGGCACACGTAGCGGCTATGGCCATGTGCGAGTGGTGTCGATACTGACGGCGCATCTCGACTTGCAGAAACAAACTGATTTGGAGAGCTATCTGCTCAAGTCATCATGCCTTTCCGACATCTGGAGCGCTTATGCACCCTATACCATTCCCATGTCTGAAGAGAGCAATGGATGGGAGCATTTCCATGTCGACTTGTTTGCAGAGGACTTTTTCTTGTTCGGTTCGGGATTCTCCGACGATGAGGCTGATATGACACCAGTGAGAGAAGAATATGTGGAATGGACACAAGGTGAGAGTCCGCGGCCCTGTTTCAAAGAGGGCACGCTCATCCCCGCCTCCTCCGTCAAGGGCGCTCTGCTGCATCGCACGGCTTTTTGGTGGAACAAGCTCAATGAGCGTTATGCCGATGATGGCAGAGGATTGGCTGCAGACAAGAACCCGGCAGTAGTGGCCATTTTCGGTACAGCTGCCAATGATGAAGATGTCATCACTCGTGGCCGTCTGATCATGGATGACTTTATCGTGCCTGAAAGAGACACCAAAATTGTCAATCATGTGTCCATTGACCGTTTTACCGGTGGAGCGCTCGATGGAGCCTTGTTTACTGAACGTGTGACTGATGGGGCAGGGATGCAACCCCTCGCCCTTGACATCTATGTGCAACAAGAGGCGTTTAAGGGCGATGCGACCATCCGCAGCGCTTTTGAGAAAGCCTTGGACGACTTACGCAGTGGAATGTTGCCACTTGGTGGTGGCACCAACCGAGGCAATGGAATATTTAGAGAGAAAAAGTAAATGGGAAATAGTATGAACAATATATTAATCAAAGACATTCCCCAGGCCTTATATGAAGGTTATGTGTGGTATAGTGACGCACAGACCCCTGTGGTGATGCTTGGCGACAAGACGCAGGGCGTGACCCTTCGCAAGGATGCCTTCATCATCGAAGGTTTGCTGTGGGACAGGAAAGCCCGGAAGTCGTATCGTATTGCTTACGACAAAGGTATTCAAAAAGTTTACTGTTATGATGTGACTGATGCAGACCTCAATGGTGAGGGTGACGTAGTGGCAGAAGACTACATCGTCCACCGTATTCCCGGTATACGGCGTCTGTCATTTCTGAGATACTGGCTGCCGGAGAAGGATGAGATGTGCGAGGGCTTTGACGTACTGATGCCTAAGCGCTTGGTTTTCATAGGATTTAATCAACTTGTATAGGGAGGAGATATCAATGATGCATTCACCATTTAATTTCGTACCTCTCTCAGAAGAGGTCTTTTTCCCTGACTGGGCAGACAAAATCAGTCACGACATTCCGTTCCGCGACGGACGTTCCGGGCAACTGACTGTCAAACTCAAGGCCGTGACCCCCATCTTTGTCAGAAACGGACACACCCGTGAAGACAAAGAACGTAAAACAGAAGATTACGTCACATTCAGCCACACAGCCGACGGACGCTACTTCATCCCCGCCACATCGGTCAAAGGCATGGTAAGGAATGTGCTGGAAATCATCAGTTTCGGCAAGATGTCGCAAATCAACAACAAGCGGTATTCCATGAGAGATTTGCATTTTAATCCATATCTGGAATATTTCCGCACTCATACTGTGCATTGCGGATGGATGATTGTGGATTGGGAGAAAGGTGAGGCCATCGTCGAAGACCATGGCACCCCTGGCAGAATAGCCGCAGATGATATTGATGAGATGCTCAACTTGTATGGCAGGAATTCTTTGGAGCAATTTATGCTGAATGGAGATTTGCGGACAGAGAGAAACCGGACTGCAAAATATAAATATACCAATATTGTAAGAAACAGAAGCCTTCACGGTCGGTTTGTCCATTTACCTCAAAATAACAAAGTGGATACACGCTCTATGGTTAAGCCTTCACCCAATGGAATGCCAGGCACGGTCGTGCTAACAGGACAACCGGGCAGAAGAAAGCCAAGAGAAGGTCAAAGGAAAGCAAGCGGCAAGTATTTTGAGTTTGTTTTCTGGGACGAGCTAAAAGGCAAGTATCTGCTGAATACCAAAGAAGAAAACGGTCTCTTCAGTGATTTTTGCTTTATCTACGAGGATTCAGAAGACTGGAGATACTGGAGGCATCAGGGCCGGATACCCGTTTTCTTCACCGTCGAGAATGGGAAAATTCAATATTTGGGATTGTCTTATCTTTTCAAACTTCCGTTCAAGAAGCATCTGAAAGAATATCTTAGCCAGCAACATTTAACCTCACAATTCGACCTGGCTGATTGCATCTTCGGCGCCATTGGGACAGAATCCTTGAAAGGGCGTGTGCAGTTCTCCAATGCTTTCTGCCTCAACCCGCGTGTGGGCGAGGAGCGCGCTCCTTATATGGGAAGTCCTAAACCTACCTACTATCCGATGTACACACGGCAGGTGGCAGGTAGTGAAGGGCGGATTTACCAAAGAAATCCAAGAGAAGGTGTGAAGTACAAGACATTCCTTGACGGCGACGCCAAACTCCGTGGATGGAAGCGCTATCCGGTGAGGGGACAGACAGCGGAGATTCCACCAGCAGCCGAAGGGCAGGACCAGAATACCAGTCCTTTCCGTCCGTTGGAGGCTGGATGTGAGTTCTGCTGTGTGGTCAGATATCACAATCTTCGTGAGGAGGAACTGGCCGCCTTGGTCTACGCCCTCCATGTCGGTGACAACTGCTTATATTCGTTGGGCTTCTGCAAACCCTATGGATATGGCTTGGTAGAGTTGAGCATTGAGGGGATGGAGAAAACCGAGATTGACCGCCTGCGTCTTGTGTTTGAGAAGATGATGGAATCCAAAATACGTGGATACCAGAATACACCTCAACTCAATGAACTCAGGGCGATGATGACCATAGCCCGTCCTTCGGAGCCGTTGACATACCTTCCTGACCCAAAGGCCTTTGCCAGCCTGAAAAAAATAGAGGAAGACAGAGCCAGAAGAATTTATTATGGAGAGTATCTGCGCAATTATTCGGAGTTGATAGGTTGGACTCAAGGAGCATCCCCATCGTCAGGAGGGGCAAATCGCGTAGCACCTCCCACTACTTCTCGGCCACAGAGGGCACCTCAAAAAGAGGTGTTGCAGGAGGCAGTGGTCAGTTTTTGTGATAGAGGTCGTGTCAAGGCGAAATTGCCAAACGGGCAGAGTTTTCAGGTGGATATGAACGGCAGGCAAGAAAAATTGAAGGTAGGCACCCGTATCAAGGTGAAAGTCATCCACAGGGGGGGCACTATCTATCTGTTGTTCCAGTCCAGGTGTTGAATGAGTATGTGAGGAATCTTTGATGATACCGATTTGTCAATTCCTTTTCAACCTTCCTCTTGGAAGCAATCAGATTCCTGCCTTCCGTGGGGCTGTCATCAGGGCGATGGGCGATACCGTCCATCCCCTGATGCACAACCACGAGGAGGGTGGATATCGGTTTGGCTACCCGTTGGTGCAATACAAGAGTGTCGGTGGCTGTGCGGCCATTGTGGCCATCGGCGAGGTGGGAGATTTTCTCTATGAATACTTCGAGGCGCATCAGGTGCTTGACCTCGTCGTTCAGAAGCGGAAAGTGGCATGCGCATTGACGGATGCCGACCGCAGCCTCTATATCCCAGAGATTGAGGATGCTCCGAAATACTACAGTCTTACCGACTATCTGCCTTTGACGGACAAGAATGTGGAGACCTATGACTCGCTGATGGCGCTGACCGACAAGATCTGTTTCTTGGAGAAAATCCTGACCGGCAATATCCTCTCTTTCTTCAAAGGTATCGGCTATACCTCTGAGCAGCAGATTGTGCCGGTGGTGACCTCCATCGAACGGCAACACACTATCGTCTATAAGAAAGTACATTTCAGGGCTTTCGACTTACATTTCGTCTCCAATGTGGTGCTTCCCGACGGCATTGGCTTGGGCAAGAGTACCAGCATAGGTATGGGGAGTGTCAAGCAAGAGCCTTTACCAGAACAGTTTAAACATTATCTGACATGAGAAAAGTGAATATATCGTTGGTCGGCGGACAGCCGATGCCTGTCTATGTGGGTATCGACGCAGTCAATCCCGATGTCGTTGTCCTCGTGCATTCAGAGCAGAGTAAGAGGGATGCGGAAAAAATCGCAATAAATACGGAAAATAATGGTGGCAAAGTGGAATTGGTTCTTTTCCCGGATCTGGACTATCCTCAGACAGAGATGCTTGCCAAAGACCTCTTGGATCAATATGTCCGTGACAATGTATATGTGAATGTTTCCGGCGGACTGAAACCTTGGGCCATCGCTTTCGCCAAGACGGCTTTTGCTCGTGAAGGCGTCTGTTTGTTCTATATTGACCAAAACAACTGTTTTGTCAACCTCAATGAGGCTGAGGTTCAGGATTTGCAATTGAAACTCGATATCCCGACCATTCTGAAATACAACCACCAGGAGGTGTCAAGCTATACTGACATTGAGGAGTATGATGAAGCCGACATCAGAGCCCTTGATAAAATCTATGAGGTGAAAAGGCGCCGTCCTGGTGATTTTTTTGGGTTGACAGGAGCTTCATGGAGGGCGACGACGAATGCCATAGAGACAAGGACTCTGAACTATGGCGCTTCTCTTGTCATCGACAGAGTTGAGAACCAAGTGACTTTCTCTGGCACGCACAGAGACGGGAAGTCCTACGAATTTGTCATCAGTTCGCCTCACGTTTGCGAGATGGTGGTCAATGCCAGGTGGTTTGAGGTTTCTGTGGCTCTTGTGCTGAAGAAATGGAACTCTGCCATACAGGTTTGGACCAATGTGATGTTCCCTTACAGGAACGGCAATGCTAAAAATGAAATCGACGTGCTGGTGAGTGACGGCACCAAACTTCTTTTTGTGGAATGCAAGACGCAAATCTATGATGTGACTCATATCGACAAGTTCCGTACGGCATGCAAGACTTATGGCGGCACAGCGAGCAAGGCACTATTCGTGATAGATGCTAATGTGATGAGGCCTGAGGCTCAACAGAAATGCGAGGAGCATAAAATTATGACTTTCTGCATGAGTGGAAGAAAAGACTCGTCATTGGCGAGGAATCTTTATATAATACTTGACCAAGAACGGGTGAAGACCAATGAGAAATAAAAGATAGAAAGAAAACGATGGGCAGAAAAGTATTTATATCCTTTCTTGGCACCAACAATTATGTGGAGTGCAAGTATTTGTTTGATGGTAAAGAGTCATGTCCTGTCAGGTTTGTGCAGGAGGTTCTGATAGAGAATCTCTGTCGTGAATGGACGGAGGACGATAAGATATTGATATTCTGTACATCTCAGGAAAAGACAGGTGTGAAAGGGTCAAAGGAAATCAATTGGGAGGACAACGGACAGGATAAGCCTCTTGAAGAGATAGAAAAAATAGGTCTGAAGCACCGGTTGGATGATCTTGTGGCAAGGATTCATTTACGGGCTTCTATTGAAGAGGTTGACATCGAAGCCGGTTTCAGCGAGAGTGAGGTGTGGGGCATTTTCGATACTGTCTATGCGAAGTTGGAGCGTGACGACCAGATTTATTTCGATGTCACCCATGCTTTCCGCTCTATCCCTTTACTATCTGTCGTGCTGTTCAATTTCTCGAAGTTCATGCTTGGCACCCAAGTGATGTCCATTCTATATGGGGCTTTCGAGAAGTTGGGACCTGCCTTTTTGGTGAGAAAAATGTCTGTGGAGCAGCGGCTCTCTCCTGTGCTTGACCTGTCTAATATTGTCCGGTTGCAGGAGTATAATCAATTCGCAAGCAGTCTGCGGGAGTTTGGAAAGGTGGCGGCACTTGGCGATGCCGTTGCCGGAGTCTGTGGCGGACAGGTTTTGAAGCAGTTGAGCAAGTCCATCAAAGATATGGATGGGTTGATACAGACCATCAATCTGAAGGAAATCAAGAAGGGGCAGTTTATCAAAAAATTCAGGGAACAACTGCAGGTGGCAAAACGACGTGAAAGGTTGCCAAAGCCTATCCTTCAGATACTGAAACAGTTGGAACAGGAGACTCAAGGTTTTCAGACCGACA
Source organism: uncultured Prevotellaceae bacterium (assembly GCA_902795605.1). Classification (GTDB taxonomy): domain Bacteria; phylum Bacteroidota; class Bacteroidia; order Bacteroidales; family Bacteroidaceae; genus Prevotella. Next base: position 4,330 of record CADBLU010000192.1, on the reverse strand, counting down.
GCTTTGCCAACATCGAAGCTGCCATACGATGGACCGTCAGTCACGACATGCTTATGCATTCTTTCCCGTTGACACAGGAGTATATAGTCTATCGCATCGCCGACAAATTGAGTGACTTGAAACCGGAGAGCATGGACATGAAAGCGTTTCGGCAGTTTGTAGCTCCCCTTTTAGGGATGCCAGACAAGTCATTCCGCTCCCGCCAATGGGGATACCCTCTTAACGCTTATCCTCGATTAGCTTCCTATTTTGCCACTCTGCCTATGATTACAGCTCTGCGGCCATCATACAACCAACTGACATCTGCTCGCAACTCGCTGGCCCATGCCAATGGTAGTTATACCTTTACTGACCTCAAAGAAAAATATATACCACAGATTGAGGAGAGTGTCAAGGTGTTGAATGCGACTATCGACTTAGTGGAAATCAAAATGCCCCAGCCGTTGTCAGGACTTTTCGTCAATCTATCCAATCATCCGTCTTCAGCGTGGGGCGATCGACAGCGTGAGGCGGCAGAGGCCATCGGTGAGATACGCGACCTCGATTTCCCGCAGATAGCACCCGATGCCTCTGAGGAAGAAGTGCAAGGTTTGGCTGCTGAATATGCTTGTAGTATAGGCGAACTGACTACTGAGGCGGAGGTTACCGTGCATGTGATGGGAGAGATGACCTTTGTCTATACACTGGTGTCGATGTTGCGCGGCAGAGGTATCCGCTGCGTGGCTTCCACCACCCAGCGGAAAGTGGAGGAGCACGACGGGGTGAAAACCTCCGTGTTTGCGTTTGTCGGATTCCGGGAATACAGTTAGTTAGGAGAGTCTATAGCTTATACTCATAAAATAGAAGAATCATGGAACTGATACTGAATACCTTCGGAGTGACCCTCAACAGAGATAATGAATGTTTCGTCGTCACCACAGCCGATGGCCGGCAGCGCATCCCGCCCGACGGCATCAAGACCATTCAGGTGGGTCGCGGTGCCCAGGTGACCAGTGACGCCGTGCTGCTGGCAGTGGCTCATGAGATAGAAATCCTTTTCGTCGACCGTTCAGGCAATCCTGCCGCCAGGGTGTGGAGTCCTAAATACGGTTCGGTGTCCACCATCCGCAAGGGGCAGCTCAATTTTTCGTTTACCCACGATGCCCTTGTATGGATCAAGGAGGTTATCATGAAGAAGATAGAAAACCAACAGGCTCTGATGCTCCTCTTTCAGACAGAGGATGAGAACCAGGCCTCTGTCGTCAACAAAAATATCGGGCGGTTGGAAGACTATCGGGAGAAAATCATCCGGCTCGACGGCGAGGTGGTCAATGACGTGGCACCTCAGCTGAGAGGGTGGGAGGGGCAGGCCTCTCGCATCTATTTCGAAACCATCAACATGTTCCTGCCTGAGGCGTTCCGCTTTAGCCAACGGTCTCAACATCCGGCTTTCGACGTGACCAATGCGTTCCTCAACTATGGCTATGGGATGCTCTATGGGAAAATAGAGGGAGCGCTCATCAAGGCTGGCATCGACCCTTATGTGGGAATCATGCACCGTGACGACTACAACAGGCCAGTGCTCGTCTACGATATCATCGAACTCTATAGGGTGTGGATAGACTATGTGGTCTATACGCTCATCTCGCAGAATGCTATCACCGACGAGTATTACTCCATTCGCGAAGACGGCTCCTATTGGTTGGAGGCACTTGGCAGGAGGGTGCTCATCCAGTCGATCAATGACTATCTCGACGAGGTGGTCACCGTGGGAGGCGTGACGAGGTCACGAATCACTCAACTCAGTCTTTATGTGCAGCAACTGGCTCAGAAATTCAAAATCTACGACCTATGATCATGGCAGGAACTAATATCCAGTCGGCTGCCGACCCGCTGGTGAAGATGCAGGAAGACTATCTCATGCGTAGCCTTGTCCACCCCAAAAGCGAGATTGCCGCCAAGATACGCCAACTCAGGAGTGCCTATCAGATCAACCCCAAGGCATACGCCACGCTGAAACGGTCGTTGCCCTACGTGGTCTGCGGTATTTTCAATCCGCCTTATCGTCGGACGGAAAACTTTGCCTATACGGAGTTTTTCATCATCGATATCGACCACCTCGCTGCCAAAGGATTCTCTCTGTCCGACGTGAGAGAAAAAGTAATCAAGGATGATAGGGTGTATATGTGTTTCGCCTCACCCAGTGAGGATGGACTCAAGGTGATGTTCCGGCTGAAGGAAAGATGTTACGACGCAGGACTCTATTCTCTTTTCTATAAGGAATTCCTGCGCCGTTTTTCCGACCTGCATGAGTTGCAGCAAGTGGCCGACAGAAGTACGTCGGACGTGACAAGGGCCTGCTTCGTGAGTATAGACCCTGAGGTGTTCTGCAATCCTCTCTGCGAATATGTGGACATCAACGACTTCCTGGCTACCGATGACCCCGCAACGCTTTTCGAGACAAAGCGGGAACAGGACAAGGAGGAAGCGAAAGTGCAAAAAGAGCAGGAAGCCGAAAGACCGCGCGACCCCGACAAGGAGGTGATGGCGCAAATCAGACAAAAGCTCAACCCTAAAGCTAGGCCACAGAGCGAGAGACCAGAAGCGTATGTGCCACAACAGTTGGTGGAGGTAATTGATGACTTGAAGAAATATATAGAGCAGACAGGGCTCGTGGTCTCCGAAATCATCAGTATACAGTATGGCAAGAAAATACGGGTCAAAATGGGGATGAAAGAGGCTGAGACCAACGTCTTCTATGGCAAAAGGGGGTTCTCTGTAGTGAAATCTCCCAGATGCGGCACTCATCCCGAACTCAATGACCTTGTGGCTGAACTCATCATCAATTTCCTGGCCATGCTTTGATATGGGAAAAGATAAGACACCGCTCCATTATCTGGAAGTGCTCAGAAAACTGAAGAACTCAGGCCTGGAGCACTCACCGGAGGTCAACAGACCCACAGGAAACCTCGACGCACTGCCCACCCTCGAGGAACGTGTCGACTTCCTGTTGGGAGTGATAGGAAACAAGAAACAATCAACCGACTATCATATGCTGTTTTTCGTCATGTATGATATCGAAAGCGATAAAGTGAGATATAATGTCGTGAAATATCTGGAGAGAATGGGATGCCACCGCATTCAGAAGTCTATCTTCCTCGCCGATCTCGTCAGAGAGAAATATGATGCCATCAGGAATGACCTGGCAGAGGTGCAAGCACTCTACGATAACCACGACAGTATCATCATCTGCCCTGTGTCTACTGAACTGCTCAATAGTATGAAAATCATTGGGAAGACCATCAATATTGATGTCATCACAAAGTCGAAAAATACTCTGTTCTTCTGAACATAAGAGGGGGATTGTGCGACTCGAAAATCACCATCTTTAAGAAGGAAAAGAACGGGGAAAGAATGGGATAGAAAAAGCAGAAAAGGGTATTGAGAAAATTTTAAGGATAATTAACAAAAGCGCTCTTTGAAATATTGAAAAATCTTTGTAATTTTGCACCCTCAAAAAATGACCACTTTTTTGTGGCGTTTTGTAAAGAAAAAAGAAGTCTACATGCTCAAAACCCCCATAAACAGGGAGATTAGGTCTTTTGCCCCTCCGAGAGCATCTTCCATTAAAACAAGGATTAAGACTCGCTGCCTGGCTTGCGGCACTCGCAGTACCGCATTTGGTCCTCCGAGAGCATCTTCCATTAAAACAAGGATTAAGACGCTCTTTAAATCTTTTATCGCTTCTCTCAGAGACTCGCTCCGAGAGCATCTTCCATTAAAACAAGGATTAAGACTGTGCCTATTATTCAATAGGCACAATATCGTAGTTAAACTCCGAGAGCATCTTCCATTAAAACAAGGATTAAGACTAAATCATCGGCATCCTCATCGTCCAAATCTTTGATGTTCTCCGAGAGCATCTTCCATTAAAACAAGGATTAAGACCTTTATTTCTTTAGGTCGTAAATAAATGCCTCACACTCCGAGAGCATCTTCCATTAAAACAAGGATTAAGACGCCAGTCGATATTTGAAGAGTCAATATCCAAGGAGGCGACCCTCCGAGAGCATCTTCCATTAAAACAAGGATTAAGACGCAAACTCTTGGTTTGAAATAAAATTTCTTTTTCATGCTCCGAGAGCATCTTCCATTAAAACAAGGATTAAGACTTGTTGTTAATTCAGTAGTTTTCATTTTTTGTGGCTCCGAGAGCATCTTCCATTAAAACAAGGATTAAGACCCAACGACTTTGCTGTCACGTTGAGCATCGCCATTCTCCGAGAGCATCTTCCATTAAAACAAGGATTAAGACACAGAGACCTCGGCCTCCAACTTGGCCAAGTCTAAT
>CADBLU010000191.1 GCA_902795605.1 uncultured Prevotellaceae bacterium | reverse complement strand
GTCTATCTCCTCGCCCGTGATGCCGCAGATGGCAGCGAAATCCGGATGCAGCGAGATGTTGGTGATGTTGTTGAGCGTGGAGAAAATACTTAGCTGCGAGAATTTCGTGATGCCGGTGATGAAACAGAAGCGGATCATCGCCTCACGCGCCTTCAAGCATTGGTAGAATTCCTGCATCACACGCCGGTAGCCTGCAAGCTGCTCCTCCTCATGAAGCACCTCAAGCAGCGGAGCGTCGTACTCGTCGATGACCACCACCACCTGTTCTCCCGTCTGCTCGTAGGCCCGGCGGATGAGGCTTGAGAACACCTCTCCTGGAGTGGCGTCTTTAGTGTTGACACCATATTTTTCGGTAAAAGGCTCCATCTCCTTGAGCAGCGCCCTGCGCAGTTCCTGAATATTCTCGCGCCCCTTTGCCATGCTCACGTCGATGTGGAGCACAGGGTAGCTTTTCCACTCCTTCTCCAGTTCCATCACCTTGAGGCCTTCAAACAACTCTCGGTCGCCACGGAAGAAAGAGCACAGCGTGGTGGTGAGCAGCGACTTGCCGAACCGTCGGGGACGGCTGAGGAAGATATATTTGCTCAGCCGTTGCAACCGCCACATTAGGTCAGTCTTGTCAATATATACGTAATTGCCTCGGATGATTTCCGAGAAAGTCTGTATGCCTACAGGATAGCGTCTCTCCATCATACCACAGTTAATGATTATTCTTCGGGTGTGTGCGTCTATGCATCAATTGATAGAATCCACTTTTATTCTTTTGTCTTCAATCTTTAGCAAGCAAAGATACGAAAATAAGCTGAGATAAGAAAGAGATTTTTGGAGAATCCCTTTTCTGTTTCTCAATTTCCCATAGATGCGGTTTTTTTTGCTTTTTCCTCGGCTTTCAACCGCTCTTTCTCAGCTTTGGCTGCCTCTTTCTCGCGCTCTTTCTCAGCTTTTTCTGCCTCCTTCTTGCGCTTCTTCTCCTCTTTCAGCCGCTTCTTCTCGGCTTTGGCTTCCTCTCTCTTGCGCTTCTTCTCGGCTTTGGCCTCCGCTTTTTTGCGCTTCTTCTCAGCTTTGGCCTCCGCTTTCTCTTCAGCCTTTTTTTCCAGGGCTTCACGGAGCATATCTTTGTTGAATGTGAAGACGTGGCCAAACATGCCCAGTGACAGCAATTTGTTCTCTTCCTCCATCACTATGTGGGTGGTGTTGAAAATGACATAGTTGTCTTCCTTCAGTTTCGAGGACAGTATATGCTCGATGGTCTTTGTCACGGTCTTTTTCCCCAAACGTGTGATGTCGTTGTCGGGAATGCCCATGTTGGTGGCCTCTTCGTCCACATATTCGGCGATGGCTTTCATCATCGCCTTCTTATGCTCCTCTATATCTGGTACGGTTAGCGCCATCAGTATGGCGATACACAAAATGATGACAACGCCTAATAGTTTCTTCATGATTTATCTTTTCTTTTTTATAAGTTTTAGGAAACAGATGACTGCCTAAGATGAGGTGATGCCAAAAGATATACTTGCCTTTGCGTTGCATTTCAAAAGTGGCAAAAACCTATTGGTATGGCAAAGGTAGGAAAAATTGTTGGGAAACAGCCGCTTTTCGGTGTTTTTTTAATGATTATCCGCCATCATTCATCAGCAGCGCTGTGTGTCCTCGTCTCTTCCGCCGACACTTCAGGTGTGTTCTGTTCATTTAGGGACGGCAGAAGTGTGTGGAATTTGGCCAACACGATATTTATTCCGCCAAAAGCGGTGTTTTTCTCATTTTTTTGCTATCTTTTTACTTCGACTGTCTTATTAGTCCGACTTTTTGTCTAAATTTGTCGCAAATATGCTATACTAAGGTCCATGAAACGTTATCTATTTGCGCTTGCAGCCCTTTTGTTTGTCCATATTGCCCACGCCGGCACCTTGACAACCTGCCCGATGGTAAAGATTGCGGCAGAGCGCCTTCCCGACTTGCACACTCCTCGTGCCGGCCACCAGACAATTCTTGTCGGCGATGAGATAACCGTGTTCGGAGGCCATACGCTGGGCTATGTGCTCACTCCCACCGCAGAGTATTTTCGCGATGGCGAGTGGCACCAGATGGAGATGGTGTATGCTCATGATAACGGCATGGCAGTCCTGCTTGACTCAGGCAGCGTGCTCTTGGCAGGTGGCCATGAAAAGAACCTTGGTATCGGACAGAGCTATGAGGTAGAGATGTATGATCCGCGAACGCACACCTTCGAAGGCTTTGGTTGTCTTGACCAGAAGCGCGCCTTGTTTGGAGGGGAGCAGATGGGTGATGGACAGGTGGTTATCTCAGGTAACTGGTATGGCGACGACGGCATAGAGATGTTCGACCCTAAAACTCGGCAGTTTCGTCACGTCAAGGAAACGACGGCAAGTCGCAGCTTTGTCCATGTGCTGCGTGTGGGCAATGATGATGCACTTGTCTTTAGTAGCATGGACGTGAAGGGAGAGCCCTTCGACAGTGTGATAGTCGACCGTCTGAAAGGCGGGCCGTTCTATGTGCCTTTGCTTAAAGAGTGGAGGAATGCCTTTTTCCCCAATCACAGCACGGAAGGATTCATCGGCGACATGTCGAAAGGCGACTACGCCTATCTCATGCCTGGCATCAACGACGTTGGTCAACTGGCTATCATTGAGATTCGCGATACCCTGTTCTCACTACTGCCAACCGATGCGCCAATACCCACGACAGGCGTCTCCGGAGAAAAAATAACTTACGTTCCAAACATCATTGTTGACCGGAAGGCCGGACGAGGCTACATAGTGGGAACAGGCCAATCCTGCCGGTATTATGTCCTCGCTGTCGACTATCGGCAGCGCCCTGCTCCCATCACGCTTTATTATACCGACCTTCAAGAGGAGCGGTGTCATGTCAGTGGCACGAGGCCAGTATTGACCCCAGAGGGCAACATATTCATCTGCGGCGGTATCCTGGATAGAAATTTCAAGCCTCAGTCGTCGGCATGGCTGCTACGGGTAGGCACCGCTGCTCCTGTGTCGTCCACTTCGTGGCTACTCCTGCTGACAATCGCCATTATCATCCTGTCCTGCCTTGCTTTGGCGCTCTACTTCTATTGGCGGCGACAGCAGAGAGCGGCCATCGACATCGACGCCGACACCTACACTGATGCCGACGCCGACACCGACGCCGACATCGATGCTCTTATGCAGCGCATCAACGAGGTTATGCAGTCGCAGCGGTTGTTTCTTAATAGCAATCTGCGCCTGGAGGATGTCGCCAAGGCCATCGGCGCCAACCGCACGGCAGTCTCTGGCTGTATTAACAGCCGTTATGGCGGACAGTTCAAGCAGTTTGTCAACAATTACCGCATCGTCTATGCCCAGCAGCTGATGTTGGAGAAGCCTGACGAGAAGATGCTCAATGTCTGGACACAGTCGGGTTTTGCCAGCGAGTCTGGGTTCTTCCGTACTTTTAAGAAGGTCACGGGGCTGTCACCTCTTGAGTGGAAGAAGCAGCAAACCGGCTGATTCCTTTTCCATTTTTTGTGAGAAATAGACTTGCGCAACATGTTCTTCAAGTCGATTTGTATATTTCGCAAGTGCTTTCTTCTTTCTTTTCCCTATTTTTGTGACAACTGATATTCTTACTCACAGGACGAGACATCTTCTCAATAACCCAAGAAAGCCCCCGATGATGATAGCTATATCTACATCCAGATCAGCTATTAGCAGTGGCTTTCGCAAACCGTCTTGAACGAGCGGACGGTCAGCATGTGCATGAGGGTGAGTCATCTGGCTCACCCATGAGATTTGCATCTTTTAACGTAGTGAAAGGCCGATAAACAATTAATTATCGCTATTTTTGTCATTCGAATGGTTTTCATATCTCATCAACGGCCAAAAGGCCGTTGTGAGGTAATGAATAGGATTCATCATCAATCATTGAATCAAATCAGTCAAGAAACATGAATATGAAAAAATTTTTAAGTATGATTTTAGGAGGAGTTTTGTCTATGACCAGTCAGCCAACAGATGCCCAAGAGAAGAAACAGACAACGTTCACCTATGGGTCGCATACCTATACGATGGAAGGGACGTTTACTGCCGACGCCTACGATGCCAATGCCACAGGCACGGTGACCTTTACCCACATTCCCGCCGACTATACTGAGTTTGAGGCCGTCTATACCCGTTTCCTGGGTAAGACACCCCATGGTGCCGCGGCGATGATGCCCATGGCCATGGAACTGTATCGGTGCGACCGTGAGATGGGACTCCAATGTCTGAAATTGCTGTGCTATCCCTCGAATGTCAGCTCAGTCACGTCCATCCTCAACACCAAGTACAGCGCCTCTAAGTTTGCCCCGACCGACGACCCTTACCTGCAGCCCTATCTGCCTGCGGCCGTCCTCAAAGGCGCCACTCCCGACAACGGCTATACTCCGCAGCGGCCCTATACCGTGGAGATGAGGGCCAGTGTCAACAAGCACCAGGAACTGCGTATTTCCGGCTCCGGCACCGTGGTCTATCTCTATGTCATGGGCAAGGGATGGGACACCGAGAAACGTCAGGTGGAGGTTGTCCTGCAGCCAGGCAGTCAGCTTCATCAGGTATTCAATTGTCCGTCGCTCTACACCCAGTGCAAGCAGATACGTGGCCAGTGGAAAGGACTGGAGTAGAGGGACAAGTAGAATCTTATTCTCAACTTTGCAAGTTGAAAGGAGAGTCCCAAACTCCTACAGGAGTGCGGGACTTCAATTTTTTTTGCGACTTGATCAAATGTGTAAACGAATCGTTTTTGCTGAATAAAAACGGCTGTTCGTTGATTTTTATATGCCCGTCTGCTGTTTTTGCATACTTTTGCACACAAATATGAGAATGCCCCCGTTCGGGGCTATATTTTTGTGGGGATGAACTGCCCCGCATTTAAATGACAGCGAATATGATCAAGAGATGCATTGCCAGTGTGCTGCTTTTGAGCAGCTTTTTGTGGGCTTTCCCAAAATTTGTAGGTGATTTGAACGGTGACGGCACCCTCAGTGTGTCTGACGTGACCGTCTTGATGGACATCATCGTCAATGGTCAGACGGACTACGACAAGCGGGTGGCTGACGTGAATGAGGACGATGATGTCACCGTAGCCGACGTGTCGCTGTTGGTCAACATGATTGTCCAGGGCATTGCCCCCAAGGAGATTGTCGACACCGACGACATCGATACCCTCTATATCGACTATGCCGAGACGGGTGCCACCTACCGAATGCCCTCGGCTTGGAAGGACTATCTTACCGTGACGGTGAATGGCGGCATGGTGAGTGTGGTCAACACCAACACCACCGACGAGTATGTGACATCGCTCAGCGGCACTTGCTCCAACGGGTCGTTCACCTACACCGGCACGTATAAGACCACCATTGTGCTCAACGGCCTCACGCTCACCAATCCCACGGGCGGATGCCTCGATGTCGAGGATGGCAAGCGCGTGAACTTGAAATTGGCCGACGGCACTGTCAGTACGCTCACCGATGGTGCCGGGGCACAGAAGGCGGCTGTTTACAGCAAAGGCCATACAGAGGTGAGCGGCGGTGGCACGCTCTATGTGACAGGCAATACCAAGCATGCCATCCGTTCTAAGGAATATCTGCAACTGAAGAGTTCCACCGGCGCCATCCATATTCTCGGGGCTGCCAGCGACGGCATTCATGTGGGACAGTATTTCGAGATGAAGGGCGGCACCGTCACCATGGAAGGCGTGCAGGGCGACGGTATCCAGGTGGAGGCCCTGCTCGAGGGCGACGAGAATGACGGGCAGATGATGGTGAAGGGCGGTGCGATAGACATTACGCTCACGGGTAGCGATGTGGCAGCTCTGAAGAGCGACTCCCTGATGACTGTCAGTGGTGGCGACATCACCATCCACAGTACCGGGGCTGATGTGAAGGGCCTCAAGTCTGACGGCGACATCCTCATCAGCGACGGTACGATTCACGTCACCCAAAGCGGAGGCTACCTCGTGAGCGAGGAGACCACCGACGCAGGTACGGTGAGCGACCCTTCCTTTACTACTGGCATCCGCAGCAATGGCGATATCACTATTAGCGGCGGCACCCTCACCCTCGTCAATACTGCCGACGGCGGACGTGGCATGAATGCCGACAGCGCTATCAACATCCAAGGGGGTACGCTCGACATCCAGGCAGACGGCAACGGCGGCGTTCTCGACCTTTCAAGCGGCGGCAGTGTCAGCAGCGGTAGCTACCGTATCTATGTGGCGCTCCCGACGAGCGGCATGGGTGGTGGTCCCGGTCAGATGGGCGGTCAGGCATGGACAAATGTCTATCTCTGCGACAATAGCGGTGAGCAGGTGGCCCAACTCATGCAGCAGGCCAGCTTCACCGTCAACGGGCGGACTACCACATTCTATTATTATGACTTTGGCACCACCACGTCGGGCACCTACTATTTTAAGAGCGACAATTATACCTCCCGCGGTGTGAGCTACACCATCAGGACCTCTGCTTTCACCATCAGCCTTACAGGCAGCGATGCTTTCTATAGTATAGCCAACAGCTATCAGACCAACAGTGGCACTCGCACCTACAGCATCAGCAATGTGACCAGCACCTATGCCAATGCTTCGACTGCTACCGAGGAGGGAGAAACCTTCAAGGCGTTCTGTCTGAAAGCCGACGGCGATGTGACGCTCAGTGGCGGCGACCTCACCCTCAGCCATAGCGGAATCATCAGCAAGGGCATCAAGAGCGACGGCACGGTTGCGGTCGGTGGCGGTACGCTGACCGACACAGCCTCGGGTACCTATATGATTATCGGTAGCGACCCGGCCTACTGCACCTCCGTCAAGTGCCAGGACTATGTGGGCACGGCAGGGCAGGTGACCGTCAGCGGCACGGGCAGTGCCTCCAGGGCTATCTCCGCCGACGGCACACTCACCATCACCGGTGGCACCTACGACCTTACCCTCAGCGGCGACGGAGCAACCTATACGGGCAATGGCAGCACTGAGGGCGCCGGCAGCCGCGGATTGAAGAGCGACGGCGACATGAGGCTCGAAGGTGGCACGATCACCATTCTCTCGTCGGCCCGTGGAGGTAAGGGTATCAAAGTGGGCACGAGCGATGTCAGCGGAGTGAATGGTGCCCAACTTATCGTAGGCAGTGCGAGCACAGGCCTCGGACCGGTGCTTACCGTGAGCACCACAGGTTCCTACTTGAGTACGAATTCATCGGGCTTTGGTGGAATGGGCGGCATGAACGAAGGATTCATCGGCAGTTGCAAGGCGGTGAAGTGTATGGGACCCATCACCGTCAATGGCGGCACGCTCACATTGAGCACGGCCAACGACAGCGGCGAGGGGCTGGAGAGTAAGTCGACCATCACCGTCAACGGCGGCACGATGGAAAGCTATACCTACGACGATGCCATCAACGCCGCGTCCACCATAACCTTCAACGGCGGCAATGTGTGGGCACACTCTTTCGGCAACGATGCCATCGACTCCAATGACAGGACGACAGGTATCGTGATCAACGACGGTGTGGTCATCGCGTCGGGCTCTACCTCGCCCGAGGAAGGTTTCGACTGCGACAATGCGGCCTTCATCGTCAACGGAGGCACCGTGATAGGCACAGGAGGTGCACAGGGCAACGGCGGCGGAGTGCCTACGAAGGCCTCGCAACCTTATGTGTCGCTCTCCTCGGTCACGCTGACGGCCAACACTTTCCTAAGTTTGAAAGACAAGAGCGGAAAGGTGGTGTGCAGTTACAAGATTCCCCGCAGCACCGACCGCGCCACCATTCTCATGAGCAGTCCTGCACTCTCTACCGGATCCTCGGCCACCGTCGTCTATGGAAGTACCGGTGTGAGCAATCCTGCCACCAGTCTATGGGATGGCACCTATACCACCGGCGCCACCCTTACCGGAGGTTCGTCGAGGAGCGTCACGCCTACCACTAAATGATAAGTCGTTTTTAGCAGTTGCAGCTATATGAGAATCCAAGTTCCGTAGTACGAAGGGGTACAGGAGTTTGGGAATGTAGAAACAAAAGGAGGAGAGTGTGTCAAAATAGGCATACCCTCTTTTTGTACTGCTTTCCTATATGTTGTGCATGGTAATGTCAAGTGCTTTTCATGGGTGTTGTTGCCCTGTCTGCCCATCTGCAAGTTCTGTTTCTTTTATCCACAGTGCAAAGAAAGGGGCATATTTTAGTTTTTTCTATCATACCCTTTTCTCGTTTTAGGAAAAATCATTAATTTTACGCGCTGAAATATCTCTTGGAAGTTGAGTAGACAAGAGAAAAATCGTAAACGGATACGCCACAAAACGAAAGAAGATATGAAGATTTACGGGAGAAGAGTTTGGCTTTTAGCCGTAGTGTCATTGCTGATGTGTGGCAATGTATGGGGAAATGAGCCTTCAGGCAAGTCTGCGGCGAGAGTCGGAGAACAGCCCAACCCCTTAGTGGTGCAGACCCGGTCGGGCTGGGTGAAGGGATTCGAGCAGGAAGGGTCGCTGGCTTTTCTTGGAATCCCCTATGCCCGGGTGGAGCGTTTCCAGCCGCCCATGGCCGTGACACCATGGGATACGCTCATTGTATGCGACCACTGGGGGCCTCAGGCCATGCAGATGGTCGGCGGCAGACAGTTGACGGAAGCTGAGATGTCGGAGAAGAACTGCTGCGTGCTCAATGTGTGGACCACCGGCAGCAGCGGCAAGAGGCCCGTGATGGTATGGCTGCATGGCGGCGGTTTCGACTCGGGCACCTCGGCATGGAATCCCGGCATGGCTTTGGCCCGGAAGGATGTGGTCGTGGTGAGTGTCAACCATCGTCTCAACATCCTCGGATTCCTCGACCTGTCCACATGCTCAGAAAAGTATAAGATGTCGGGCAACGTGGGCATGCTCGATGTGGTGGCCGCCCTGCGGTGGGTGCAAGACAATATCTTGTCTTTTGGCGGCGACCCCGGCAATGTCACCATCTTCGGCGAGTCGGGCGGTGGCGGAAAGGTGGGCACGCTGCTCTGCATGCCAGTGGCGAAGGGACTTTTCCATAAAGCCATCATTATGAGCGGCACCATCCTCAACGTGAACACCAAGGCGATGAGCGAGCAGTTGGGCAAGGCCGTACTGAAGGAGTTGGGCATCGACAAAGAGCATATCGACCGCATCAAGAATGTGCCCTATACCGAACTGTATGCCGCCGGGCAGCGCGCCATGGCGGCGAGCATCGGGACGCGAAAGCCGGGCACGCCGATGATGTGGGGATTCGGTCCCACACCCGACGGGCAGACGCTGCTTCAGCAACCTTTCCAGCCCGGGTTCGCATCCATCTCCGACGATGTGCCCATCATGATTGGCACGACCTTCAACGAACTGCAGCGTCCGGCCTATCAGCAGCCGATGAGCATGCCGCAGGCGAGGACCACGCTCCAGGCTACCTTCGGTGATGAGACCGACGATTATATCCAGACATTCAGGGAGGTTTATCCCGAGTGCAACCCGCAGGACTGGGTCAGCATCGACTGGCTCTTCCGTCCCAAGACATTGCTCACGGCCGATGCGATAGCGGAGAACAGGAAGGCTCCCACCTATACTTATATGTTCACATGGAGGTCGCCCGTGACTCACGCCTCACAGCATGGCCATGAGCTCAAGTTCTGTTTCAACACGCTTCACCACTCAAAAAATGAGTTGCCGGAGGCCACCAAGCGGGATTTGCGACTTGCCGACCTCATGAGCAGCGCATGGGCCAATTTCGCCCACACCGGCAATCCCAACACCAAGGGTCTGCCGAAGTGGAAACCCTATACCCCCAAGAACGGCGAGATGATGGTCTTCGATTACAAGTGCCTGATACGCCACAATCATGACCGCCATTTGCAGGAACTCATCAACAGGCACTGCTTCAAGCAGTTGGATGAGTTTAAGAAAAGTCACTGACTTCTATGGACTAATGAAAAGAGGGCGTGTCAATTTGTACACACCCTCAAAGTCTGTTAATCAAACGACAATCAAGGGGACAGGTTTTTGATTGAATTTGAAAAATTCACTATCAAAAACCTGTCCCCTTGATTGTCGTCCCCTTGGTTGGTTGGGATTACAGGCCACTTTTGCTCCCAATCCAACCGTGCAGGTCAAAGTTTTTCTTCCTTTTTGTGATGCCTTTAGGCATTTTCCTATAGCGACTATGCGTTTATGAAAATGCTTGATACATAGAGATTTTTAATTTTTTTCGAAGCGTCAGAGGTTTTTGTTTTTCTCTTCATTATCATGGGGGAGATGACATGTTATAGGGGAGACGCCAAGAATGAACGTCTCTACATTCATTTTGTCTTTTATACGGACAAGTTGTTGGGAATAAGCGGACATACATAAAGTATGTCCCTACAGTTGCAATAGGCCCTTTGGCGTGTGTGAAAATGTCATAGAAGTCGTAGGGACTTGCTTTATGCATGTCCGCAGAGTCCGACAAATCAAATGTTGCCTGCCACGCCAAGAACTTTTTCTTCCTTTTTGTGATGCCTTTAGGCATTTTTCTATAGCGACTATGCGTTTATGAAAATGCTTGATACACAAAGATTTTTATCTTTTTTTTCGAAGCGTCAGCGGTTTTTGATTTTCTCTTCATTATCATGGGGGAGACGACATGTTATAGGGGAGACGCCAAGAATGGACGTCTCTTCTATGTTGCAATCCAAACAATTGGGTCATATTTTAGTGTTGTTTAACTGTTTTATGTCC
>CADBLU010000190.1 GCA_902795605.1 uncultured Prevotellaceae bacterium | reverse complement strand
TGGGTGCTCAGATGGGATTCCGCATCCTACAGTTCAATGCCGTGGTGGCAACAAACATCCATGCCCTCCATCTTTACAAACGCCTGGGCTTCCATCAGCTTGGTGTCATTCCTCGCGGCTTCTTGATGAAAGACGGCCACTATGAGGACATCGTCCTGCACTACATAGAGTTGTAAATGTGTCCAAAGTAAGCATGCATGGCCCTCATCGGTCCCGAAACTGTCGAATTGCGGATTTATCACGTTTAATAGTCGGTTTTTCTGAAAAATAAGCGTACCTTTGCACTGCCTTGGAAGGAGTCGCCGAGATAGTCTTGCAGCCCTCAAACAGGCAACAGATTGTTGTTATGAACTGGATTGTATTGATTTTCGCCGGACTTTGTGAAGTGGGATTCACCTATTGCCTCGGCCGTGCCAAGGGGATTGCCGGTACGGAGTATTGGACGTGGATGACAGGCTTTGCCGCACTCTATGTGCTGAGTGCCGTTTTGTTGGCCAAGGCCACTGAGACATTGCCATTAGGGACTGCCTACCCCGTGTGGACGGGCATAGGAGCTGTCGGAGCCGTGCTTGTCGGCATCTTCGTTTTCAAAGAACCCGCCACTTTCTGGCGTTTGTTCTTCCTGACCACTCTTATCGCATCGATTATAGGACTAAAAACAATATCATGAGCGATTTCAGACCCATGCGCCGACAGAGGCAGCAACTCTCCCAAGAAGAGAGTGTCGAGATTCTTGAGCGCGCCACTTCGGGCACCCTCGCCCTGTTAGGCGACGACGATTACCCTTATGCGGTGCCTATCAGCTTCGTCTATCATGAAGGTTGCCTCTATTTTCACAGTGCCGTAGAAGGCCACAAGATAGATGCCATCCGCAGACACTGCAAGGCGTCCTTTTGTGTCATCGACAAAGACGAGGTGCACGGTGAGCGATATACCACCTATTTCCGCAGCGTCATCGCTTTCGGACAAATCCGCATCGTTGATGAAGCAGATGAGAAACTCGCCATGGCCAGGTTGTTGGGCAATCGATACAACCCCAACCAAGATGAGGCATTGCAAAAGGAAATAGAAAAAGGTCTACACCGTATGTTGATGCTCTGTATGACGATTGAGCATCTCACCGGCAAGGAGGCAATAGAATTGACTGTGAAAAAAAGCCACACTCCCAGCGTCTGAGAGTGTGGTTTCAGAAGAGCCATATCCCCTTTCGAGGTCAATGGTCTCTCCATATTTACGGCAGGGATAAATGCCGATGTGCAAAAGGATACTTTTTATCTGACCTCCAGATTGTCGTGACGGGCCATCCAAACACAGAAAAGGTAACTTACTAAACTTAATGCCACGATTGTGATGATTGCTGTTGTGTCCATATCTATTGTCGCTTTATTTGAATTATTGTTTTGTTTTGACAGTGCAAAATTACATCTGTTTGATGGTATTTGCAACCAATGGTTATGAATAGTTCTGCATCCTCCACCAAAAGAAAAACGAAACGCTGCTATCGATAATTTCGATAGCAATACGACATTTCGCACAAAAACACTGATAGACATTTGGTTTTCTCGGGGAAAACCGTTTACTTTGCATTTGATATGGAACTACGACAATTGAAATATTTCGTCAAGCTTGCTGAGACACTCAATTTCTCTACGGCTTCCAAAGAGCTGTTCATCAGCCAAAGCACTCTCTCACATCAGATTCTGCAGTTGGAGAATGAACTGCAGCAACCTTTGTTTCAGAGAAACAGCCATGAGGTGATTCTCACGGAGGCAGGCTTGGAATTGCTGCCTCTCGCCAAGGAGACACTCCATTCGGCCGACAACTGTCTGCAAAGGCTTGAGGAACTGAAGAACCTGACCGGCGGAGAGCTGAACATCGGGGTCACCTTCTCTTTCGCCAGCATCATGGCCGAGACCGTCACCGCCTTTTTACGGAAGCACCCCCACGTGAAGATGAATGTCACGCAATCGACAATGGCAGACCTGATTGCCCGCCTTGAGAACCACGAACTTGACTTCGTGCTTGCCTTCAAGCCCACGACACCTAATCCCAGAATCGACAGTCAGGTGCTGTTCCATCACCGTCTGGCAGCCATCGTGAACGACCGCCACGCACTTGCCAACCGCTCATCCATCACTTTTGCGGAACTTCAAGACTACGACCTGGCCCTAACGAAAAAAGACACCCAGGCGCGCAGCGCCTTTGAGCGTGCCATTGCGCAAACGGACTTCAACTTCCGCATCAAGGTAGAGATGAACACCGTCTATCTGCTGTTCAGGCTGATACGTGAGTCCAACTATGTCACCCTGCTCAGCGAGAGTACGGTAGTGGCAGAGCAGGGTCTGAAAGCCATCCCCATTACAGACACGGACACGCCAGAGAAGCAAATGCACGGCTGCATCCATCAACTGAAGAACGCCTATGTGAAAAGGGCCGCACGGGAGTTCTTCCGCATGCTCGGCGAAAGCACTTCTGTCTTTTTCTGCAAAGAGCAAATAGGCTGAGCCTTTCATCTTCCGACTTTCTGCCCAAGCACGTTATAGGTCAGGCCATGTCTCTCGATGAACAGGCTACCATGGCGAAGGTATTTCTTGGGAGATGCGGTTTTTCTTTCGACACTTGGGAAATCGGAGACCGAGTCAATGTTGTCAGGGCGTTCGTAGGGCCCCAAGTCACGTTGCCGACCGGTGATGGGGCGACGCAGGAAGGGGAAATCGGCGAGCAGGCTCTCGGGGATGTCATAGTCGGCGTTGCCGCCATCCACCATCTTGCTGTCGCTTGCAAGGCGGGCGAAACGCCGTGGCAATGATCCGTCGATGGCTCTTGGCATGAGCGCATCTTCCTCATCGAGCGAGATGAAGTCGTCGCGGCCGATGCCTGTCACCAGATGGCTGCTCCACCCGTTCTTCGACATAGGTGTGGAGATGGCATTATAGTCGTCCTTCCCAACACAAATCTCCTGCTTTCCCAGACAGATGTTGTTGTAAAACTTGGTGTTGGCATCCGAACCGCCCGACTCGAACATATAGTCGTAACTGTTGTCGAAGGCCAGGCATCCGATGAGGACATGTCCTCCCTTGTGGTTGTTGCAGTCGAAGCCCTTCACGCTGCTTCCGGCATTGCAGTTGAAAGCCACGCAGTTGTAGGCATAATGGATACCCTTCGAAGAGCCGCCTGTGCCATTGCCGCCAAGTTTGATGCCATTTCCGTTGCCGGAGAAAGACATCGACCCGCTCTTTTTGATATAGTCTTTCACCCACAGATGGTCTTCCGCCTTGCCGGAATCCCATGCCCAGCACTCAGCTAGGATGACGTCGAAGTCGGTCTCGTAAAGGTCCCATGCGTCGTCGCTGTTGTGCCATGCCCTGCACCTGATGAACCTGTTGCCCTTGCCGTTGTGCATCTTGCATGCGAAGCCATCCGCGTCGGACCCATAGTTGGTGTCGTAGTCGCAGTTGTGATGGGAGTCGCAGTCGATGACATCATTGTACGCGCAGTAGGTGCCGTCGTTTGCGCTGAGATTGGGGAAAGAGTCGCTGAACTTGTGGCCGAAGCCCAACTGAAGGCCCGTGTCGAGGTTGTATGAAAACTCGCACCGCTCAATGCGGTTGTGCGAACCCTCAAGTTTTATGCCATTGTCGGCGGCATGAGTGATATGCAGGCCGAAGAGCCACCAGTAATTGCCCGTGATGAGTATGCCGCGGTCGCCAATGCTCTGCTCTGTCAGTTGTCGGACGAAGTCGAACACGGGTTTCTCGTCTTCGTAGTTTCTGATGACGATAGGTCTCTCGGCGGTGCCCGAGGTGGTGATGCGCACGGTGAGTTTTTTGCCGTCCTTCCTCATGGTCGGTTGATATGTACCGCCGCGGCACACGATATGGTCACCGGCCACTGCCCGGTCCACGGCATACTGCAGGTTGAACCAAGGGCGCTCCATTGAGCCGTCGCCCGTCTCGTCATTGCCGTCAGGAGCGATGAAATAAGTGTGAAGCGCCTCTGTGAACGGTCTTGTGGGCACTGGCACCCCCTCAGTGATGTAGGTGGGATCGTCAGGGTCGGTGGGAGTGTTGCCACTGGCCGCGTTGATGGTAATATCTATGTCATCGAGATAAATGGTGCCGTTTTGGCAAGTGAAGCGTATTTTCACCGTCGTGTCCTCTTCGGCAGAATTGGCCTTGAACGAACTGCTGCCGTAGGGCGTCGACGACGACACGGTCGATGTGCCGAGTGGGGTCCATGTGGCGCCTCCGTCGACGGACTTATCCACCACCAGTGTTTTGCCGTTGCCTGAGGCACGATGTTTGAGGGTGATGCGCGACGGCTGTGAGAGCGGTGGTGTGATGAGGTAGGCATTGGTGCTCATGGCCGCCCGTTGGCTGCCATTATCCTTTTTGACGCAGACACCCTTAATTGTCCACATGCCCGAGGCAAGCGACACCTGGGTCTCTGAGGAAGGGGCCGAAGAAGGCAGCCCCGACTCGAAATTCTCGGTGAAAGACTCTGCCCGGACCACAAGACTACAGAGCAGTATCAGCGCGAATATCAATGTTTTTTTCATGTTCTTCTTTTTTCCCATGCCATGCCGGCACGGATGGTTAGGCTTGTAAATGACTCAAATAGGTGAAACAACTTCTCTATTGCAAATATACATACTTTTTCTTGAATATGATGATTTGACAGAAATAATTTGGATTTTCTCTCTCTAAATCGTACTTTTAGCGGTCGGTAAAAGTACCCCAGCTCAGGAAACCTACTTAACCACACATAGTAGGGCCTGTACATCAAACGAGATATTTACACAAATAAAATATTTGGAAGTTTAATGCAAACTCCCTATCTTTGCCCATATTTCACGCTTCACAAGGAAAAAGGCCTGAATAATATTTTTACTGATAGATTCTTGATCGCAATCACATCTTTCAAGATATCAACAAAAGGGAAAAAAGTGGAACAGCAATATATCACGCCCCTGTTGGATGCCTACATCCGGGGATATGAGAAAAGATACAAGGGCACAGCAGACGCGCTTGAGCGCAAAGACCATTATTTCAAGGCGAAAGAAGACTTGCCGAGAGTGAGGGCGGTGCTGGGATTCCTGCAAGGCATCATCCCTGCAGGACAATGCCAGTCGCTCCTCGACGTGGGGAGCGGCAGAGGGGTGTTTCTCTTCCCTCTGCTCAGGGATTTCCCCACCCTGGAGGTGACGAGCATCGACATCCTCCCTCATCGCATCAAACTGCTCGAATGCCTGCATGACGGCGGTATCACCCACCTGCATCCCGTCGTTGAAGACATCTGCACATGGAATGCCCCCGACAAGTCGTTTGACGTGGTGGCCATGCTGGAGGTGATGGAACACATCCCCGACACGGAAGCTGTGGTGCGCAACGCCGTCAGGCTGGCACGCAACTATATCATCGTGTCGGTGCCGTCGAAACCCGACGACAACCCGGAGCATATTCACCTCTTCTCCAACGATGACCTGAAATCGCTCTTTCTAGCTCACGGCTGTAAAAAAGTGAAATTCATCTCGGTGACCAACCATCGAATCATGGTGGCACAACTATCATCCGACCACAGTGCCAATCCTTCTCCGCAAACTGTGCCTTCGGCACTGCCATCACATCAACCCATCAGTAAAAACCAATGAAACTCGAAGACATCATCATCAAATACCCCCGCACCCCGCACATCCAGGGGTCACGCCTCCAACCCGGCGACGAGGACCTGCGCCAGCGTCCGTTCAGCGACATCGAAGGCCGCCATGTCGTGCTGGAGGAGAAAATCGACGGTGCGAACACCGCCGTGTCGTTCACTAGCGACGGCGAACTGCGTCTGCAGAGCCGCGGCCACTTCCTTACGGGCGGCTATCGTGAGCGCCACTACAACCTGCTGAAACAGTGGGGAGCAGTCCATAAGGACCGTCTCTATGCTGTCCTCGGCCACCGCTATGTCATGTATGGCGAATGGATGTATGCCAAGCACACCATCTATTACGATCTCTTGCCCCACTATTTCATGGAGTTCGACGTGCTCGACCGCGAGACAGGCAAGTTTCTCGACACTCCGTCGCGGCATGAGTTGCTGAGCCCTCTGCCTGTATGCTCAGTGCCCGTATTGTCCTCTGGCATTTTCAAGAACATGGAAGAAATACTCTCTTTCCTGGGCGATTCGCTCTACATCTCAGAAGACCACGTCGACCACCTGCGGGAGGATGCCGAACGGTTGGGACTCGACGCCGACAGGGTGTGCCGCGAGACGGACCGTTCGCGTACGATGGAGGGCATCTATATCAAGGTGGAGGAGAACGGCGAGGTGGTGGACCGGATGAAATATGTGCGGGCCTCATTCCTGCAGACCGTGGAAGAGTCGCAGTCACATTGGCTCGACCGCCCCATCGTGCCCAACAGAATCACAAAAGCCATCAACGAATTGTTCCTGTAAGGTGGATTCTTTAATTATATCGAGAGAATACGGCT
Organism: uncultured Prevotellaceae bacterium; assembly: GCA_902795605.1. GTDB lineage: Bacteria > Bacteroidota > Bacteroidia > Bacteroidales > Bacteroidaceae > Prevotella. The sequence continues at coordinate 6,973 of CADBLU010000190.1, read as the reverse complement.
ATAAATAAACAGAAGGAATAGAACACACCGTAAATGATTGACCTGTCTCCTCTCATTCAGAAGGCCATTGACCACTTCGGCAAGGCCATGCGCGGCACCATGCAGTCACCCCGATGGCATGGCGAGGGCGACGTGCTTACGCACACGCAAATGACGTGTGAGGCACTGAAAGCCCTGCCCGAATACCAGGCGCTCGACAAGCAACGGCAGCAGATTCTGTTGGCGGCCACCTTCCTCCACGACATCGGAAAGGCCGTCACCTCCACGCAGGTGAATGGCGAATGGGAAGCGCCGCACCATGCGCCGACAGGCAGCAGGATGGCACGCGAATGGCTATGGAAGGAATGCGGACTGTGCGGTGAGGAGGAACTGGTGAAGTTGCGTGAGGCCGTCTGCCTGCTCATTCGAGACCACTCTCTCCCACCTCATGCCATCGACCGCGATGATGCACGGTTGAGGCTACATCGCATGGCCGCCAACAGCCTAATGACGCCCTTTTTCTCCATCAGGATGCTTTGCATGCTCTGCAAGGCCGACATGCTCGGACGGCAGTGCGACGACCAACAGCAGATGCTCGACCAGATAGCACTGTGTGAGGAGCTGGCCAAGGAAGAGGAGTGCCTTGACAGTGGCTTTCCTTTTCCCACACGCCACACTCAACGGGCCTTCCTGACAGGGCGAGATGTGTGGAAAAAGCAGGAACTCTATGATGAGACGTGGGGTGAAGTGGTCATGCTGAGCGGACTGCCGGGAACTGGCAAGGATACATGGATAAGACTCAACCTCCCCGACCTGCCGGTCATCTCGCTCGACGCACTCCGCCGCTCTCTCAAGGTCTCCCCTACCGCCAACCAAGGTTCTGTGGCCAATATTGCCCGTGAACAGGCCAAGGAATACCTTCGCAAGCGTCAGCCTTTCGTGTGGAATGCCACCAACATCACGGCGCAGATGCGCGAGTCGCTCGTAACTCTTTTCGAGACCTACCATGCTCATGTGCGCATCGTCTATCTCGAAACCCCGTGGGACAGCCTGCTTGAACGCAATCGCTCCCGTGAGGAGATGGTCCCCGTCCGCGTCATAGAGGAGATGCTCGCCAAACTGTCACTCCCCGAGGCGCACGAGGCGCGGACAGTAGAGTGGCTATGCGTTTGAAAACGCAAAAAAAACGTTGTTTCTCCATAAAAAAGATAGATTTTAGCTCTTTTCCCCCTCTCTTTATTATATCAATTCATTAAAAGAAGACTATTTGAGGCTCCACATTCCCAAATTGAAAGGAGTGTAGGAGTTGAGGAGTGTAGACATTCCTGAGGGGCAAACGAGTAAGGACAACAACAGCATCGACAAATGAAAGAAAGCACAATAATCAAAAGCCTTAAGGCTATCAGACTGAGAAACATCGGCACATGGCTTGCCGACCAGCTCAGGCAGCCGGGATGGTTTGGCAACCTGCTGCTCAACCGCCGCTCTTGGGGGGCTTTCTCCATCTATGCCCACCAGCGCAGGAGCGACGGCAAGGCAAAGGCCTGCTACTCCACCCGTGAGTCGGCACAAAAAGCCGCCGACAGCATGGCCCGTAAGCACGAGGTGCCGTTCGCTGTTTACAAATGCTTGTTCTGCGACGGCTGGCACGTGAGCAAGGTGGACGACCATCAGATCGTCTCTCCGAAGTCGGCAAGACGAAAGGAGGAGATGGTGGCATCGCTGAAGACGATGGACCGCCACGCCACGACCGGTCTCGACATCGAAAGCGCCCTCGCCACCGGAATTCCCGACATCCATCCTGCATACGGCGGTCTCAGGGGGCGCACGCTCTCTTCCCGCAGACAGTATCACGCTTGGAGCAAACTGGTGAAAGCGGGACTGAAGCAAGTGATAGAATTGCGGGCCGACTACTCCTCTCCTTACTACCGCGAACTATGCGAGAAAAGTGGCGTGGCCTTCTTCCGCTATCCCGTTGCTAAGGACTTAAGTTCCATCATGGAGATGGTGAACCTGTTCCCGACATTTTGCGAACTCATCGACCGCGGCAATTTCTATATCGCCTGCGCACAGGGTCTGCATCGCACCGGCATCGCCCTCTGTCTCTATTGGGTGTTCTACGCCGCCGACAAGGGCATCGCTCCCCCACCCCTCAGAGGATATCTGGAGATGGATGGCCGGAATCCCGACAAAATTATCCGCGCCTTGAACGCATTCTACCGTTGTAAAACGGAGCGTGATGGAGTGAAACCCATCCCCGAGGAGGTGTTCAGAGAGCGCAAGGAAATCATCCGCATGATAAACAGAAGCAACAATCAAAACATTTAACAACATGGAAAAGAAAGTCAAGAATTATGTTGAGTTCACTTTGGAAGGTGACATCACCCTGAAATGTGAACTGTCGTATATCTTCCGATTCGAAGATCATCAGTATGTCATCCTCTATCCCATCGGCAATCCTGAGTATAAAGACCCTTTTCTCATGAGAGGGTTCTTAGACGGGGATGTCGCCACTGTTGAAGTCATCGAAGATGATGAGGAATTTAGCCGTGTGGCAGAATACGTCAGCAATACGGACATTTTGGATGAGACGGAGGATGTGACGGACGAGGAAGAGCTCTACCAACTGCTTATGGCCGATAAATACTCCGAGAGACCCTATGAGACAAAAGAGTTGGACGAGGGCATGGCAGTGGTCAGTGAAGTCATCGGAGGATGGTGGAAAAACCGGTTCCTGCTCAACCGTCATACAAAGCAGGCATGGGAATTTATGGACGTGAGGCAAATTCTTCGCACCATCACACAGGATGACATCGACTGGGAAACCCTGGAAGGACTTCCCATCGAAGCCGTCACACGTGCCCAAAACCTTTCCTTCCACTTCCCCTCCTTCATCAGGAAATACAAAAACGGAGTGGCCGAGGTGAAATGGCAAATCAACCCTGACGGTCGGTACTACGAGGATGAAGATGGCTTCGGAATGACAAACGACGAGGAAATCACCATCTATGGTTTCATCGACCAGCAAGGGAAGGCGGTCGGCAAATTCCGCTTCATCAAGGATAAAACGGAACTCGTTGCCATGCGAAAGGCGGCAGAGCAACTGGTGATAAAAAGGAAAAACTGACAAACGGCGTCGATGCCCAAAAGATGGCATAGAGACGCAAGTTTACGCATTGATTGAAAAAAACCACTAAAAAACATGAGGGCGACGGCCCTCAGCGAAGGAAACTACAATGGAAGAAAACCAACAACAAAATAACTTCTACAACCCTGAGAAGAACACGCTGGACATCCGCTCCAACGGAATGTACCCCTCCGGCGTGCTCTCCAACCTGTGCAGCAATGGCTTCCGCTTTGAAGGAATGGTATGCGGCAGCATGGAGGGCTTCCTGCAGTCGCTCAAGCAGCAGGACCGTGACAAGCAGCGACAGATATGCTCGATGAAGGGTGGTAACGCCCGTAAGCGCAGCGTCACCTCATGGCAGACCGACCAGGTGGTGTGGTGGCGCGGACAGGCCATCGACCGCCAGAGCGAGGAGTACCAACAGCTGCTCCGACGTGCCTATCGGGCGATGTTCGAACAAAGCGAGCGGTTCCGCACAGCTCTGATGTCCACACGCGGCATTACCCTTACTCACTCCACCGGTGAGCGCAACCCCTACAAGACCATCATCACCGAGCAGGAACTCTGTGGGATACTCACAGAGATACGCGAGGAGTACGACAAGCTACCGAAGGTGCCACCACGTAAGAAGCGAGTGTTCGTCGATATGGACAACGTGTTGGTGGACTTCCAATCGGGAATTGACCAGCAGAGCGAGGAGACACTGAGGGAATACGAGGGGCATCCCGACGACATCCCGGGAATCTTCTCCCTGATGAAGCCGATGCCAGGAGCGATAGAGGCGATGCACGCCCTGCAGGAGCACTATGATCTGTTTATCCTTTCTACTGCCCCATGGGGCAACCCCACGGCATGGGCAGACAAGGTGAAGTGGGTGACGCAGTATCTCGACGACGTGTTCCACAAGCGCATGGTCATCACTCACCACAAGGACCTCTGTCAGGGTGACTACCTCATCGACGACCGGGGCAAGCACGGTACAAGCGAATTCGCCGGCGAATGGATAGCCTTCGGGTCTGAAAAGTTCCCCGACTGGAACAGCGTGCTCGACTATCTACTGCCGAGGGAATAGCCTAAAATCCATAAGTTGAGCAAATGTGAAATTTGAGTTATCACAAAAAAGATGAGATAAAATGATGATATGATGATAGATTGAAGGGAAATACTCTCTCTTATTCATTAAAGATCTATCTCTCATCATAATAAAGAACGTAATAACATCCAACAATGTCAAGCTACAAGTTCCATAAGATGATGATCAGTTCTATGCACTTTTTCTGAGTGTGTAACGATTATCATATACAACAATGAAGAGAAAAGAAAAGAAGCTGAAGTCAAAATTCGGACGCTCCTACAAGTACCGCTGGATAGAGAGCCGTCAATGGCTGATGAAGTATGACCGCAAGTTTGTGGAACGATACTATGGTGATGTGAGACATCTTCCTTTTTCCCGTGGCAATACCGGTGACTTTAATAGCAGTTGGTATAAAGGGGAGATGAGAAAATATATAAAAAAATTCCTCGCCAAGCGTGTCGGAATGGATGCTGATATGGTTTTCCATCAGTTCAGCAAACTGGGTTGGAGAAACAGCTATGACATGTATCATATATGGTGCAGTTTCGTGGACCCCGAATATCAATTCCATGTCTCAGAAGAAGGTGTCTTGATGCCCAATTCGCCTGATGATTATGATAGCAAACTGTGTGAAGAGTCCGAAGAAAGCCCTATCTCCGAGCAACTCAACCATAGTCAAATGGATCATAATTCCAATGTCAAGGTCCCCAAAATCCATCGTTGTGAACTTTGTCTCTGGAAAGGTGTCTACGCTGGCAGAATGGGCAAGTTTTACGTGGAGTATGAAGGCCGGGTGATTCTCTGTAACGTCTATCACATTGTCCATCGTGACGCTCGGCACTGGAATCTGGTCAAAAAGGACTATTGTAAAGTATCTATACTCGGTCTGAAACGCAATGAGCGCTGTTTCCATGACTGCACGTGGTATGGCTGCCATGAGAAACTGGAGGACATCATGTATAGTTATTGGAATGGAATGCGCTGCATGATTGGTTACCATGACTTATATCCCTACGTCAAAATAGAGGAAATTCGTCAACTGTTGAGAAAAGCCGCTCCATAGGCGGCTTTTTCTTTAACCTATTTTGCCAGGTTGCGGATGCTGAACGGCCATTCATAACGTAGGAGGGTGTGACATGTTGTCACCTTTTCACATTTTATTGGCAAAATCGCCTGAAAGGTTTATTCCTTAATTGAGTATTTGTCTGTGCTTGCATACAAATTTGTCCAAACTTGCATATGAGCTTTCACACAGGCTTATATAAGCTTGTTTATGAATTTGTCTTGGTTTGCAACTCGCAAAAAGCATATCACACTAAAAAAACTTAAAAATAGCAAAAAAAATATCCAACTAATATATTTTAATACTATTTTTGTATTCATGTATAAGCAAAAATGCGAAAACTAACAGTTTACAGACTACTTTACCTGTCCGCGACATGACCATATGGCTGAAGGTTCATTGTTCGACGGATATCACACAACTAAACATCTGAAGACAATGAGCAAAATGAAGCATTCGTTTATATGCAAATTTATCCCGTGCGCAGGACTTTTAAAAATCAGCGCGTTGACAATCCTGTTGACCTTTGTTCATACTATGGGAATAAAAGCCCAAACACATGCAGAGGCTACCAGTCAGAATTGGAAAGGTATTGACGTAAGTACGGTTATTGGAAACAGCGCTTACCCCGATGACAACACATTGGCAAGTGGCTTTCCTTTTCTTTTGTATAATGTGGGAACCGGTCGCTTTATCATGCAGGGTGGTGACTGGGCCATGGAAGGCCGTCTGTTCTTTTCCGATTTTGGCCGTACCATGTATTTGTATAATAACGGCCGTATCAATGCAGCAATTACCGAGAGTACGAACGATAAAAAGAACAGTTTCTGCGCACGGCCACCTGAGCCGTTTAATAAGAACTGGTCGGCATCTAACTATAACACCATCAATCTTACTACCCTGATGGATGGAAGCAAACAGGGTTCTTATCCGATGAACTGGTCTTTTGAGCGAGTTGAAGATGCATCTAATACAGAGACTTACACTTATTACATGTATCAATCTTCTACTAAACTATTTAATATAAGTGCTCCTAATGGCACAGGCTCTACATATAATGGCCAACCATACGGCGGCAAGAATTTTTATCTCGGAGCCGCTTGGGGAGAATGTCATAACAGCGTTGTTGGCAAGGGTGACGGGCAGTTTGTTTTTATGGATGACGACCGCTCCTGCTGGACAACGGCTGAAGTGCGGAGAAACACCAATAAGCTACAGTTGGGAAATGGCGACGAAGTGGAAATACAGAAACTCTATCAGTGGCGCTTGATATCGCTCGACGAGTTTATAGAGGTGCTGAACACAAACGGGATAGGACTGAATCCAAGCATCTCGTCGCTGGTTAAAGACCGGGATTTTACCCGTAACGCTAACGACTTTTTCGGAGCAAATGACTGGACGGTCTCAACACTGAGTGATCATACCTACGGGACGGGTACGAAACGTTATCCCTACACTTGGGGGGATTACACGAAAGGACTATCGCCCTTGTCTAAAAATAACCAACAGTCGAGAGGTTTTATTAATGAACCTTGGGACTCGCCTGTCAGATTGAAAGAAGTGTTTGACAAGTGGACTTCTTCAAGCGGGGATGATTCGGCTGCGGGAAAGAAGAATGCCAAATATGGTTTTATGATTTTCGAAGGCGTGGGCACCGTCACGACCAACTTCGTAGCCCCCAAAGCAGGATGGTACGAGATAGAGTGTGCGGGATTCAGTATAAGCAGTG
>CADBLU010000189.1 GCA_902795605.1 uncultured Prevotellaceae bacterium | reverse complement strand
TGACAGGAACTTTATCGAAGCAATTACTTCTTAGGTGGGACCTTTGGTTTTCTCCTAAGAAGCAATGTCGCATGACTGAGTAGTTACGGAAAACTAGAATCTCTAGAAAATCTAGAAAATCCACATAGTCTCTCGGGATTCTCGCTTTTTTTTCCTACCTTAGCGGCCGGATAAAGATCAAAGAGGCAGCAAAGTGTCTGAGAACCAAATACCGACATACGCCCAATTGTGGCATCGGCTCACTCCCATCTATGAGGCGGGTGAGGCAAAAGCCATCGTGCGCCGCATGATGGAAGAGTGTTTTGGGCTGTCGTTGGCCGACCTGCTGTGCGATGGTATGGCGAGACTCGATGCGGCGCAACTCACACAACTTGAGTCGATGATGCGACGGTTGGAGAAAGCCGAACCCTTGCAATATGTGCTTGGATACGAGTGGTTCATGGGGCGCAGGCTACAAGTGGGGCCTGGCGTGCTCATCCCGAGGCCAGAGACCGAGGTGCTCTGTCAGTGGGTGATAGAGCGGCAGCCAAAAGCCCGGAGAGTGCTCGATGTGGGTTGCGGCAGCGGATGTATCGCCGTCTCGCTCGCTCTCGCCCTCCAGGATGCCAGTGTGACGGCATGGGACATCGCTTCTGAGGCTCTCCGCCTGACGCGTCTCAATGCCGAGGCTTATGGTGCCAAGGTGACCGTGGAGCGGCGCGACATCCTGCTGCCGGACGCTTCGGGCATGGCGGCTGACCGTTGGGATGTGGTGGTGTCTAATCCTCCTTACATCTGCGAGAGTGAGGCCTCCGCGATGCATCCCAATGTGACGGGCTATGAGCCTTCGGTGGCCCTGTTTGTGCCCGATGGCCATCCTTTGCTCTTTTATGATGCCATCGCCCGCTATGCCGCTTCTGCGCTGAAAGCTGGCGGAGCACTCTATTTCGAGTGCCATGAGCGGTATGCCGATGACGTGGCGGCGATGCTCCGCCGGCAGGGGTACGCACAGGTGGAGACCCGCCCCGACCAGTATGGGAAGCCCCGCTTTGTGCGAGCCTGTCCTTCCGGAAACACATGAAAGACCCTTGACCATGAAAGAAGTGAACGAAAAGGAGGCGCTGTTGCGCTTGACGGCGCTCTGTGCTCGCGCTGAGCACTGTGCCTGGGATATGACAGAGAAGATGCGGCGGTGGGGCCTCGACGAGGAGGCCCAGGCACGCGTCATGGCCTATCTGGTGGCAGAGCGGTATGTGGACGAGGAGCGCTACTGTCGTCTCTTCGTGCGCGAGAAGGTGACGCACAACCGGTGGGGACGGCGGAAAGTGGAGCAGGCCCTGATGGCTAAGCGGATAGACCGGCAGGTGTATCTGCCTGTGCTCGATAGTGTCGACGATGCCGACTATCTGGCTGCGCTGCGCCCACTGCTGCAGTCGAAGCGGCGCACGCTGCGCGGACTGAGCGACTATGAGCAGAACGGCCGTCTGGTGCGCTTCGCCATGAGCCGCGGTTTCACGATGGACATCATCCGCCAGTGCCTTGACGTCGACGACGATAATGGGATGGAGGACGGCGATGACGATTAGTTTCTGGCACCGCCTGCTCAACCTCATCGCACCGCAGGCATGTGCTGTCTGCGGGGCACGTCTGGCCGCCGGAGAGCAGGTGCTCTGCTCTGCCTGCAACCTGCATCTGCCGCGCACCTTCTTCTCTGCCAATGCCTACGACAACCCCATGGCACGGCGTTTCTGGGGACGTATCCCCGTAGAGCGGGCGGCTGCCCTCTTCTATTATGAGGCGGGCTCAGAGGTGAGCCGTATCATCCACAACCTGAAATACTACGACCAGCCCGAGACAGGCTTTGCCATGGGGCGGATGGCGGCTGAGGAATTCTCGGCCGACGGATTCTTCGAGGGCATCGACCTCATCGTTCCTGTGCCGCTGGCCCGGAAGCGTCTCCGGCAGCGAGGCTACAATCAGAGTCTGGAGGTGGCAAAAGGCGTGGCCGACGTGACCGGACTGAGGGTGGAGCCACGGGCGGTGGAGCGTGTTGCCTTCACCGATAGCCAGACGCGCAAGAGCCTCCGCCAGCGGATGGAAAATGTGGAGGGAGCATTCCGTCTCACCGGCCGCGTCGACCTCCATGGGCGCCATGTACTCGTGGTCGACGATATCGTGACCTCTGGGGCTACCGTCTGCTCATGTGTGGCTCCCATGGTAGAAGCCGGCGGTGTGAAGGTAAGCGTCATGTCGCTCGGTGTGGTGAAGTGAATGACGGGCGGGCCTTCCCTTTGTATGGCTCCATCCGCTATTTTCCGCATTTTTGTGTCATCGGCCGCGATATCTCACTTTTTTTTCCTAATTTTGCAGTCTCAACCATTTACATACAGAGATATGGACAACCTGAAAAAAGACTTCGCACAACGCCTACTGGACATCAAGGCCATCAAGTTGCAGCCCAACAACCCCTTCACATGGGCATCGGGATGGAAATCTCCCTTCTACTGCGACAACCGAAAGACTCTCTCTTATCCTGGACTGAGAAACTTCGTGAAACTCAATCTCACTCATGCCGTGATGGCGCATTTCCCTGAGGCCGAGGCCGTGGCCGGAGTGGCTACAGGTGCCATCCCGCAAGGGGCTCTCGTGGCCGACGCGCTTGCCCTGCCCTTCGTCTATGTGAGAAGCAAACCCAAGGACCATGGTATGGAGAACCTCATCGAGGGTGAACTGAAACCCGGTACGAAGGTGGTGGTCGTCGAAGACCTTATCTCCACCGGCGGCAGCAGCCTGAAGGCGGTAGAGGCCATCAGGCGCCACGGCTGTGAGGTGGTGGGAATGGTGGCTTCGTATACCTACGGCTTCGACGTGGCGAAGAAAGCCTTTGAGGAGGCGGGTGTCACCCTTGTCACCCTCACCGACTATGAGCATGTGGTGGCCATCGCCCTTGAGACAGGATACATCACCGAGGCCGACGTGAAATTGCTCGGCGAATGGCGCAGCGACCCCGCTCACTGGCAGGCACCGGAATAAGATGTTGCTGGCTGTCTGATTGTCAAAACTCTAAAAAACATTACATTTATGGATACAAAATACGAGAGCAGCATCCGCGAGATTCCCTATCCGCAGGAGGCTGTCTACCATCGGCTGAGCGACCTCGCCCTCAGTGAGGAGGTGCGCGACCGTCTGCCCGAGGAACAGCGCGAGGAGATTATCTTCGAGAACGACTCCATCACCATGAGCGTGCCGCCGGTGGGCAGCATCTCCATCCGTATCTGCGACCGCGAGGCTCCCAAAACAATCAAATACGAGACGGTGAGTTCGCCGCTGCCCTTCAATCTGTGGGTGCAGTTGCTGCCCGTGACCGAGACCTCTTGCAAGATGAAGTTGACCATCAAGGCCGACCTCAACCCCTTTGTGAGAGGAATGATTTCAAAACCGCTGCAGGCCGGCCTGGAGAAACTCGCCGATGCCATCGCTGCGGGAACGTATGAATAGTCTTTAAAACCGGACATTTATGGCAAGCAAACTTTGGGAGAAGGATTTTGAAGTCAATAGCGAGATAGAGCGCTTCACCGTGGGCCGCGACCGCGAGATGGACCTCTATCTGGCACCCTACGACGTGCTCGGGTCGATGGCACATATCACCATGCTCGAGTCTATCGGTCTGCTCAAGGCCGACGAGTTGCGGCAACTGCTCGCGGCGTTGAAAGACATCTACGCCCTCTGCGAGCAGGGGAAATTTGTCATCGAGGACGGAGTGGAGGATGTGCACTCACAGGTGGAGCTCATGCTCACAAGGCAGTTGGGTGATATGGGAAAGATGATACACAGCGGGCGCTCGCGCAACGACCAGGTGCTCGTCGACCTGAAACTGTTCACCCGCCGGCAGCTGAAGGACATCGCCGAGGCCGTGAAGGACCTCTTCGACGAACTCATCGCCAAGAGCAACCGCTACAAGGACGTGCTCATGCCGGGATATACCCATCTGCAAGTGGCCATGCCCAGTTCGTTC
>CADBLU010000188.1 GCA_902795605.1 uncultured Prevotellaceae bacterium | reverse complement strand
TCATAGTCATCGACACCGACATCTTGTTGAGAGGAATACCCGAGAAGAGCACCTTCATGTTCTCTTCATTGCAGATAGACACACCAGCCTTACCCACATCACCCACCACGCGGGCATTGTCGGGGTCATAACCACGGTGTGTGGGCAGGTCGAAGGCCACGGAGAGACCTTTCTGTCCAGAAGCGAGGTTACGGCGATAGAAGGCGTTCGATTCCTCGGCGGTGGAGAATCCGGCATACTGGCGGATGGTCCACGGGCGGAACGGGTACATCATGGAGTACGGGCCACGGAGATAGGGCGGGATACCTGCGGCGAAGTCGAGGTGCTCCATCCCCTCCAGGTCTTCTTTGGTGTAGACAGGTTTCACCTCGATGTGCTCAGGTGTCTTCCAGTTGTATTCAATGCCGTTGGCTGCTTGCCATTGTTCACCGTCTTTGGGCTCAATACCGGCAAAAATATCTATTTCTTTAAAATTCTTTCTCATGACATTGTGTGTTTACTTAGATTCCCAACTTGGCATTGTATTCTTTCAGGGTCTCGAGCACGTTGCAGCGCACGTGGATGAAATTCTCTATTCCGGCGGCCTTCAGGTCGTCCATGCATGCCGGAGCGCCTGCCACGACAAACATGGCCCTGCCGTTGAGATACTGATAGGCGGGGATGGCATATTCGACATACTCATCATCACTGGAGCAGAGCACGACGATGTCAGCACCGGCTTCCAGTGCGGCATCCACGCCCTCTTCCACAGTCTTGAATCCCAGGTTGTCCATTACCTTATAACCTGCGCAGGCAAGGAAGTTGCACGAGAACTGGGCACGGGCCTGGCGCATGGCCAGATTGCCGATAGTGAGCATGAATGCTGTGGGAACTTTCGTCTTCTCGGTGTGGATGCGGAGCTCCTCGAAATCGGCGGCGAGACGGGTGGCCTCAATCGACTTGAAGGCAGGCTCTTCGCCCGAGCAGCATTTCTTGCAGCCTTCCAACCCTTGCTTGCCCTCGGATTTCTCGGTGAAATTGGGGAATTGGTTGGTGCCGAGGATGAATTCCTTGCGCTTGGCGGCATCGGCATGACGCTTCTTGTTGGTCTCGTTGATGATGTCCTGGATTTTACCTTCCTTGACGGCGGCGAGGAATCCTCCCTCCTCTTCCACTTGCAGGAAAATCTTCCATGCCTCGGCGGCCAGACTGTTGGTGAGGTGCTCGATGTAGTAGGAGCCGGCTCCTGGGTCGACCACCTGACCGAAATGGCATTCCTCCTTCAGAAGGAGCTGCTGATTGCGGGCGATACGCTCGGAGAAGTCGGTGGGCTGCTCATAGGGCACGTCGAACGGTGTGACCACAAGTGAGTGGATACCTGCCAGTGTGGCACTCATCGCCTCTGTCTGTGAGCGCAACAGGTTCACATAGCTGTCGAAGACCGTCTGGTTGTATCTCGATGTGGTGGCATTGACAATCATCTGGCCTGCGCAGTCGCATTTCGGCTCATACTGCTTCACAATCTGTGCCCAAAGCAGACGGGCGGCGCGGAATTTTGCCAACTCCATGAAATAGTTCTCGCTGACACCCATGTTGAACTTGATCTTCTTGGCGGCGAGGTCGGCATCGACGCCAGCCTCGGTGAGCAACTGCATATACTCGTTGCCCCAGGACAAGGCATAGGCCAGTTCCTGCACGATATAGGCGCCTGAATTGTTGAGCGACTCAGAGTTGACGGAGATACAACGGAATTGCGGATAGTCCTTGAGAGCTTCCACCACCTCACGTGCGGTGTCGAGCAGCGGAGTCACGTCCTTGCCTTTCATGAGCATCTTCTCAATGGGGTCAAAGCAGACGCTGCCCACGAGATTCTCTTTCTTGTAGCCCTTTTCCTCGAAATAAGCCTTCAGGAGTTCCACCAGCTGCAGCGTGTGCTTGGCGCAGGTCTGGAAGTTCACCTCAATGTATTCACATTCAATATCCTTCAACAGTGTGGCGATAAACTCGGCACTCAGCTTACTGCCGGGAATGCGGAACCCGAGCGAGTCGATGCCTTTGTTGAGAATGTCGAGAGCCTTGGCGTTGGCAGCAGCTGCATCTTCAGCCAGGATATTCTGGCGCACATACCACACGTTGCTGTCTTTCTTGTTGCCACGCACGAAGGGGAATTCACCAGGGAGAGCATCGGGAGTCTTTAGTTTGACGACGTCCTCTCTGCGATAGAAAGGCTGCACGTTGAAGCCTTCATTGGTTCTCCATACGAGCCGTTTGTTGAAATCAGCACCTTTCAGGTCGACTTGAATTTTGTCTAGCCATTCTTGAGTTGTCGGTGCTTGAAACTCGGTGAAGAGTTTTTCCTTGTTGTTTGACATAGCGAAATGATAATTATATAAGTTTTATAAGAATAATCAACATGATTCTTCTTTAATATCAAGATGCAAAGATAGTATTTTTTCCGGATACAATAAAAAATAATCGAATAAATTAAAAGAGAAAGGTGAAAAAATAAAAATCTTTTTGATGCACCTATAAATAAATGCACAAAAATTATGTTTTGCGCAAAAAAATGAGTATTTTTGCCTCGATTTTCTTAATTCAAATGAATAAATGGATTGGCTTATTGATCTATTCACTGCGACGGATTCTGTAGCACATGTGGTTTTGCTATATGCTGTGGTGATTGCCATTGGTGTCTATTTAGGCAAAATCAAGGTTTGCGGCATCTCCCTCGGTGTCACTTTTGTCCTCTTTGCCGGTATCGTGGCCGGGCACATTCACTTCACGGCGCCCACCACAATTCTCAATTTCTGTCAGGACTTCGGACTGATACTTTTCGTGTTCATGATCGGTATGCAAGTGGGACCGGGTTTCTTTGAGAGTTTCAAAAAAGACGGCATAACGCTCAACGGACTCTCCATCGCCGCTATCCTCCTCAACATCCTGGTGATGTTCGCCTGCTATTTCATTTTCTTCGATACATCCGACAAGACCAACCTGCCAATGATGATTGGCACGCTCTATGGAGCTGTGACCAATACGCCCGGTCTGGGTGCTGCCACCGAGGCCATCGGGGCTGTCTTCAGCGATGGAGAGATTCCGCAGATTGCCTCGGGCTATGCCTGTGCCTATCCTTTAGGTGTCACGGGCATCATTCTCGCCACGGTGGCAGTGCGCTATCTCACACGCAGCAACCTTGAGGAAGAAGAGAAGAAATTATCGGCCGAAGAGGCTGAGAATCCGCATGCCAAGCCGCTTATGATGCACCTTCGCGTGGCGAACTCCTACTTGGCAGGACGCACGCTGATGCAAATCAGCGAGTTTCTCAACCGCGACTTTGTCTGCTCCAGATATCTCCACGACGGTCAGGTGAGCATTCCCAACCGCAATACAATCTTCGAAGTGGATGACGAATTGCTGATTGTGTGTGCCGAGGCCGACTCTGAGCCAATCAAGGCATTCATCGGTCCTGAGATCGACGCCGAGTGGAACGTGGAGCTTGAGAAGCAGCCGATGGTCTCACGGCGTATCGTGGTCACCAATCCTTCGATGAACGGCAAGACGCTGGGCAAAATGCATTTCTCCAGTGTCTACGGAGTCAATGTCACCCGCATCACCCGCCACGGCATGGACCTCTTTGCCGGACGTAACCACCATTTCCACATCGGCGACCGTATCATGGTGGTCGGCCCCGAAGACAATGTCAATCGCATCGCGGAAATGATGGGCAACTCGGTGAAGCGTCTTGATGCGCCCAATATCGCCACCATCTTTATCGGAATCATGGTAGGTATCATTTTCGGCAGTCTCCCCATTGCTATCCCCGGAATGCCGGTTCCGATGAAACTCGGTCTTGCTGGCGGTCCGCTGATTATCGCCATCCTCATCGGTCGTTTCGGCTATAGGGTGAAACTTGTCACCTATACGACGACGAGTGCCAATATGATGTTGCGAGAGATAGGTCTCGTCTTGTTCTTGGCCAGTGTGGGCATCAAGGCAGGAGCGGGATTCTGGGATACGGTGGCCTCCGGCGACGGACTAAAATATGTCTATACCGGATTCCTTATCACTGTGATACCTATCCTGATTATCGGTCCGATTGCCAAAATGGTCTACAAGTTCAACTATTTCATGGTGATGGGTATGATAGCCGGCACCTACACCGATCCTCCTGCCTTGGCCTATGCCAATCAGGTGTGCTCCCGTGAAGCTCCCGGTATCGGCTACTCCACCGTCTATCCGCTGACCATGTTCCTGAGGATATTCCTGGCACAGATTATTGTCCTATTCTTTTGCCGATGAAGGCAGACTCTCGAAGACTTGCTTAATATAATATATTTCATGAAAAAAATCAAATTACTGACTGTCTTATTTGTATTGTCCTCGGTCGGTGCGATGGCCCAAGGAGCCAAAAACATCAAGATCAATGAGGTGATGACAAACAATACAGCAAACATTGTGGACGAATACGACACACATCTGGCATGGATAGAGTTGGCCAATGTGTCGTTCACCACGTTCAATGTGCGCGGCATGTATATCGCCACGGATACTGCCGTTCTTGACAAGAGCCTGACCGTCCCAGAGCGTGTGGCAAAGATGAGTGTGATACCCAACAATTTCACTCGCTCCAATATTGGCGGCAGGCAGCATCTCATTCTTTTCCTCAACAGCAATCCCGCCAAGGGAGCTGCTCATCTTGCCTCCACTATCGATGCCTCAAAGACTGTATGGATAGGTCTTTATGAGGGCAATGGTGTTGACCTTGTAGACTCTGTCACCGTCCCTGTCCCATTGGGAGAAAACACTTCCTATGCCCGCCAAAGCGACGGCGCTGACGAGTGGGAAGTGAAGACGCCCGATGCCGTCACTCCGGGTATTGAGAATTACATCCATCTGACAGAGAACAAGATTTCTCAGATCAAGCACGACGACCCACACGGCATAGGCATTACCGTCCTCTCCATGGGTATCGTCTTCTCCTGCCTCGCCCTTCTGTGGATATTCTTCACCATCTTCGGCCGTATCATGGGACGCAAGCAGCGTGAGAAGCACGACACGGCCAAGAAGGCGCACAAAGACCGGATGATGGCTGCTCAAGACGACGAGGATGAGCGCGCCTTCCCCGGAGAGGTGGCTCAGGGTGCTTCCACTGACGACACCGATGTCTGCGTGGCTGTCATCTCCATGGCCATCAAGGAATATCTGGATGATATCCACGACCATGAGAGTGACATCATCACCATTATTCCCAAAGCAACCAAATGGACAAGAGTATAAATCGATAATCAACAATACAATGAACAAATATCAATATAAAGTCGACGGAAAAGACTACATCGTAGAGATAGAAGAGATAGAGGGCAACATGGCCAAGGTGACCGTCAACGG
Organism: uncultured Prevotellaceae bacterium; assembly: GCA_902795605.1. GTDB lineage: Bacteria > Bacteroidota > Bacteroidia > Bacteroidales > Bacteroidaceae > Prevotella. The sequence continues at coordinate 2,961 of CADBLU010000188.1, read as the reverse complement.
CAGGCCGTTTGAGGTGGAGTTGACGACTCCTGTGAAAGCCAAGCCGGCTCCCCGCAAAGTCACTGTCAGCGCACCCGCTGCCGCTCCCAAGAGTGAGGAGAAGGCACCCGCCATCAAGCCCAAGGCCGCTCCCGGCTCTGGCACAAAGGTGCTCGCGCCGCTCCCAGGCACCATCACCGAGGTGAAGGTGGCCGTGGGCGACACGGTGAAGAAAGGTGATACGGTCATCGTCCTTGAGGCCATGAAGATGCAAAACAACATCGAGGCCGACAACGACGGAAAGATAACATCAGTATTAGTAACACGTGGCGACACTGTCATGGAGGGTGCCGTTCTCGTCACAATAGGATAGCGTCATGGGGTTTCTTGAATTCGTTTCTACCAAGTTTTTCGACTTCCTGACGTATACAGGATTCGCCAATGCCACGATTCCCAACCTCATCATGATCGTGGTGGGAAGCATTTTCATCTGGCTGGCTATCAGAAAGGATTTCGAGCCGTTGCTTCTTGTGCCCATTGGCTTGGGCATCATCCTGGGCAATATCCCCTTCAAGGCTGACGCAGGCCTTGAGATTGGTCTCTATGAGGACAACTCCGTGCTCAACATCTTTTATCAAGGTGTGAGACAGGGATGGTATCCCCCACTCGTCTTTCTCGGCATCGGCGCAATGACCGACTTCTCGTCGCTCATCAGCAATCCCAAACTTGTCTTGATAGGTGCTGCCGCTCAGTTCGGCATCTTCGGCGCCTACATGGTGGCTCTTGCCCTCGGATTTGAACCCAACCAGGCTGCCGGTATCGCCATTATCGGTGGCGCCGACGGTCCTACGGCCATCTTCCTCTCATCGAAACTCTGTCCCAACTTGATGGGTGCCATCGCAGTGTGCGCCTATTCCTATATGGCTCTGGTGCCTGTGATACAGCCGCCGCTCATGCGGTTGCTCACCACAAAGAAAGAGCGGGTCATCCACATGAAGCCCTCGCGTCATGTCAGCCAGACAGAGCGCATCCTCTTCCCCATCATCGGTCTGCTCCTTACCACGTTCCTCGTGCCGTCGGGTCTGCCTCTGCTGGGCATGCTGTTCTTCGGCAATCTTCTCAAAGAGAGTGGCAAGACCACCCGTCTAGCGAAGACGGCCGGCAGTTCTCTCAACGACATCGTCGTCATCCTGCTCGGACTGACCGTGGGATGCTCTACTCAGGCCAGTGAGTTCCTGACACTCAACACCATCAAGATTTTCTTCCTTGGAGCCATGGCATTCGTCATTGCCAGTTCCAGCGGTGTGCTGTTCGTCAAACTCATGAACCTTTTCTTGCCTGAAGATAAGAAAATCAATCCCCTCATTGGAAATGCCGGTGTGAGCGCCGTGCCGATGAGCGCGCGTATCTCCAACAACCTCGGTCTTGAATACGACCGCCACAATTTCCTGCTTATGCATGCCATGGGTCCGAATGTGGCTGGTGTCATCGGTTCTGCCGTGGCAGCGGGTACGCTGTTGGGATTCTTCTCTTAAAAAATTCTTTCAATCATTTATTCATTGGGAGGTACCGGGGTGCATGATCGTCTCACATGCCGGTTCTCCCTTTTTCTATTCAAGGAAAAATGGACACAAGAAAAATGGGCTCAAACAAGCCGAAACTAATCAGTAAGGAGTATGTGTTGCCTTTTATTCTCATCACTACTCTCTTCTTCCTGTGGGGATTTGCCAGGGCCATACTCGATGTACTCAACAAGCATTTCCAGGATGAGTTTCACATCACCATCACACAGTCGTCACTGATACAAGTCACCACTTACCTGGGCTATTTTATCATGGCCATCCCGGCGGGCATGTTCATCAACCGCTATGGCTACCGGCGTGGAGTCGTTTTGGGCCTGGTGGTGTTCGGACTCGGGTCGCTGTCCTTTGTCCCTGCCATGCAATTGGCCACGTTCAACGCTTTTCTTGTGTCGCTGTTCGTCATAGGATGCGGACTGGTATTCCTGGAGACAGCGGCCAATCCCTATGCGACCGAACTTGGTCCTGAGGCGACGGCGTCAAGCAGGCTCAATCTCTCGCAGACATTCAACGGAATGGGTTGTTTCATGGCCACACTCTTGGTGGGACAGTATCTTTTCCGCAATGATGGTACCAGCGGCAATGTGTCGGTGCCCTATATGGTCATCGGCATCATCGTCATGGCGGTGGCGGTGACCTTCTCGTTTGTCAAGTTGCCTGAGATTCATGCCAAGGATGACGGAGCCGCCGCTGGTTCGCTGTCTGTCCGCCTGAAAGCATTGTTCAAGCATCGTCTGTTTGTGTTTGGACTCATCGCCCTGCTGGCCTATGAAGTGGCGGAAATCTCCATCAACAGTTATTTCGTCAATTTTGTCACCGGAGAGGGCTGGATGGATAAGAACATGGCTTCACGGATCATCAGTCTCGCGCTTGTCATTTTCATGTGCGGACGCTTCATCTGCAGCGCCATTATGCGTTATGTGCGGGCAGAGGTGATGCTGCTCATCTGCGCCGTCGTCACGCTGGCATGCATACTGGTCGTGATGTGTGGCTTCGGCAAACTGTCGATCTATGCGCTGATAGTCAACTATCTTTTTGAGGCGATGATGTTTCCCACCATCTTCTCCCTTGCCTTGCGCGGACTCGGCAGCCTCACCAAGAGTGCTTCCTCACTGCTGATGATGACTCCCGTGGGAGGATGCGGATTCATGCTCATGGGAATGGTGGCCGATCATAGCGGCAGCATGACGTTGCCTTTTGTCATTCCTCTGGCAGGCTATGCCATTGTGGCGGCCTTTGCCTATGCCTTGGCTAAGAGATAGCAGTTTACGGCAGACAACTATAGGTATGTTCTATTAATTCTGTTTATTTATATAGCCGTATTCGATAGATTCTATTTCGGTCGCTTTTTGTTTTTATTCGGCGCATAGCGTCAAGTCTCATCGGTCGTATAGCCCGCTAT
>CADBLU010000187.1 GCA_902795605.1 uncultured Prevotellaceae bacterium | reverse complement strand
GCCGCGCAGCTTGATGCCGTTCTGGCGCGCGAAGTTGGCGATGCGGTCGGCGCCCTCCCAGTTGAACTGTCCCTGCCGGGGTTCCGTGGGCTCCGGTTTCATGTCGTTCTCGGCAGTCATACTGCTGAACTCTCTCTTGATGAGCGCCTGCTGTTCTGCGTTGGTCACATTGCGTTGGTTGACGGCCACGCCAATCAGGAAATAGTCTTTGTAGGCATCTTTCAGCCCCTGAGCAAACGTTGCTGCACATAAGGATAGCAGCACGGTCAGTAAACTAAGTCTTTTCTTTTTCATTCTCGATTTAGGCTTTATGATTTCACAAAATTTTATAGTAATAAATAGTCATAGTGCAATTGTAGGCAAATATAATGACAATTCTGAAAATTTGTTTATTATTCACAAAAGATTTAAGAATAATTGGGAAAAAGATTGAAGATTGTAACTATTCCTCGAATAGTACTATAACATATAATTGCCATATAATTATACGGAAATTTTTACTTACAAGCGTGCAAAACTTGGAGGAATTACAAGAACTACCTCATATTGTTGAAATTTTTGATAAATTCGTGGGAATTTGTGTTAAAAACAATATTCGCAGAATGGTTACTGAAGATTAAGCCCTTTGGCGTGTGCAACTGTAGGGGCTTGCTTTATGCATGTCCGTACAAAAGCACCAAATGGCGGTGCGCATATTATCGCCCTTGGTCAGTCTGATGAAAATCTTTCAAAAATGCATATCGTCAACGTTTGATTTGTCATTCTTGACAAATCAGATTTTTCGTCTGATTTTTTAATTTTGGATTTTCCTTTGGATTTCTTGCGAAGCAATCATTTAGCTTAGAAACAGGCCACAGTCTCCAACCCTTAGAAACTCCTCAACTCCTAAGGTATAAAACAATTTTCTCGAATGCCCATCGCTTGCAAAAGTATTGTCCAAGCTCCTAAACTCCCCAACTTCTTATCTCCCCATCTTCCAATCTCTCCCCTCTTCTATCACTTTTTCGAATGAGTCAGCCGACACATCAAATACCAAATGTCCAGCCCGAAGGTGAGTGAGGATGGATAGGCCTTTGTACCGTCAGTGAGGCGGAAAAGAGGCGTGAGATGCTGGGAATAGCAGACAGAGACCGGTCCGATGCCAGCCGCCAACAGCCACTGCGCACCGACGTGATAGGTATGAAGATTGTGATACTCAGAACGCTTATGCCTTTTGACTTGATATTCATACTCGTTGCCGCCAGCCCACAGCCCCAAACCCGTCTGCAGGGAAAGCCAGCGGCGAGGGGTCTGCACACCCACCATCAACGGTATGCGAAAGGAATATACTGAAAGTTCGTTCGACCGCAATTCCGCCTCTGCGGGAATGAAATCCACACGGTCGCCCACCCCTTTGGCCACATGGTCGAGCATGAGGTCGTAGGTGGCACCCTCAAACTGTAATCCCACAGAATAACCGGCCATCCCCCGGTAAAGGTTTCTGGATAATTGCAGGAGGGTTAAGCCGCCAGCCACTTTTTTAGGGAAGCCGCTTCGCAGATGAAACGGTGACTGGTGGCCTCCCATGACATCATCAGTGATTCTTGCCGAACCGAGCCACACCGTCGGTGTCTGCGGAATGTAACGCTCCACGTTTTTGTCGAAATAATGGTGGTCAACTTCCGGCGCCATCATCATGAAAACCCCGCCTACGGCCCACTTGAGCTCATTCTCTAAGTGGGACGGCTCCTCCTCCGATTGAGCCAATGCAGACAAAGCGACGAGGCAGAGCGACATGGCAATGACACATCGGCGGATGAGACACTCATACTTCAGGTGGTAGCATTTCTTCTTTTCCATGTCATTCGGCGAAAAAGCGTTCAACAAATACTATTTTTTACAAAAATAGTGCATTTACAGCGTATCGCCAAGTTTTTCGATGAAAAAGACCCATTCATGTTCGCGGACAACCTGTCATGCCAGCAGTGTGGAAGAGCACCTGCCGCAGACCCCGCTTTCACTGGGCACTACGCCCGAGGATGATGTTGACGATGGACATGACGTCGGTCACGTTGACCTCCTTGTCGCCATTGCAGTCGGCATTGACCACACTGAAGATGGCGGGCGTATGACCAAGCACCGACCTCACCACCGTCATCACATCGGTCACGTTCACATCGCCGTCCATGTTGGCATCGCCTGCCAACCGATGTCCTTCCTCCTCATCGGGTCTGGTCAGCGAGAGGGTGACCGAAACGTTGCCCTCGCCGGCACGCACAAAGCGCTTGAGTTCGGCCTGAGTGATGCGGTCTATCTTTCCAAGACGGGTGAAATTCCAGGAATTGGTATCGTAGTAAATGCAGAGGTTGTTGCCCTGATAGAGAATGAGGTCGCCCGGCTCCGTGGTGACGGGTTCATTGTTCTGGGGGAAAGAACGTCCGAGAGGTCCCACTTTCTCGAAGCCACCGTAGTCGTGGGCCTCATAGGTGATGGGCCCCTGGCGCAGAGCGTTGACGAGCGCCTCTGTCGAACTGTTGTCGACGAGCGTGGCCGACACGGTCTGCCCTCCGATGGTGATATACATCGCTGCCGTCTGCTTCTTCTCACGCAGCGCAAGGGTGCCGGCCCAATCCTGCACAAGGGTGCTCCGGCGTGAGAAATTGCTGTTGTTGATCCACAGAGCATCTCCGGCCCAGACAACATCAGGCAGCAGACGCTTAGCATCGGCCACCACACTGCTGATGCCACTACTGTGACTCGACACGACAAGCCCCACATTCTTTCCAGCCATCTGGTCACCATAACTGAAGAGGTAGGACTGCATGATGGCGGCCATATTGCTCCACCACAAGGGGGTGACGATGAGGATATTCTCATAGGGAGAGAGGTCTTTGTCCACGGGCTTGATGCCGGGATAGCTGGCAGCATCGTCGGGATGTTGGCGGATGGCCGAAATCATTTGACTGCCGATGGCATAGTTGTTGGCCTCATACCTGACGCCTTCCTCAGCAGGTAGGATCTCAAGCAGGTCGGCGCCGGTGAAGTCTGCCAGGATGCCGGCTATAGACCGGCAATTACCAGTATAACTATAGTACACCACCAAAGTGGCGGGAGTGTCGGAGGCGGCGGTGACGGCAGCCTCAACCGGTGCGGGGATGCAAAGTGCCATTGCCCAAAGGATGGCAATTAACAGACAGTTACGTTTTCTCATCATAATCGTTTTCCAATAAATTCCGCTGCAAAAGTAAGAGGAAAACTGAAAAAAGAACGTATACCGAATGCTGATTTTCCTACCATTTTTACGGATTTCGCCTGAATACGTTTTTCCGTAAGATTCCGACCTACGATTGGATGGGGAGCAAAAAGTTTTCGGACATGCATGCCAAAGGGCCTGTTGCAACTATAGGAACTAAGCGGACATACATAAAGCAAGCCCCTTCTGCATGTCCGTACAAAGGACTGAAATGGTGGAGCGTATATTATTGCCCTTGGTCAGTCTGATCTGATTAATTCTGAGGGATTGCTACGCAAGAACCAACGGTCACTGTTCGCGAAGTGAGGGAAAGTAAATCAACGATAAATTCGAACAGTAAAATCTTTCAAAAATACATGTCCTCAACGTTTGCTTTGTCATTCATGACAAAGCAGATTTTTCGTCTGATTTTTTTTATTTTAGATTTTTCATTGGATTTCTTGCGTAGCAATCATCTTAGGCTTTCGGACAGACATCTTTGGCGTTCGGACATGCATAAAGCAAGGCCTTACTGCATGTCCGTACAAAAGCCAGCGGGATTTCTACGCAAAGCGCATCCTATAAAATATGTTCTGATCATCGGCTCACAAACTTCACCGGCGTGCCTTCGCCCTTGAGCACATCGGCCATCTGCTGGGGAGTCACCTCCACGCGCCCGCGCATCAGTTCGGGCACGTTGTAGCTCTTCATCATCTGACGGTGCTTGTCGGGGTTGAGCTCAGGCAGTTCGAAAGGTTTCGTGGCATGGCCGGCCGTGTCGACATGAGCGAAGAAAGGACGGGTGAAATTGCCGTCGTTGCGCCGTGAGGAGAACACCACCCACCGGCCGTTGCTCGACCATGAGTGATAACTCTCCGTCTTGTCGCTGTTGAGCTCATCCATCTCTCTCGCCTCACCCGTCCGCAAGTCCATCAACCACAGGTCGGCATCATGGTGCCAGATATGGAAGCACCCCGCCTCACCCAGTGCGAACATCAGCCAGCGGCCGTCGGGCGAGATGCGCGGCAGAGTGGCACTCATGCCTTTGCCCTGGGCATCGTAGACGAGTTCACGCTCACCAAACTGTCTCGTGGCGGGGTCGAACGAGAGGCGGTAGAGGTTATATTTCAGTTCGTTATGCCGCATGGCTATCTCAGACGCGTCGGTCTCACCGCCCGGATACTCAAAATGAGCGCTGCAGAAATAGAGGCTGCGGCCGTCGGGAGCCCAGAACGGGAACACCTCCAACTCGCCGGGCAGCCGCTGCACCGTCGACACCTCATGGCGCTCCACGTCGTAGAGGATGAGGTCGCTCTCGGAGTCGAAGACCTCTACCTTGTTGAGTCCGCTGGTGTGGAAGCTCTGCATCGTCTTGTCGGTGGAATAAGCGATGAGCGGGAGTGTGGGATGCCACGAGGGATAGACACCGGCGGAGAGGAGCGAGTCGCTCTGCATGTTGATTTTCTCCACCTTGCCGTCGTAGAGGATGACGGTGCCGCCATGGTTCTGACGGGCGTGGAACTGCATGCGCCGGGGGTTGTACTGCTGGAAATTGTGGCAGTTGACGCACTGCCCTCCACTCTCCGTCGAGCAGAGCATGTTGTCCACCATCACCCGCTCGTCGAAGTCCTCCAGGCAGCGCTGGTTGAGCGTCAACTCCTCATAGGCTACGAAAGAGGGCGAGATGAGACGGTAACTCAGGTAGGGGTCGATGCTGTCGGGAGAGACATGGATATCGAAGGGTTTGAACCTCACCCAACGGCCGTCTTTCAGCACGTATATCTCCACGTGGATATCGCCCCCGACGGCCCGGGAGGTAAGTTCACGCCAATCGTCCACCTCCGGACAGGCCTTCACACCGCTGTAGACAATCTCGGCATCGCCGGCGGTGAACCGCGTCACCGTCTCGTCGACGTCAAGCAACTGCTCAAAGCACAGCGGTGCGATATTGCACGGCACGGTGACATCGGTATAGTCGGGATAGATCTTGGGCAACAGGTCCATCGTCTCATATTGCTCCGGCACACTGACCTTGCCGCAGGCGGCCAGCAGCAGGCAGGCCATCAAAAATATCTGCCATTTTCTCATATCAGTAAACCTCCTGCTGATAAGTATTAAAGAAATAGTCATAATAATAGGTGCGCCAGAAGCGGTCGTGCATCAGCCTCTTGATGTCTTCCATGGGCAGGCCGCGCTCGCGATGGCCGCGGAACTCCTCCATAAAGGCGGAGCAGCTCTCCACCACCCCTTTGTCGAAAGGCATCTTGGCAGCATCCACCTTCTTGTCCATACCGCCGAAAAGACAGGCGGACTGCTGGTAGAGCGTGGGCACCGGCTCATCCTGGTGCAACTGCACATACTGATAGAAACGGAGCCAGAAGAGGTCGATGTTGCGCATCTGCATGGCGGCCACTAATGTCTGCTCCTGCAGCTCCGGCGACTCGCTCTCTGTGCCGGCCAGATGCTCGATGAGGAAACGCTCCACCTGTCCGTTGTCGGAGTCGATGTAATCTTCGCGCGTAAGCAGGCGCACCACGGGGAGCAGTTCCTCGTCCTCCGTCATGGCTGCGGGATTGTGCACATACTCTTCGTAGCGCTTTGCCCACTTCTTGTGGAAAAGCGTCTTCTTGAGCAGGCTGATGAATTTCTGAGCCGCCGTGAACTCGCCATTGAGCAGCATGCACTTCGTGAGAAACTTGAGTTCCTCCACAGTCCAGCCATACACCACACCATTCTCTATGCACCAGCGATAGCAGAAGTTGGGCAGGCCGTAGTTGAAATAGAGCGCCTTGCCCTCTGTCTGCGCAATGCGGCAATCGAAGGGCGCACGGGGCTTGGCAGCACCGTTGGGATAGTCGTACATCTCCTCGCCGATGCGACCCTGACGGGTGAGCGCGAGGTTTTTCATCATCCACATCGAGCGTGTGGGCTCCGTCTTGCTGCTCCGTGCCACGTCGAGCACACCAGCCCAGTCGCACTCGCTCACGCAGCGGCTCATGCGCAACTCACGGTGGAAATTGCCGTCCTTATACCAACAGACGGCCACCACAAGGGCAAGCACCGCCATCAAGGTCGCGGACAGCCACCCCGCCACTCGCTTGTTGCCCTTTGCTTCGGACGAGGCGGCACCAGCAGCAGTGACAGTAGTGGCACCGCCGCGGCGGGTGGAGGCGGCCATCAGTACAAGACTGAGCACCATCACCACATAGGGCAGGTTGTAGAGGGGATAGTTTTCCTGACGCATCCGGAAAACGGGCAACCCCGCCCAGTAGATATTGTCGAAGTGGGTCTCGTGGAAGACCAGACGATAGCAGAGCAGCGGCACAGAGACAGCCACTAACAAAGCCCAGACACTGTCGGCCAGTGCCATCAGTTTGCCGTCGGCCACGCGCCAGCTCATCACGGCGATGAGCAGAGCACCGAGCAAGGCATAGAAACCGGCCACGGGATAGAGGCAGCACACCATGACTGCCGTCACCACCGTGCGTACATAGCGCGGCAGCACACGATAGACGAGCGCCATGACCACCGCCACCATCAGACCGAGGGTGGCCACAAAGAAATAGCCGCGCAACTTCATATAGAAAATCCAGTAGCCGAGGTAGACGTCCGAAATCAGCAGCATCGACACGGGAATGAGCGTGACCGCCCACCAGCGCGCCGGCAGACGGAAAGCGGCCACCATGAGCAGCATCAGCAGGGCCCACAGCAAACAAAGCACCGCCACGCCCAAGAGCGGCACATGAAAGAGTTGGGTGAGGAAAGCGCCCGCCCACGACAGCATGCCGCCTGGCACCAGCAGACACTCACGGAAAAACAGAGGGGTGGACAAAAACAGGTTGAGCTCTTCCACCCGACGCAGATAGACGGACTCGAAGAGCACAAGCGCCACACCGGCCACCAACACCCATAGAAAGGGGAGGCTACGCCGCAACAGCGATGATGTGCCGGACTTAGAGAAGATTTTCATTTCTTGAGACTTCATTGAATCATTTCAGGAATCGGGATCGGGCAAGAGCTAACTGCCTCTGATGTTGTCTTCGAAAATTCCCCCGCAAATTTAGACAAAAATATCCATATACAGGTCTATCGGAGAAAGAAAATCCATTTTTCTTATGCCACGGTAATAGTTCAGCGAATATAGTTTTTAACTGTCGGCCTCCACATTTATATCCGACTCATCAGGCACATAGGGATTGCTACACAAGAATCAACGGTCACTGTTCGCGAAGCGAGGGATAGTAAATCAACGAGAAAATCGAACAGTAAAATCTTTCAAAAAAGCATGTCCTCAACGTTTGATTTGTCATTCATGACAAAGCAGATTTTTCGTCTGATTTTTTTACTTTAGATTTTTCATTGGATTTCTTGCGTAGCAATCATCTTTGACGTTCAGACATGCATTTTCGGCGTTCGGACATGCATAAAGCAAGCCCCTACACATGTTTGGCGTTATTTTCGGCGTTCGGACATGCATGAAGCAAGTCCCTACACATTTTTGTCGTTATTTTTGTCATCTATGACAAAGCAGATTTTTCGTCTGATTTTTTTACTTTAGATTTTTCATTGGATTTCTTGCGTAGCAATCATATACGACGTCAGACATGCATTTTCGGCGTTTGGACATGCATGAAGCATATCCCTACACATTTTTGGCGTTATTTTCGGCGTTCGGACATGCATGAAGCAAGTCCCTACACATTTTTGGCGTTATTTTTGTCATTTATGACAAAGCAGATTTTTCGTCTGATTTTTTTACTTTAGATTTTTCATTGGATTTCTTGCGTAGCAATCATCTTTGGCGTTCAGACCGTTCGGACATGCATAAAGCAAGCCCCTACGCATTTTTGGCGTTTTTTTCGGCGTTCGGACATGCATAAGGCAAGTAACGACAGCATGTCCGTACAAAAGTTCGCTGAAACGCTACTCTTCCCAGGAAATTTAACAAAAAATGTTAAACAGGACGCAACTTCGGGAGATTTTGTTTTGCTTATGGCTCATTAAATAAGAATCAAAGATTGGAAGCCATCGAAAAAAAATGAGGTGAAAATAGATGAAAAAAAGCACAAAATATCACTTTATTCAGAAAAAAATGATAACTTTGTTGGCAAATACCAAAAACAACAATAGAAAAACAATTTTTCAGGCCTCTTATAAATTGAAAGACACTCAACAAGTGCCAAAGACAATAAAAGAAAGAAGATGACATCACTGATAGTAGCACCCATAGTGGGAGGAGTGATAGGATATATCACCAACGCATTGGCCATCCGAATGCTCTTCAGACCACACCACGAAAAATACGTGATGGGACATCGAGTGCCGTTCACACCCGGCATCATCCCCAAAGAGAAAGGGCGCATCGCCGCCTCTGTGGGCGAGGCCATCAGCGCCAACCTGATGAACAAGGAGGTGATGAGGCGCAGTCTCCTCTCCGACGAGATGCTCGGCAAAATCAGCACCGCCATCGACAAGTTCATCGCCAAACAGAAACGCAACAAGGAGACGCTGAGGCAGTTTCTCAGTCACTATCTCTCTGAAGAGGACATCAGCCAGTTGGCCGACAAAGGCAGCGCCGACCTCTCCGAACTCGTCTACAAGCGAATCGCCGAGAGCGAGGCAGGCGACAAAATCGCGCACGTGGCGGTGACGTCGGTGATGGAGAAGATGAAGCACTTCGGAAGCGGCATCGGCGACACCCTCAAAGAGGAGGGCATCGGCCACGGCGGAGGCTTCGGCGACAAGATAGGCCGGTTCATCGAGCGCACCTTCGGCAAAAGCGGCACCAACGCCACCTCGCAGTTCATCAACGCCTTGGCGCAGCCCGTGGAGCGCAACCTGGCCAAGCATATCAACGAGATCCTCCACAACAATGCCCGCGACATCGTGGGCGACCTCGTGGAGACAGAGACAAAGTCGCTGCTCGACAAGCAGATGTGCAGTCTGCTCGAGGGCAAGGACGAAGACCTGGCACGCGCACGCGACTCACTCGTGGCCCTCTACGAGCAACTCATCACCGAGCAGCTGCCGCGCATCCTCGCCGCCGTCGACATCAGCCGCATCATCGAGGACCGTATCAACGAGATGGAGATGGCCGAGGCCGAGAAAATCATCTTCGAGGTGATGGACAAAGAGCTGAAAGCCATCGTATGGCTCGGCGCCGCCCTGGGTTTCATCATGGGATTCATCAACTGCCTATTCTGACAAGACATATCTAATTTCGAAACAACTAACATAAAATAATATGAGCATACTTAGAGAAAACCAACCATTTGAGAGCTACAACGTACAGACCTTCATCAAGAAAGGAATGTATGACGAGACCTACTTCATCACCGACAGTGAAGGGAAGAGACATTTCCTCAAACTCTTCATCACCGCAGAAATGCCCAAAGACATCTTCGGCGACGACGGCATGCCCAAAGAGGTGCAACTCATGAAACGCCTCGACCACCCCAACCTCATCCGCTTCGAGAAATACGACACGGCCAACGTCGATGGCACCGCCTATCCCTATGTCATCACTGAATTCGTGCCGGGCGAACTCGTAGAGACCCGTCTGATGTCGGGCAGCCCCTTCTCGGTGGAAGAGGTGGTGGAGATTGCCATGCATGTGCTGGGAGGACTCGCTTTCATGCACTCAAAGAAACTGATGCACTGCGACATCACACCCCGCAACATCATCATCAACAAAGAGGGAGAGGAATACAACGCCACACTCATCGATCTGGGGCACCTCTCTGAATATCCCCTCTCAAAACCCGATTTCCTCATCACCGACCTCGAACCGTGGTATAGGGCACCGGAGACATTCTGGGAGGGCTTCGGACCGGAGGCAGACGTCTTCTCCTTTGCCGCCGTCATCTACGCCATGCTCTATGGGAAGGCACCATGGGAAGACGACTCGCTCAAAGAAGGCGACTCCGACAAGGACGTGCGCACGAAACTGTACAACGCCCGCAAGGCTGCTCTCTCCTTCGATGGACGCGACGATGTGCCCGACTGGCTGAAGAAAGTGCTCGCCAAGGCACTCCACATCAAGAAAGAGAAGCGCATTGACAGCGCCGAGCGACTGCTCAACACCATGGCCACTCCCGACAAAGCCGACGAAGAGCCACAAAGACCGAGAGAAGAGCCGTCAGGCCCCGAAGGCGGCCAGAACAAGGGCGACTCTGAAGGCCCCAAGGACAGTGGGCGCGACGAGAGAGGCCAAATCTCTGCCAACATTGAATTCAAGGTGGCCATCGGCGGCGGATTTGCCGACGTGGCAGGCATGGAGGAGCTGAAACTCAGGTTGCAGCAAAGGGTGCTCTTCGTGCTTAAGAACAAGAAAAAAGCCGAGGCCTACAAACTCGCCATCCCCAACGGCATGCTGCTCTACGGACCTCCGGGATGCGGAAAGACCTATTTCGCCCAGAAATTCGCCGAGGAGTCGGGATTCAAGTTCTGCTTCGTCAAATCTTCCGACTTGGGCAGTGTCTTCATCCACGGCTCACAGACCATGATTGCCGACATGTTCAAGAAAGCTGAGCAGAACCAGCCTGCCATCATATGCATCGACGAGATCGACGCCCTGCTGCCGAGACGCGGCGCCATTGGCACAGAGCACACCAGCAGCGAGGTCAATGAGTTCCTCTCGCAGATGAACGAATGCGGCAAACGCGGAATCTTCGTCATCGGCACCACCAACCGGCCCTCGCTCATCGACACCGCCGCCCTCAGAAAAGGACGTTTCGACATCATAGAGTATGTGCCGGCACCCGATGAGCGCACACGCAAACTGATGTTCGACCTCTACCTCAAAGACCGCCCATGCACCGAGATCGACACACAGGCTCTCTCTGTGGCCACTGAGCACTATGTGGCAAGCGACATCGCATACATCATCAACGACGCCGCCCTCATCTCAGCACTCCGCGACGAGGCCATCACCTATGACACCATCCTGAAATGTATCCACAACACCACACCGTCGCTCAACGACAAAGTGCTCAATGAATACAGCCACATGAAGGACGAGTTGGCAGGAAGCATAGCCAAGGGCGGACGAGTGGGCTTCCAGGCGATCCTCGACAATGATGCCGCACGCTAAAGACGTGAACAACAAAACATAGCATGGACATCAACCAACTCACCGACAAGCAGATCGTAGAGGGGATCCTGGCGAGAGACAAAGAAATCACCAGGGTGTACCTCTATGAGAAATGCTATCCGCTCTTCAAAGCCATCTTCGACAAATACAAGACCGACTGTCAGACCTGCATAGAATTCATCAACGAAATCTATGTCTATATCATGACCAAGGGGAAGAGGACGAGAATCAGCAAACTCGAAGGATTCGGATTCAACTGTACGCTGGTCTACTGGCTTAAAATCATCACTGAGAACTATTGCCATCAGCTATTCAAGAAAAAGAACCTACCCTTAGAAGAGAGAACTGACGGCACCGACCCCGCGGGAGACTTGATTGACAGCAACGGCCTCGACCTCACCAACATCAATATGGAGGACCTGGAAAAGGTGCTCAATATGATGAGCAATGACAGATACAGAATGATTATCATCTACAGATATGTGGAACAAAGGACCAACGAAGAGACCGCCAACCTGCTGGGCATCAACATGAGAAACTACTACAACAAGCACCGGCTGGCAAAACAGCAATTCAGACGTGCCTTAATCATGGAGGGACTGATATGAGCAAAAAATTAGGAACTTACGCCGAAATACTCGGAGCTTACCTCGAGGGAAAACTCCCCACCAGCGAGATGTCACTGGTCAACAAGGTGATTGCCTCCGACGAAGAAATGATGGCAATCATTCAAGAGATAGAGAATACGGACAAAAAAGTGAACTGGAGCCAGGACATCCACAACGACTATCCCGACTTCCAGGCGCAATTCGAACTGCCCGAAATCACCGATGACTAATATTTCAAAACTATTTTTATTGTAATTGCATTTATGGAAACAAATTTAGAACTTTATGAAAACTGGCTGAAAAACAACGGCCTCATTTATGACTTTGACAATGACGGTGACCTGCACTTCAAATACCAAATGTGCAACTTCTATATCCTCAACCCGAAAACCGACTCGCAGTTTCTCCACATCATCCTACCTAATATATGGAATATAGAGAGCCATGAGGAAAGGATCAATGCCCTCGAAGTGGCCAACAAGCTCAACATGGGACGCAAGGCACTCAAGGCTTTCCTCACCGACTCCAACGTTTTCTTGTCCGTGGAGATGTTCATTGACAATACTCCCGACATAGAAGATTTCATGGAAAGACTGCTCGATATCCTTATAGAAGGCAGGCAAATCTTCGCACAGGAAATGCACCAAAAACAAGGATAGGCGCACCGAAGTCACTCACAAAAATCATCGCACACACCTTACTCAGCGGGGCAAAGATAATCGACCTGTAAGATTGGATTGAGAGCAAAAGGATCAAAATTTTTTCGGACATGCATGAAGCAAGTCCGTACAAAAGCCACTGTTCTGTCACCATTCAACCTGCGAGCCGAAGTTACTCTATCTCGGAATAAAAAATGAACAAGTTCATTTTTTATTCCGAGATTTTTCGTAACTTTGCCGTGATTGGAAATACAACACTGAGAAAATGACCACTTTAAACATCAGGAAATACCTGCTGGTGCCGATTCTTGCGGTCCTGGCACTACTTATGATACGTGAGTCGGTGGGCATCGTGAAAGCCATCTTCTCTCCCACCCCACCGCTCACTGTCACGGGCAACCTTGAGATGTACCTCTGGACGGCTGTCGGAGTGGGCATCTACGCCGTATTGCGCATCCTCATGCACAAGAACATGCGATGGCTGGAAGTATTCTCGCACGAACTCACGCATGCCGTCGTCTCTCTCATGATGCTCCGCAAGGTGCATTCGCTCAAGGCACAGGACAATGGCGGAGAAGTGTCGACCAGCGGCAAGGGCATCACACGCGTCTTTGTGACGCTGGCACCCTATTGCCTGCCCATCTTCACCTACTTCTTCCTTTTCTTCCGTCCGCTCATCAAGTTCGACGGATTGTGGATCTACGACATGGTGGTGGGCATCACCGTCGGCTTCCATGCCATGTGCTTCAAGACACAGACCGGCAACCACCAGCCCGACATCAACCAATTTCCGAAGGCGTTTGCCTATCTCTACATCTTCTCGTTCCTGCTGTTCAACATCAACACTATCCTCGTCTCCTATTGGAGTAGCAAAAACATTTTCACGGCCCTGGTTTATACATTATCAAGCATCTGGGAGGGTCTCACGGCATTTTTTCACCTATTCTTTTGACAATGGAAGGCAAAGAGAAAGACAAAGAGACTAAGAGAACTAACGGGACTCGTGCGAAAAAGGGGAAAAAGAGCTCTAAGAAGTCGAGCAGGTCGAAGTCACGGAAGAAATGGAAGACACGGAAGATCATCAACATTGTCGTCTCCGTGATTTTCTTCCTCGCCCTATTGGGATGGCTAAGTCCCGCGACATTCAATAAGTTGAAGTCGTTGGTGGGGGCTGACGACCTGCCTTTCGTCACCAGCAGCGACTACCACGGCATCGATGTCTCGAAGCATCAGGGGAAAATCGACTGGCCGACGGTGGCCAAGGACAAAGACATACAGTTTGTGTATATCAAAGCCACCGAGGGGCGCGCGCTCATCGACAAGCGCTACCGCACCAATATCTCCCAAGCCCGAAAGGCGGGCCTGAAAGTGGGTAGCTACCATTTTTTCACCTCCAACCGCACGGCCCGTGAGCAGTTTGAGAATTTCCGCCGCAATGTGCGCCGCAACGAGCAGGACCTCATCCCCATGATCGACATCGAGGAGTCGGGATGCCGCGGAGCAAGCAGGGCCCAGTTGCAGAAGAGCCTCAGCGAACTCATTGACCTCATGTATGCCGAATACGGCAAATATCCCCTTATCTACAGTCAATACCGCTTCTACAACGAGAAGTTGGCCCCCGAGTTCAACAAGTATTTCATCTTCATGGCTCGCTACAGTGCCTCCGAGCCCGTGCTCCGAGGGGTGGGAAAGCACAACATCTGGCAATATACCGAGAAAGGGAAGATCAAGGGCATCAAAGGGCACGTCGACCTCGACCGCTTCGTCAACGGCACCAGTTTCAAAGACATCAAACTCTGACCGCAACAAGAAACCAGACATCACCTCGATGCCCATTCACTGAATCCCACATAAAAACACTCAGGAGGATATGCCGCACATAGGACATATCCTCCTGATTGTTTTCTGCGGTTCCCACGGTCGGCACGACCGCGGGAACTAGCAGTTGATGTTATTTCACAAGCACCTTCTGGGTCTTCACCACGCCATTGCCATAGGTGCGGCGCACGATGTTGACACCCTTGGTGAGTGAGCCCTGGCGCTGACCGCCGAGGCCGTAGATCTCTGTGCAGACAGGCTCTCCGGCGGCGATGGCGGGAGCGATGCCGTCGAGGACACCCTCCTCATACTGCTGCGACTTCTCGCCGTTGCCCATCACATAGATGTCG
>CADBLU010000186.1 GCA_902795605.1 uncultured Prevotellaceae bacterium | reverse complement strand
GCCAAGATACCAGCGTATATGAAACTATCAGACCTCGAAAAAATGGCTCTTGGAAAAATGTAGTGCTAAATTTTCAATTATCGTAGGTTAATGAAGAGAAAATCAAAAACCGCTCCGCTTCGAAAAAAAATATAAAATAATGTTAGTTGATATTTGTAAATCGCTGACGCTCACGAAAAAACGCCTAAAGGCGTTCACAAAAAGGAGGAAAAACCTCTGCTTTTCCAAACGCATAGGAGATTGCGAAGCAAGAAACAACGGTCACTGTTCGCGAAGTGATGGCTATATTCACAATAAAGATTTTCCGAAGAATTTTTTTATTTTTGATTTTCCTATAGATTTACTTTCCCTCGCTTCGCGAACAGTGACCGTTGGTTCTTGCGAAGCAATCATTAGACAAAGAATCGGCCTTCGGCCGATTAAGCTCCTTTTCTCCTCCTATTTCCCGTTTCGTTCAAGGAAGGGCCAACGTGGTGAACAGAGTTGTTACAAAGTGGAGTGACTCTGTTCAGCGAATCATATCAAGGAGTTCCTTTCGGTAGATTGAAGATGGTGTCGGCTACTCCTTTTTGAGGATGAGGCTCACAATCTCGTTGACGTCGGTCACGGTGAGAGAACCGTCGCCGTTCATGTCGGCAACCTCCATCGGTGCGGTCATGCTCTCCTTGCCCATGATGATACCCACCAGCATCGTGACGTCGGAGATGGATGTCGTCCCGTCCTGGTTCACGTCGCCCCTCACTCCGGTCATCTCCGTGATATTTCTGAATTTGCTCCAGCCGTCCGTCGCCATATAGGTTTCCTTGCACCCCTTGGGCACGTAGAGTGTGGCACCATAATAGCAGCTGAATGTAGTTTCTGAAATCGGTATGGGTTTCTTCATCTTGGCCACGACAGAATTCATGTAGCATCCGTAGAACGCCCTGTCGCCGATTTCCGTCACACGTGAGGGGATGGAAACCGATTTCAAGATATAGCATTTAATGAAAGCCTCCTCTCCGATGCTCTTCACGCTCTCGGGTAAGGACATATATTCCAGTCTCCTGCATTGATAGAATGCTCCGTTGCCGATGCCCGTCACACTGCCGGGCACCACCGTCGTCTGGCAGCCGAATAACAGAATGTTGTCTCTCTTGTCGACGATGGCATTGCAGTTGTCGCGTGAGTCATACACAGGGTTGTTGGCATCCACCTCGATGGAGACAAGACTGTCGCATCCCCAGAAAGGAGACTCATTGCCTTGCTCGTCTGAGAAGGGATCGTCTGAGCACTGTCCGATGTAGGTCACGCTCGCAGGTATCCTCAGCGTCTTCAGCGAGTTGCAGTCCTTGAAGGCGTCGCAGGAGATACTGGTCACCGTATTGGGGATGACCGTATTTTTGCAGCCTTGGATCAACGTGTTTCCTGAGATGATGCCGTTGCAATTGTCGCGTGAGTCAAACCAGTCGCTGCCGTCTACCGTGATTTCCTCCAGTTTGCTGCAATGCCCGGCGATGCTGCCGTTGATATATTTTACGGAACCTGGTATATGGAGGGACGTTAGCCCCGAGTCATAAAAAGCATTTTCACCGATACTTAGTATGCAATTGAGATCAATGGTCTTCAGGTTTCTGCAGCCATAAAAAGCCTTGTCTTCGATGGTTCGCACCCAATCTGGAATATTGATGCGCTCCAACAGGCTGCAATAGTAAAAAGCTTGGTTGTCTATGGTTCTCACGTTGTCGGGCAAGGTGACCGACCTTAAACTAGAGAAGGCAAAAGCATTATAAGGGATTTCTGTCAATCCCGTGAAATATTTCAGTTCGTCGAAAGAGGTGATATACTTGTCATAAAAAACCGATCCCAAATCATCTACGGCAGCAGCTTCCGCCACGGTGAGCACCCCGTTGCTGTCGGTGTCCCAATTCTCGAGGCAAATGTCTTCCACGTTCTCATCTTCAAACAAGATGGGCTCACTGTCTACGATGCACTTGAAATCTTTCCAGTAACTGGCATTCCTGTATTTCTCCAGGCTTCCCTCGGGCACGCAGAGGATAGCATCAGACTCTATGGTCAAATAAGACTTTGTGGCGGCGGGTGGCTCCAGGGCCTTGATGTAGATACATTGCATGCCAGATATGTTCCAGAAGGTGTCGTCGCTTATAGAGACAAGGGTGGACGGCAGGATGACGGTCTTCAGTCCCCAACAGCTGGCGAAGGCTTGACGCCCGATATCCTCCACACCTTCTGGAATGACAACCTCCTGGAGTCTCTCGCAATAATTGAAAGCCTCACTCATGATGGCAGTCACACTGGACGGGATAATGACGGATGTCAAATTCTTGCAATGGTAAAAGGCCTGATAATCGATGGCCTTTGTGCCCTGAGGAATGACGGTGGTCTGGCATCCTGCGATCAGCCTGTCATTGTCTGTTTTCAAGATGGCGTTGCACTTGTTGCGTGAGTCATAATACGGGTTGCCGGCAGCCACTACTATCGAGGTCAGTTGATTGCACCCGGAGAAGGGATTGTCGTCTATATTGGTTACATTTGCCGGTATGGAGACGGACTTCAAAGCCGTGTTGGAGAATGCGCCACAGCCTATTTCCTTCAGTCCTTTGGGAAACACGAAGGAAGACAGGGACTTGCAGTCAGAGAACGCATAGTCGCCTATTGTTACTAAACCATCGGGGATACTGACCGTTTGGAGGGCGTCGCAATGATTGAAAGCTCTAGTATTAATCTTTGTCACGCTCTGGGGGATCGTGATTGCCGTCAGTCCGGAACAATAAGCGAACGCATGGCTGCCAATGGTCGTGATGCCGTCGGGAATCACCGAGTTCTTGCATCCTTTCATCAGCGTGTTGGTCTTTTTCTCAATCAAGGCGTGGCAGTTGTTCCTGGAGTTATAATTGGGATTGTCGTCCTCTACCCGGATGTCCTCCACATTTTTATTATTCCAGAAGGCACTGCCGCTGATGCTCTCTACATTCTTGGGTATGAAAATATGTTTCAGGTTGCAACTGCGGAAAGCCTCTGCGCCGATTTCCTTTACGTTCTTGGGGATAATGACGGATGTCAAAGAGCATCCGGAGAAATCGTAGTCGCCAATCTCCGTAATACCTGTGAAATACTGCAGTTCGTCGAACGAGACGATGGTACTCTTATCCCGAAATACGTTATTGAGGCTTGTCACGGCGGCAGCCTCCTGCTTGCTCAGTTCTCCGTCGCCGTTGGTGTCCCAATTCTCCACGCACAGGCTTTTTACTTTGTCGCTGGCGAATGTGATGATGTCGCCCTCAACGGGCGGCACTCCTACCGTCAGTTTGGCGCTGCCGTTGGCGATGACAACCGTAATGAACTTGTCGAAGTCGGCGTTCTTCCGCCATTTCTCGGCGCCCGTGGCCCTGCTCAGGGGCACGAGTCTGTAGACACCTTTCTCCAGGTCTGCCCCCAGTGTGAGCGAGACGGTTGTCTGCTTCGTCGCACCGGCGGCGAAATTGAGGCCGGAAAATTGCTCGACGATGCTCTGCAGTTCCCCGTTTTTGTAGAGACCTATCGCCTGCTCGAAAGTGTTTGCCTCTCCCGTGAGGTTGGCCACCGTCATCGCGAGCGATACGGGGATGCCTTCTGACGTTGATATGTCTACGACGGTGCTTCCATTCAGTGATATATTTTTGTTGGTCAACCTGGGGAAGGCGCCGTTGGGCACCAGACCGAAAGCAGCATCTTGAGTATCATTATATCCATTCAAAGTTTCTGTCTCCTGATCTGTGGGGGTGAGCAGGAAAAAGCCGTCCTCGTTGCCGTACCACCCCCAGTTGACGTGGACATACCCTTGCCCGTCGTGCCCGTCGATGACAAAAGTATGCCTGGAAGCCGAATATAATACCGGATACCCTTTCTCAAGATCGTCATAAATCATTGTCTCCCACTCAGAGTCTGTAAAATGCCATCTCATTTTGTAACTTGCGCCGTCGTCATAGTCGAAATAGTCGACGAGGGCGTAGGGTACTGTTCCGCTATAGGCTCCAGACGCATAGGGGGCATAACTCATTCGAATCGAGGTGCCGCAGTAGCGCATCAGATCAGCCACCGCCTGCTTTTGGACTGCTGTGGCGGCACCCTTATAGTCATCGAGCATGTTGTCCCAGTCTATGGGCGTCCCCTTTTTCACTTCCGTCACTTCTATCGTCCCGTTGTTGCAGATGTAGTTCGGCAATGTCTCCACCACCACTCGCGTGGAGTTCTTCCTGTGATAGTACATCACCTGCGCCATGGCCGTGGCCACACAGCCTGTGATGCACCTGCTGTTGGTGGCAGGGTCTATCGGGCAACTGTTGTTGTATGGATTAGCTTGTCCCCATTTGCATGTGAGCATGGGACTTACAGGCGTGCGCGACGTGGCTGCCCGCCGGACACAAGCCTTGCTGTCGCTGCCGCTGTCATTCTTGTCAAGCCCGCGGATCAGGCTCTCATAAAACCCCAGCCAGTGCCTCACGTTGTCGGGCAGGCTGTCGAGGTTCATGCTTCCTTTGTCGGAGTAGCCGAGGACGGCGGGTGTGCGGTCGTCGCCCGATGCGATGACGAAGCCACCGTCATCCCCTACGTTGAAGACGTAGTAGGATGCCTGGTCTTGGTCGGTATTGGCCGAGGGGGCACGTCTCATTCCTTTCGGTTGGATATTGATGCCCCTCTCTTGTAGGAAGGCCTGTGCGTTCTTCAAGGCCTGCGCGCTGCCAATAGGTCCTGCCTGGCAGACTTGTGTGAAGAGCATTGCCATAGCGGCAACAAGTAGATAGAATGTATGCTTCATAGTTGGTTTGTTATTTTGTGTCGTTTATCAGTTTTCAATTTGCAAAAATAGCAAATTTTTATGTAAATCAATGGTTTCCATTCCATTTTTTCGAAATAACTGCCATCATTATTTCAATGAGAGATAAAACACGAATTGGCATTTCGCAAGCAAAGTAGAGACGGGATTCTTCCCGTCTCAATGCAAGAATGCACCACATTGGCATGGCATTCCGCAAGCAAAGTAGAGACGGGATTCTTCCCGTCTCAGTGCAAGAATGCGCCACATTGGCATGGCATTTCGCAAACAAAGTAGAGACG
>CADBLU010000185.1 GCA_902795605.1 uncultured Prevotellaceae bacterium | reverse complement strand
TCATCGGTCGTATAGCCCGCTATACTCCCTTTGCGACTTACACTCTGCTCTCGACTAAAAATCAAAAATCGTCTCGACATAATTAATTGAACCTACCATAATTTAGGTGTGAAAAAACGATGCAAGATGATAGATATGCTGTTTTTTGAATCTCATATAATCATATCCATAGACACAGAAAGAATAGAACACACCTGAAATCAGTTGACTCATGCGACCCACCATTGAATATCTGAAAACAAAGTTTGCGGAATACAACGACCGCTTGTTTGCCGGAGCGTTGCCCATGCCTAAGTTTACTTTGACAACGGCCAAGAGGAGAGCCGGTTTCACCCGCTATTCGGTGAAAAAGGATTCACAGGGCAACAAGACCTATTCGAATTTCCTGATAGGCATCAGTGTGCTTTACGACTTGAGCGAGGAGGAATTTGTCGATACATTGGTGCACGAGATGATTCACTATTACATCGCCTATCATCACATTGAGGACACGTCTACTCATGGTGTGGAGTATTGCCGCATCATGAACCGTATTGTCAAGGAGCACGGTGTGAAGGTGTCGCTCTCGTTCGCCCCTTCGGAAGAAGAACTTGCCACCAACCTGAGACCTTCCTGGCACTATCTGTGCCTCTTCAGAAATACTAAGGGACAAAAATGCCTTGCCGTGGTGGCCCGCACCCGATTGTTTTTACTCTGGCATGCCTTTGATGTCTGTAGTCAGGCTGGCACTTGCCAGTGGTATGCGTCGAGCGATTCATTCTTCGACAAGTTTCGCAAGTCAATCACTCCTAAATACTACATAGTTGACGATTTAGACGTGGAGTCGCATCTGGAGAATGCTTACTACCTTGTGCATGAAGGCCATGTCATCCGGCCGGTGAAAAGAAAATAGCCGCAGGCTTCCCCTTTTCGGCACTGCCAGCGCTCAAATATCTGCGAGGACACAAGTCGGCTCAGTTGCCCGAACGGCCTGAAAGGTTTATTTTTACGAGGTTATTCTTGCTGTTTTGCTGAAAAATGTGTAATTTTGCACGATTTTTCATCGACAATAACAAATAGACAATGAATATATCTCTTAAATGGCTGAAGGAATACGTTGATTTCGACCTGTCAGCCGAGGAAGTATGTGCGGCGCTGACTTCGGGTGGACTCGAGGTTGGAGCCTTCGAGGAAGTGCAAAGTATCAAGGGAGGGCTCAAGGGGCTCTATGTGGGACAGGTGCTCACCTGTGAGCCACACCCGAATTCCGATCATTTGCATGTCACTACCGTAGACCTGGGCAAAGGTGAGCCATCGCAGATTGTCTGTGGCGCTCCCAATGTGGCTGCCGGCCAGAAAGTCATTGTGGCCGACCTTGGTTGCGTGCTCTATGACGGCGACAAGGAGTTTGTCATCAAGAAGTCGAAACTCCGTGGCGTGGAGTCGTGTGGCATGATTTGCGCTGAGGACGAGATCGGTGTGGGCAGCAGCCACGACGGCATCATCGTGCTGCCCGAGGACGCCCCCGTGGGCCAGCCTGCCGCAGAATATTATCACCTTGAGAGTGACTGGCTCATTGAGGTGGACATCACTGCCAACCGTGCCGACGCCCTCTCTCACTGGGGTGTGGCGCGTGATCTCTATGCATGGCTCAAGCAGAATGGCTATGAGACATCGCTCCACAGGCCGTCGTGCGACGAGTTTACCGTCGACAATCATGACCTGCCCGTCAAAGTGACGATAGAGAACAGCGAGGCCTGCCGCCGCTATGCATGCGTGAGCATCACAGGTTGCGAGGTGAAAGAGTCGCCGGAATGGCTGAAAAACCGTCTTACCACCATTGGCCTCCGCCCGATCAACAACATCGTGGACATCACCAACTATGTGATGATGGCCTATGGCCAGCCCCTCCATACTTTTGATGCCGACATGGTGACAGGCCACCACATCGTGGTGAGACCGCAGGCCGAAGGCACCAAGTTTGTCACCCTCGACGGTGTGGAGCATATCCTCGGTCCCCACGACCTGGCCATCTGCAACGAGGAGGAGCCGATGTGTATCGCCGGCGTCTTCGGCGGCAAGGGCAGCGGCACCTACGAGACCACCCGCGACGTGGTGCTTGAGAGTGCCTATTTCCATCCCACATGGATCCGCAAGAGCGCACGCCGTCATGGACTGAGCACCGACGCCTCGTTCCGCTTTGAGCGTGGCGTCGATCCCAACGGCATCATCTATGCGCTCAAGCAGGCAGCCATCTTGTGCAAGCAGCTCGCCGGCGGCAAGGTGTCGATGGAGATTTGCGACGAGTATCCCAACCCCATCGCCGACAGTGTGGTGGACTTGAAATACAACTACGTTGACTCGTTGATTGGCAAGCATATCCCTGCAGAGACGGTGAAATCTATCGTCACCAGTCTCGAGATGGTGATAGAGGACGAGACGGCCGAAGGTCTCCGGCTCCGCGTGCCTGCCTATCGCGTCGACGTGCAGCGTCCGTGTGATGTGGTGGAAGACATCCTCCGCATCTATGGCTATAACAATGTGGAGATACCCACCCAGCTGAAGAGCTCGCTGGTCATCAAGGGTGAGGAAGACCAAAAGCATAAACTTCACAATCTTGTGGCCGAGCAGCTCGTGGGCTGTGGCTTCTGCGAAATTATGAACAACTCGCTGACCAAGGCCGCCTATTACGACGGGCTGGAAGCCTACAAGCCTGAGCTTCTTGTCAGGATTATGAATCCTCTCAGCAGCGACCTCAACGTGATGCGCCAGACCTTGCTCTTCGGCGGTTTGGAGAGCATCGCCTACAATGTCAACCGCCAGTGCCGCGACCTGAGGTTCTTCGAGTTTGGCAACTGCTATCAGTTCGACCCGGAGAAGAAGAATACCGAAGACCCGATGCGTGCCTATCGCGAGGAATATCATCTGGGCATCTGGGTCACAGGAAAGCGCGTCAGCGGCAGTTGGGCACATCCCAATGAGGACAGTTCGTTCTATGAGCTGAAAGCTTATGTGGAGAACGTGCTGGCACGCATGGGCGTCCAGCCGGGCAGCGTGGTGGTGAAAGCCGGCAGCAGCGACATCTTCGCCAAGTCGACGGTCATCGAGAGCCGCGGAGGCAGACCGCTCGTGGAAATGGGCGTGGTGAGCGGCAAACTTCTCAAAGATGCGGGCATCGACCAGCCGGTCTATTTCGCCGACCTCAACTGGACCGCCCTGATGAAGGCCATCCGTAAGAATAAGGTGCAGTTTGCCGAGATATGCAAGTATCCCGCAGTGAGCCGCGACCTGGCTCTGCTCATCGACAAGTCGGTGGAGTTTGCTCAGATCGTTGAGATTGCCAAGGCTACAGAGAAGAAACTTCTCAGGAGCGTGGAACTCTTCGACGTCTATGAGGGCAAGAACCTGCCTGCCGGCAAGAAGAGCTACGCCGTCAACTTCATCCTGCAGGACGACCAGCGCACGCTGCAGGACAAGCAGATAGAGGCCATCATGAGCAAACTCATTGCCAATCTGAAATCCAAGCTCAACGCGGAGTTGAGATAAGACAAGCATTCACAATCATCATAAAATCATCATTTTCCAATGGGAAGAGCATTTGAATATCGCAAAGCGACAAAGTTGAAGAGATGGGGCCATATGGCCAAGACTTTCACCCGTATCGGCAAGCAGATCAGCATCGCCGTGAAAGCCGGTGGGCCCGAGCCTGAGAACAACCCGACACTGAGGGCAATCATCGCCAATGCCAAGCGCGAGAATATGCCCAAAGACAACATTGAGCGGGCAATCAAGAACGCTATGGGCAAGGACCAGAGCGACTACAAAGAAGTGAACTATGAGGGCTATGGACCTCACGGCGTGGCCATCTTCGTGGAGACGCTCACCGACAACACCACCCGCACCGTGGGTGATGTGCGCTCAGTCTTCAACAAGTTCAACGGCAACCTGGGCACTCAGGGCTCACTGAGTTTCCTTTTCGACCATAAATGTGTGTTCACCTTCAAGGTGAAGGAAGGCATCGACATGGACGAGCTGATTCTCGACCTCATCGACTACGGCGTGGAGGATGAGTTTGACGAGGATGAAGAGAACGGTGAGATCACCATCTACGGCGACCCGAAGAGTTTTGGTGACATCCAGAAACATCTTGAAAGCGAGGGCTTCGAAGTGACAGGTGCTGAGTTTACCCGCATCCCCAACGACCTGAAGGACGTGACACCCGAGCAGCGTGAGGTGATCGACAAGATGGTGGAGAAACTGGAGGACTTCGACGACGTCCAGACCGTCTACACCAACATGAAGCCCGAATAGACAGTATGGCCAATACCCGGTTTACATACAAGACAATGGGCACGTGCAGCCAGTGGATTGAGGTGGAGATTGACGACGACGACATCGTGCGCGATGTGGCCTTCGTCGGAGGTTGCAACGGCAATCTTCAGGGCATCACCTCACTCGTGAGAGGCATGAGCGTCGACCAGGTGCTGAGCCGGCTCGACGGCATCAGGTGCGGACTGAAGAGCACCAGCTGTCCCGACCAACTCTGTCGCGCCCTCGAGGAGGCACGTAGGGCAAGATAAGCCCGGCCCCGACGGCAAAAGACACCACTGGTCCACGCTTGTCTGAGTGTGGCAGTGGTGTCTTTTGGGCTGAATGTCGCTTCTGCCGCGTGAAAGCTCAACGGTAGTCGTCTGCCTTGACCGTGGTGTCGTAGAGAATCAGGGTCGGGTCGAAGTCGGCACGGGCAATGAAGCGGAATGAGAAGCCCCCGTCTTTGAAAGGCTTGATGCTTGTGTCGTTCTTGATGCCGGTGATGAGTTCGTCTTCTATGCGGTCTTTCATCTGGTGAGCCCGCTCCACGCTCTGTGAGTCGGCCGCCACAGTGAAATAGCGTGTGAAGGTCTGGCTGGCCGTGTCGAACGTCAGGCTGTCGAGCGTACTGTTTTCGTCCACCCGCTGCGGGCAGAACTTCCGCGTATATTCTTGGGCCTCACGCAAGGCCCGCTCCTCGAGCGACTCCTGGCAGGCTGCCAGTGTGGCCATGAGGGCGAGAATAAATGTGATTTTCTTCATGACTGATGATGTGAAGTGATAAAACTGTACAAAAGTAAGCATTTCGTTTGATTTAAAGTGTTTAATTTCTTTAAAAAACCGCATTGGCGGTGCTCTTCCTGACATTGAGAGCATATTTTTTTGTATTTTTGCAACATCTACGAAACGACACATGAACCTCATTAGAAATTTTTGCATCATTGCCCATATCGACCATGGGAAGTCTACACTTGCCGACAGGCTGCTCGAGCATACCAAAACCATTCAGATCACTGAAGGACAGATGCTCGACAATATGGACTTGGAACGAGAGAGGGGTATCACTATCAAGAGTCATGCCATCCAGATGGAATATGAACTTGATGGTGAGAAGTATATCCTCAACCTGATTGATACTCCGGGACATGTGGACTTCTCGTATGAGGTGTCGCGGAGCATCGCTGCCTGTGAGGGCGCGCTGCTTGTCGTCGATGCCACACAGGGTGTGCAGGCTCAGACCATCTCCAACCTCTATATGGCCATTGACCACAATTTGGAGATCATCCCTGTCATCAACAAGATTGATATGCCTCAGGCCATGCCCGACGAGGTGGAGGACGAGATTGTGGAACTGCTCGGTTGCGACCCCTCCGACATCATCCGCGCTTCCGGCAAGACGGGAGAAGGCGTGGAGGAAATTTTGCAGGCCGTGGTGAGACGTATCCCACATCCTGTGGGCAACCCCGACGGTCCTTTGCAGGCACTCATCTTCGACTCGGTGTTCAACTCGTTCAGAGGTATCATCGCTTATTTCAAGATTACCAACGGCAGTATCCGCAAGGGCGACAAGGTGAAATTCTTCAATACCGGCATGGAGTATGATGCCGACGAGGTGGGAGTGCTCAAGATGGAGATGATTCCCCGGGCGCAACTCAACACCGGCGAGGTGGGATATATTATCAGCGGCATCAAGGATGCCAAGGAAGTGAAGGTGGGCGATACCATCACCCACGTGGCACGTCCCTGCGACAAGGCCATCGAGGGATTCCAGGAAGTGAAGCCCATGGTGTTCGCCGGTGTCTATCCCATTGATCCCACCGATTATGAGAACCTGCGCTCGTCGCTTGAGAAGCTTCAGCTCAACGACGCGTCGCTCTCGTTCTTCCCCGAGTCGTCTGTCGCCCTGGGCTTTGGCTTCCGATGCGGCTTCCTCGGCCTGCTCCACATGGAGATTATCCAGGAGCGGCTGGACCGTGAGTTCGACATGGATGTCATCACTACGGTGCCCAACGTGTCGTATATGGTCTATGACAAGCAGGGCGGTTCGCGTGAGGTGCACAACCCGTCGGGGTTGCCGGAGCAGACGCTCATCGACCATATCGAAGAGCCCTATATCAAGGCCTCTGTCATCACCACCACCAATTTCATCGGCCCGATCATGACGCTCTGCCTCGACAAGCGTGGAGAACTCATCAGCCAGGAGTTCGTCAGCGGCAACAGGGTGGAGATACAGTTTTACCTGCCTTTGGGAGAAATCGTCATCGATTTCTACGACAAGTTGAAGAGCATTTCCAAGGGTTATGCCTCATTCGACTACTATATCTGCGGCTACCGTCCGTCGAAACTGGCCAAACTCGACATCCTGCTCAACGGAGAGCCTGTCGACGCACTCTCCACGCTCACCCATCAGGACAATGCCGTGGCATTCGGGCGGCGCATGTGTGAGAAATTGAAGGAGCTCATCCCGCGCCAGCAGTTCGATATCGCTATCCAGGCGGCCATCGGTGCCAAGATCATCGCCCGTGAGACGGTGAAATGTGTGCGCAAGGATGTCACGGCCAAGTGCTATGGAGGTGATGTCTCGAGAAAGCGCAAGCTGTTGGAGAAACAGAAGCGAGGCAAGAAACGCATGAAGCAGATAGGCAACGTGGAGGTGCCTCAGAAGGCATTCCTGGCGGTGCTTAAACTTGACTGACAAAAAACAGAAAGGAGTAAATATGAGGGATTTGCCACATTCCACGCGCGACATTGCACGAGAGTTGGCGCGTAAGTACAGTACGATGACCCACGACGAGCTGGATATCCTCGAGAGCGTGCTCGTCCCCCGTAAGTTTGCCAAGAACGAGCATATCTTGAAAGAAGGGGAGGTGTGTCGCGATATCTTGTATATCGACACTGGCTTGCTCAGGCAGTTCTACCAAAAGAAGGGACGCATTCTCACAGAGCATCTTGCTGTGGATGGCACCATCGTGATGTGCATCGAGAGCCTTTTCCGTGAGGAGCCTACCAAACTGCAGGTGGAGGCGCTTGAACCCTCTATGTGCTATGCGCTGCCCAAGCAAAGGCTTGAGGAGGTGGCACTCCACAACGTCAATATTCAGATTCTCTATAGGAAAATCCTTGAGGAGTCGCTGATTCTCTCTCAGGTGCATGCCGACCTTGTCAGGTTTGAGTCGGCTCAAAGCCGTTACAAGCGGCTGTGCAAGCTGATGCCCAAGGTGGTGCAGCGTGCACCGCTCAACTTCATCGCCAACTATCTGCAGATGTCGCCTGAGACGCTGAGCCGTGTCCGCTCTGCCACATTGCTCGAATAGGAATAAGCTTTCCTCAAACATGCGGGTGCACGGCAGTTGAGTGCATTTCGGTCTTTCGAATACCAGACATTCGCAACTTGAAAATAAATGAGGCTGCAAGGGAAACCTTGCAGCCTCATTCTTTCGGGTGGGTATAGGTAGTCTTTGACTATTTCTCGCTGAGATACAAGAACCGCTTGATGCTCTTTTTGGGAGTCTTTTCGAACTCTTCCTGATGGATGCGGATCGACGAGATGCGGCTGTAGGCCGGGAGAGTCTCGTTGAGTTCCCTGCGGTTCTGCTCCATGATCTCCTCCAGGTCGCTGTTGGTGAATCCCATGGCGTAGGCCTCGTCGAGGTCTGGGTGCACCAGTCCCACCAGTTTGTCGTCTTCTTGTATGACGATGCTTTCGTTGACGAGCGCCATCGAGTTGAGCTTGTCCTCTATCTCTTCGGGGTAGATGTTCTGGCCGTTGGCTCCCAGCAGCATATACTTGCTGCGGCCTTTGATGAAGACGTTGCCTTGGGGGTCGATGATTCCTAAGTCGCCCGTGTGATACCATCCTTCGCTGTCGATGGTCTCGCGTGTGGCCTTCTCGTTCTTGTAGTAGCCCAGCATGACGTTGAGGCCTTTGACGAGGATTTCACCCGGGATGTGTTGCGGGTCGATGCTGTCGATACGCAGCTCGTTGTGCACAGCCACCTTGCCGCAACTGCCGGGCACAAACTCCTTGTAGTCGGCATAGCAGATGATGGGGGCGCATTCAGTGGCTCCATAGCCCACCGTGTACGGGAATTCGATGCGGTGGAGGAAGGACTCCACTTCCTGGTTGAAGGCCGCTCCTCCGATGATGACCTCCAGGAAGTTGCCGCCGAACGATTTGACCACCTGCTCCTTGATGGTCTGTCTCACCTTCCTGTTGATGACAGGCATGTTGAGCAGCAGGCGCATGCGGTTGTTCTGTATGATGGGGAATACCTTTTTCTTGATGATTTTCTCTATCACCAGTGGCACGGCGATGATGATAGCGGGTTTCACCTCCGCGAAGGCCTTGGCGATGATGGCGGGTGAGGGCACTCGGGTGAGATAGTAGACATGGCATCCGCGCAGGAACTCGTAGATAAACTCGAACGACATGCCATACATGTGGGCCATGGGGAGGATGCTCAGCACGTTGTCGCCTTTCTTCACGTTGGCGCCCATGGCTCCGCAGGCGAAGTCGAAGTTGCTCCAGATGGCCCTGTAGGGAATCATCACACCCTTGGAGAATCCTGTGGTGCCGCTCGTGTAGTTGATGAGTGCCAGCTCGTCGGGACTTTCCTCTTTATAGTAGTTCACGTGCTCAGGCCTGAAATACTTGGGATATTTCTGTCCGAACATCGCGTTGAGGTGCTCGCGTGCGTAGGTCAGCTTGTCGGAGCGTGAGAAGAGCAGTGAGTAGTCGGGAATATAGATGATTCCCTCGATGCCCGGCATCTTGGTGGGATCTACTTGAGTCGACACCACGTCACCTGCGAAGAGCAGTTTGGCCTCACTGTGATTGACGATGTTGTGTATCTGGTCGGCAGTGAACTCATGGAGTATAGGCACAGCCACGGCGCCATAGGTGAGTGTGGCCAGGAATGCCGAGGCCCATCCGGCACTGTTGCGTCCGCATAGCGCAATCTTGTCGCCACGCTGCACACCGCTGTTCTCAAACATGATGTGGAGTTTCTCTATCTTGCGCGCCACGTCATGATACTGCAGCGTGATACCCTTATAGTCTGTCAGAGCATCCAGGTTCCAGTTCTCCTTAACACTCTTCTCTATCAGCGAGTTGAAATTTGGTATTGTTTCCATAGTGCAAATGATTTGTCAGACATCCTGGTATAGATATCTTTTGATGCTTTTCTTTGGTGTTTTTGCAAATTCGTCCTGACGGATTTCGATGCTTGCGATCCTGCTGTAGGAGGGCAAGGCACTGTTGATTTCCTGACGGTTCTGCTCCATGATATTGACAAGGTCTTCATCGGAGAAAGACATGTTGCGTGCCTCCTCGTAGTCGGGATATACGAGGGCGACAAACTTGTCGCCTCTCTGGATGACGATGCATTCGCTCACCATAGCCATGGAACTGAGCTTGTCTTCTATCTCTTCGGGATAAACATTCTGCCCGTTGGAGCTGAGCAGCATGTTTTTCTTGCGTCCTTTGATGAAGATATTTCCCCTGCTGTCCATCGTGCCCAGGTCGCCGGTGTGATACCAGCCTTCGCTGTCGATGGTCTCTTGGGTGGCCTCTTCGTTTTTGTAATAGCCGAGCATCAGGTTTTGTCCTTTGGTGACGATTTCTCCCTCTTTGTTTTGCGGGTCGTCGCTGAGGATACGCACCTCCATGCCCTTGACAGGTCTTCCGCAGCTGCCGGGAACATAAGTGTTGTAGTTGGAATAGGAGATCAGCGGTGCGCATTCCGTAGTGCCGTAGCCCACGGTATACGGGAAATCGATGCTCTTGAGGAAGTTTTCCACTTCTTGGTTGATGGCCGCACCTCCTATGATAATCTCATAGGCTTGTCCGCCGAAGGCCTCATACACCTGCTCGCAGATTTTCTGTTTCACTTTCTTGCTGATGACAGGCATGTTGAGGAGCAGTTTGACCAAGTTGTTCTGTATCTTGGGGAATACCTTTTTACGGATGATTTTCTCGATGATGAGAGGCACGGTCACTACAAGGGCCGGTTTGACGTCGGCGAACGCCTGTGCGATGATGGCTGGCGACGGCAGTCGAGTGAGATAGAAGAGGTGTATGCCGTAGATGAAGGGGAAGAGGAATTCGACGGCCATGCCATACATGTGTGCCATGGGCAGGATGCTGAGCATGTTGCAATGCGGCTTCATATATGGGAACGCAAGCTCTTCCAAAATGAAGTTGATGTTGCCCATGAGTGCCCTGAAGGGGAGCATGACGCCTTTTGAATAGCCTGTGGTGCCGCTGGTATAATTGATGAGAGCCAGTTCCTCTTCGTCTTCTTCAAGGTAGTTGACGTGCTCTTTGGCGAAGACCTTGGGATATTTCATGCCAAAGAGCTCGTTGAGGTGTTCCCTGGCATAGGTGAGCTTTTCTGAACGTGAGATGAAGATAGAGAAGTCGGGCAGATTGATGATGCCTTCGAGCGCCGGCATCTGTTCGGCGTCGATGTACTTTGCCACCACATCGCCCACGAAGAGGATGCGTGCCTCACTATGGTTGACGATGTTGTGTATCTGCTCGGCATTGAATTCGTGCAGGATAGGTACTGCTACGGCTCCATAGGAAAGGATAGCCAGGAACGTGACGCCCCAATGTGCGCTGTTGCGGCCGCAGAGTGCGATTTTGTCGCCTTTCCGCACACCGATCTGCTCCATGATGATATGCAGCTTATCTATTTTTCGTGCTACATCCTTATACTGAAGCGTCACCCCTTTGTAGTCGGTGAGAGCGTCGTAGTCCCAATTTGCTACAATGCTTCTTTCTATGGTTTTGTTGAAACTTTTATTTAAGTCCATTGCACAAATTTTCAAATATTGTGCAAAGATAATA
The DNA here is from genome assembly GCA_902795605.1 of uncultured Prevotellaceae bacterium. Lineage (GTDB taxonomy): Bacteria > Bacteroidota > Bacteroidia > Bacteroidales > Bacteroidaceae > Prevotella. The sequence goes on along the minus strand of CADBLU010000185.1, from coordinate 3,919 downwards.
TCTATTCTGCACAATTCAAAAAAAAATGTGCAATATTTGTCTCTTAGGTGGGATATTAACCAAAATAGGGAACAAATCAATCAAAATCACTCATATTTTATTGATTTCGCAGGCTGAATATGAGAGATGAGATAGCTTGGCGCGATAAGCACTGCGACACTGATGAGCAGTGTGGCGATGTTGATGAGAACGATGGCCGGGATGTTCATTTCCACGGGAACGACATCCACGTAGTAAGTCTCGGGGTCGAGTTTCACCAGTCCGGTGAACCGCTGTATGAGGCACAGGCCAATGCCGAGCACGTTGCCGATGGCCATACCTTTGGCGATGATGAAGACAGCGAACCAAAGGAAGGTGTGCCTGATGGTCTTGTTTTTTGCTCCAAGTGCCTTGAGGGTGCCTATCATGCTTGTTCGCTCGATGATGATGATGAGCAGTCCCGAGATCATGGTGAATCCGGCGACGATGACCATGAGCGCGAGGATAATCCACACGTCGAGGTCGAGCAGTTCGAGCCATCCGAAGATGCTGGGGTAGGAGTGTTGAATGGTAAGAGATGAATAGATGGATCCGTATTTGTCTTCGGTGCGGTCGATGACAGAACTCATCAGCATGTCGGCCTCGTCGATCTTGTTGAAGTCAAGCAGCGTGATCTCTGCTCCGCTCGCCTGGTCGGCTTGCCATCCGTTGAGCTTCACCACGGTGCGGAGGTCGGTGAAGCAGAGGGCTTCGTCGAAATGCTTGAGGTCGGTGCGGTAGATGCCGCAGACGGTGAGGCGCCTGGTGCGCACGTTGTCGTCGCCCATGAAATAGGCAAAGATTCTGTCGCCGGTCTTGAGCTGCAACTTGTCTGCCATCGACTTTGAGATGAGCAGTTGGTTGCTGTTTTTCTCATCGCTGAAGGCCGGCAGGCAACCCTCGATGAGGCTGTTGGCGATGAAGGTGGTGTCATATTCCTGGCCCATTCCCTTGAAAGTGACACCGAGAAAGTCTTCGTCTGTCTTGAGGATGCCCTGCTTGAGAGCGAATCGCTGCACGTGCTTCACTCCTGGGAGGCCGCGCAACATCTGCAGGGTGCTGTCGTCCATGCACACTGGGTTGGGGGCCTCATACTGCAAGGCCATGTAGTCGGCCACGGTGATGTGACTTCCGAATCCGATGACTTTGTCGCGGATGGTATGCTTGAAGCCCAGCACCACGCACACCGAGATAATCATCACTGCCAGTCCGATGGCCACACCGGCGGTGGCGATACGTATGGCCGGGCGGCTCACTTTCTTGCGGTCGTCCTCGTCGCGATAGATGCGTCGTGCTATGAACAGGGGCAGGTTCACTCGTCTCTTCTACTCGTCGTAAACGTGTCCGGGGTAGGCTTCCAGGGCCTTTCTCAGCACCACAAGGGCGTGGTTGAGGTCGTCTTTCTTCAGCACATAGGCGATGCGCACCTGGTTGATGCCGGCACCGGGTGTGGTATAGAATCCTGAGGCGGGAGCCATCATCACCGTGGCTCCCTCATACTCGAATTTCTCGAGGCACCACCGGCAGAATTTCTCCGCGTCGTCGACGGGCAGTTTAGCCACGGTATAGAAGGCGCCCATGGGGATGGGTGAGTAGACGCCCGGGATGCGGTTGAGTCCGTCGATGAGGCATTTGCGGCGCTCCACATACTCGTCGTAGACATCGCGGTAATACTCCTCAGTGGCATCGAGAGAGGCCTCGGCCACAATCTGTCCGATGAGTGGCGGTGACAGTCTTGCCTGGCAGAATTTCATCACGGCGGCTCTCACCTGCTCGTTTTTGGTGATGAGTGCACCGATACGGATGCCGCATTCGGAATAGCGTTTCGAGACGGAGTCGATGAGAATGACGTTCTGCTCAATTCCCTCCAGGTGGCAGGCGCTGATGTAGGGCGAGCCGGTGTAGATATATTCGCGGTAGACTTCGTCGGAGAAGAGATAAAGGTCGTATTTCTTTACCAGGTCGCGTATCTGGTTCATCTCCCTGCGGGTGTAGAGATAGCCCGTGGGGTTGTTGGGATTGCAGATCATGATGGCGCGTGTGCGCTCATTGATGAGTTCTTCGAATTTCTCCACTTTGGGCAGTGAGAATCCCTCGTCGATGGTGGTGGCAATGGTCTTGATCTTGGCACCGGCGGAGATGGCGAAGGCCATGTAGTTGGCATAGGCAGGCTCGGGAACGATAATCTCGTCGCCCGGGTTGAGGCAGGAGAGGAAGGCGAAGAGCACCGCCTCGCTTCCGCCAGACGTGATGATGATGTCGTCGGCATCCACATGGATGTTGTATTTCGCGTAGTAGTCTACCAGTTTCTCACGGTAGCTCAGATAGCCTTGCGAGGGCGAGTATTCCAATATCTCGCGGTCGATACTCTTGAGGGCGTCAAGGCCTTCTTTGGGTGTAGGCAGGTCTGGCTGTCCGATGTTGAGGTGATAGACTTTGGTGCCTCTCTTCTTGGCTGCTGCAGCCAGAGGAGCCAATTTCCTGATGGGCGACTCGGGCATCTCTGTGCCTCGGATGGATATTTCGGGCATGGTGTGCTTGTTGTTCTGTGATAGATAATTCGCTTTAAGGTGCAAAGATAGTGCAAAATTCCGATTTAGCGAGCAAAAATCTAATTTATTTGATTTTTCGAGCGTGAGGAATTTATATCAACTGAGCGGAAAGCAAAACAAAATACACAGTTTTTGTTTTCTTTCCCGAAGTGCAGCCTATCTTCGGGCCCTGCCCAAAGATAGTGCAAAATTCCGAATTGTCGGCATTTAGGGCTTCGCCTCGGCATAGGTCAAGCAAGCTTGGCTCTGCACTCGGCTCGCACCTAAATTCCGATTTGTCGGCATTTAGGGCATCGCCTTACTTGTCGGTATTATTTTTATTCTTTTCCTCTGCTCTATAGGATAAATAGAGGGCTATTATGATTAATACACCCGATATAATGGCAAGTATTTTGCTTGCTCCCCATCCAGGGCAAAACAGCCAAAATATGATGTAAACAATAAAAAACGCAGCAAGAAAGATTTGAAATTTCTGTCTTTTATTCATATGCTTCTACTCTTTTTAGAAATTATTTGTTAAAAGAAGACGAATCAGATAGAAGATGACCAGTATAGCACTGCTTTCATATTAGTCATACCAAATAGCCATAGCCTTTATTCGGCCCTTCGCTTTTTCTTGATAGCGGTAAATATGTATTGTTCCTAACAATCTGAGTTTATTATAAAATTTTACAGTTATATCCAACTCCGGAATCCTTCGTTTCCTATGTTGATGAATATTCCCATGAGGCAGATTTGTTGCTTTTCTTTTGCGAAGATAAGGCTTTTTTCTGAATCTGCAAAATATTGACATACATTTTAACGTGTGCTTTTTTATTGGGAATAATATTAACTTACTCAACTTCCGCAAGTTCAATTCCTGTTGTTGAGAAGAGACGCCAAGAAGAGCAATCAAGGGGATAGGTGATTGTTGAAAATCAGCGGACATACTATGTCCGAAACCGCCTTGAGAAAGTTGAATTAACATATTAAGGTTATGAAAGAGACACCACCCTGTCAAGACATCTGTCATGGCAGGGTGGTGCTTTATGTATTCTGATGACACAGATTGCTGTGGAAGCGACTGTTATTCTTCATCCCAGAATGAGGAATCGTAGAAATTGGCATCGGCTTCGTCGTCATCATCGCCTTCGCCTCCAATAGTTCTCTTGTTCCCACCGATGCTTTGTTTTGACAATACAACGGGAGCCATACATTCGATTCCCATGCTTTCCTTGTAGATGTCGGGCTTTTTATATGTTCTTTTCATTGTATCCTCCTTTTCATTTGATGATGATTTTCTTTCCATTTCTCACATAGATGCCTCTTTTAGGTTGACGAACCTGCTGACCCGCCAAATTATAGAGTAG
>CADBLU010000184.1 GCA_902795605.1 uncultured Prevotellaceae bacterium | reverse complement strand
GCAATTTGACAACAATCATTTATGGTTCGTAAGAACAGTGGATGATAAGTTCTTCTCATTGAATATCCAATCTTCACGCCAATCGGGTTTGCTGGACATAGACCAATCAATATACAATGAAGTAATTAGAGAATGTATAGATAATGACAGGGATTATTCTGAATATGAACACAAAACATATTAGTTAATTCAACTTTCTCAAGTTGAATATTTTATTTTTCTTCTTTCTGTGTGGACAGAAAGAAGAAACAAGAAAGAACTGCGAACACGCTCCGCCCAACTAACACCCCGCCTCTTGTCGTGGCAGACATTTTGTCGTGGCAGACATGCGAAGCGGTTTTAATAATGATCTCTTCTTTTCGGATAGGTTTGAACTTGAGAAACTTGAATTAAAAAAATCTTTCAAAAATGAACGTCATCAACGTTTGATATCGCAATAAAGATTTTCCGCAGAATTTTTTATTTTTGATTTTTCATCAGATTTCTTGCGAAGCAATCACCTTCGGCCGATTGTCGTGGCAGACATGCGAAGCGGTTTTAATAATGATCTCTTCTTTTCGGATAGGTTTGAACTTGAGAAACTTGAATTTTATTATTCTTCACGCATGGAGACATAACAATTCAGCGAATAGTACTAAAACATATAATTACCATATAATTATACGGAAGAGTTTACTTACAGGCATGCAAAAACTTGGAGGATTTATATGTTCTACACTCATTTTTTGAAATTTTCGATAAATTCGTGGGAATTCTTGGACGAGCCAAGCGACTAAGTCGATTACGTGTTAAAAACAATATTCGCTGATTGGTTACTCAGGGAAAAACAAATATGAAAAAACAAAGAAAAAAAGCGAAGACAAAGATAGATAGGCTATATTTTCTGACTCTACTATAATTGGGGCCTCTTCATCAACGCCCCCAAACATAAAAATGTCCAAACTCCTAAACACCCCCAAACATAAAAAGAGTAATGTCTAAACTCCCAAACTCCCAAACTCCTACCCCCCCAAGCCAAATACCCCCGGAAAAAAGAGTAATGTCTAAACTCCCAGACTCCCAAACTCCCAAGCCAAATACCCCCGGAAAAAGGAGTAATGTCTAAACTCCCAAACTCCTAAACTCCTAAACTCCTAAAAAATAGTATAACTTACTAAATCCATATATTTTCCCGCCACGGCACAAGGCCGTGCGCCATGCACCGCAGACAGAAGAATCACCGAGTCCGAAGGAAGAGGCCTTCGGACTCGACCCGGAAGGAAAGCCGTTCAAAATAATCCGACTAACATTCGTTTATCTCAAAGAAAAGCCGTAACTTTGTTATCTCAAAACAAGAAACGAAGTACACGACATGAGTCACCAGTTGCAAAATGCGGCGAAAGTGCTGCTGCCTCTCCTCCTCGGAGGTGCGATACTCTATTGGATGTATCGCGACTTCGACTTCAGGCAGATAGAGCAGACGATGAGGCACGGGATGCACTGGTCGTGGATGCTCTTGTCGCTGCCCTTCGGCATCACCGCCCAACTCTTCCGCGGCCTCAGATGGCGGCAGACGCTCAGTCCCCTGGGCGAGCATGCCCGCCGCTCCACATCGGTCTATGCCGTCTTCCTCAGCTACGCTACCAGCCTGGTCATCCCGCGCATTGGCGAGTTCGTGCGATGCGGTGTGCTCAAGCGCTACGACCATGTCAACTTCGCCAAGTCGCTGGGCACGGTGGTCACCGAGCGGGCTGTCGACAGCATCGTCGTACTCATCGTCACCGCCGCCACCCTGCTGCTTCAACTCAGGGTGTTCAACCGCTTTTTTGTCACCACGGGCACCCACCTCGACCAAATTCTCGGACGGTTCACCACCACCGGCTATCTGGTCACCTTCATCTGCCTCATCGCCACGATAGTGCTCTTGGGCATCCTCATGCGCAGCATGAAACTCAGCCGCAAAGTGAAAGACACCGCCAGCAACCTGTGGCAAGGCATCATCTCGCTCAAGAATGTGGACAACATGCCACTCTATCTCTTCTACACCATCGCCATCTGGCTCAGCTATTTCATCCACTTCTACCTCACATTCTACTGTTTCGACGCCACCGCCCACCTCGGCATCAACAGTGGTCTCGTGGCCTTTGTGGTGGGCAGCATCGCCGTCATCGTGCCCACGCCCAACGGTGCAGGCCCATGGCATTTCTCCGTCAAGACCATGCTCATCCTCTACGGCATTGAGAGCAACACCGCCCTTATGTTCGTGCTCATCGTGCATACCGTGCAGACCACCCTCGTGGTGCTGCTCGGCATACTGGCATGGGCGGCCCTCGCCCTCATGAAGCCGCTGCCGGCCCCCGCCGACCAATGAAACGACATCCTTACACCTTTAAAACCTAAACAATATGAGTGAAATCAAAAATCTGCAACCCGCTTGCATCTGGAAAAACTTCTACGCACTGACTCAGGTGCCACGCCCCTCCGGACACCTGGAGAGAATACAGCAGTTCCTGCTCGACTTCGCCGCACAGGCTGGCGTGGAGGCCTTCAAAGACCCCGCCGGCAACATCGTCATGCGCAAACCGGCCACCCCTGGAATGGAAGGCCGGAAGGGAGTCATCCTGCAGGCACACATGGACATGGTGCCGCAGAAGACCCCTGAGAGCACACACAACTTCGAGACCGACCCGATAGAGCCGTGGATTGACGGCGAATGGGTGAAGGCACGCGGCACCACCCTCGGCGCCGACAACGGCATGGGCGTAGCCGCCATCATGGCCGTGATGGAGGCCAAAGACCTCGTCCACGGTCCCATCGACGCGCTCATCACCGCCGACGAGGAGACAGGCATGTTCGGCGCCAACGACCTGCCGGAGGGTGAACTGCAGGGCGACATCCTGCTCAACCTCGACTCCGAGACATGGGGCAAGTTTGTCATCGGCAGCGCCGGAGGCATCGACGTCACCGCCACCCTCGACTATCAGGAGGCCGACACCGACGAAGAAGACGTGGCTGTGCGTGTCACCCTGAAAGGTTTCCGCGGAGGCCACTCCGGTCTGGAAATCCATGAGGGCCGCGCCAACGCCAACAAGCAGATGGTGCGCTTCGTGCGCGATGCCATCGTGGAGTGCGAGGCCCGCTTAGCCTCATGGCACGGCGGCAACATGCGCAACGCCATCCCCTTCAAGGCCGAGGTGGTGCTCACCCTGCCCCCCGAGAACGTAGAGGCGCTCGAGCAGCTCGTGGCCGACTGGAAGGCCGACTTCGAGGATGAGTTCAAGCACATCGAGAGCGGCATAGAGATGTATACCGAGCAGGTGCCGACACCGGCCAAAGAGGTGCCCACTGAGATCCAAGACAACCTCATCAACGCCATCTATGCCTGCCACGACGGCGTGGTGCGCATGATCCCCTCCTACCCCAAAGTGGTGGAGACCTCGTCGAACCTCGCCATCATCGACATCGAGAACGGTAAGGCAGCACTGAAAATCCTGGCCCGCTCGTCGCGCGAGGACATGAAAGACTATATCGTCAAGATGCTCGAGAGCTGCTTCAACATGGCCGGCATGCGCGTGGAGACCGCTGGCAGCTACGGCGGCTGGGACCCCAATCCCGACAGCGAGATCCTCCACAAACTGCTCAAGGTCTACAAGGAGCTCAACGGCAGCGACGGCATCATACAGGTGGACCACGCCGGACTTGAGTGCTCTGTCATCCTCGGCAAGTATCCGCACCTCGACGTGGTGTCGCTCGGTCCGACGATGTGCAGCCCGCACACCACCAGTGAGCGGTGCTTCATCCCCTCCGTCGAACCCTTCTGGGCTCTGCTCAAGAAGACGTTAGAGGAGATTCCCGAGAAATAGTCTCCCGGCGATTGCCTGAGAAACAGGCAGTCACTATAACTAGAGAGGGCGTGACAGCAATCTGTCACGCCCTCTTTTCCTATTGTAGTAAAGTGATTAGTCCTCTCCAGACTCGTTGTCATCATCGGCAGCCTCAGCCTCGTCGATGGCCTTGATCTTCTGCCTGACAAGCTCCAACTCGTCTTTCAGCTTCTGCACCTTGCGCTGCATCTCGTCGATCAGGCTGCTGCCCTTCTTGCTCGATGCGGTGAGGAAGCCCAGGTTGTTCTCGTAGGTCTGAATCTCCTGCTTCAGCTGGTCGTAGCGGCGCATGAGGCGTGTACGCTCATTGTCGAGAGCGCTGGCACCCTTGTCGGCCACCGTGCGCAGATTGCTGCGGAAGTTGTCCAGACGGCGACGCGACACAGAGATGTGGAGCTCATGATACAAGGTGTCGAGCACCTCGCGATATTCCTTGAAGAGCTTGTCCTTCTCACGATAGGGCACATGACCGATGGAGTTGTATTCATCCACCAGCTCCTGCACCTGCTCCTGAGAGGTATCGCCACTCTCGGCCAGAGCCTTTAGGCGGGCGATGACGTCGCGCTTCTTGGCCAGGTTGTCACGCTCCTCGTTGCGAGTGCCGGCGGTGGCGGCATTGCGGGCCTCAAAGAACTTGTTGCAGGCGCCGAGGAACTCAGCCCACAGCTGGTCGCCCAGTTTCTTGGGCACCATGCCGATGGTCTTCCACTGGCGCTGCAGTTCGGCGAGACGCTCTGAGGTGGCCTTCCAGTCGGTGCTGTCCTGCAAACTCTTGGCCTCCTCCACCAACTTGCGCTTCTTCTCGGCATTCTCGGCGAAACGGCTCTTCATCTCACGGAAGAACTGTGTCTTGCGGCCGAAGAAATCGTCGCAGGCGGCACGGAAACGCTCGAAAATCCTCACGTTCATCTTCTGGGGAGCAAAACCGATGGTCTTCCACTCCTTCTGCACCTCGATAATCTCGCGGGTGTGGCGCTCCCAGTCGGCAGCACCCTTGTTCTCTTCCTTGGCGATGGCCTCCACCCTCTCGCAAAGAGCAGTCTTGCGGGCAAGATTCTCTTCCTCACGGGAGCGGAGCTCCTCGAAATGCTGCTGGTGGCGCTTGTTGATGACGGTGGAAGCGGCCTTGAAGCGTGCCCACACCTGCTCGCGGAGGTCCTTGGCCACGGGGCCTGCCTCACGATACTGCTGGTGGAGCTCCTGCAACTGATGGAAAGCGCTGATGACATCTGTCTCCTCAGCCAACTTCTCGGCAGCCTCGCAGAGTTTGGTCTTTATCTCAAGATTCTTGCGGAAATCATACTCACGGGCCTCACTGTTGAGACGCAGCTGGTCGTAGAACTGCTCTACATAGTGCTGGTAGGTCTTCCACAGCTCACTGGCTTTCTCTGCCGGCACCGACCTGATTTCACGCCACTCGGCCTGAAGGCGCTTGAACTCCTGATAGGACTTGTTGGCACTCTCCGGCGAGGTCACCATGGCCTTGATTCTCTCGATGATGGCCTGCTTCCTCTTGAGATTCTCGGCCTTCTCAGTCTCCAACTCTTGGAACTGGCGGGCGCGGCGCTCCTTGATCAGGCTCATCTCGGCCTTGAACTTCTCCTCCTCCTCGTCGGGGACAATCTGATATTTCTCAGGATCGCCGCCGCCGTCGATATAGGCTTTCAAGAGAGCCTCTTTCTCTGCCACAAGCAACTTGTAGAAGACTGTCTTCAAAAGGTCTACCTCGTCCTTGCTGGGAATCTCCTCGCCATGAGCAAGTTCCACAACCCGGTCAAGCACTTCTCCTTTTGTCTTATACACTTTCTTGGGAGCCTCTTCTGCAGGAGCCTCCTCAGCGGGTGCTTCCTCTGCGGGAGCAGCTTCCTCAGCAGGAGCAGCCTCTTCAGCAGGAGCAGCTTCCTCGGCAGGGGCAGCCTCTTCTGCAGGAGCCTCCTCGGCGGGAGCGGGTTCCTCTACTGCAGGAACCTCTGCATTTTCCACATTCACGGCCTCTTCCGCTGCCTTAGTCTCGACATTGGGAGTATCCACTACATTCTCTTCTACGGGTTTGCCCTGGGCTTGGGCTTTGTCTTGAGAGTCCATCACTTCACAATTAGGTTAATGATTCGATTGTTCACACTTTGAAATGCAAACTTAACCAAAAAAAACGAATCCGCCTAATTTTTTATTAAAATTTTTTAAAAACTTTTTCTTTTCTTTCTCAAATCAGCCGTTTGTGTCGGAAAATCCACCATATCAGCCCCGAAACGGCGACAGAGATGACCAATGCGACAGGGAAACCATAAACGTTGTTCTCCATTCCATTGATAAGGTTCATGCCGAAAAGACTTGCGATGAGCGTGGGGAACATCATAAGAATCGACACCGACGTGAGCGTACGCATCACATTGTTCATGTTGTTGTTGATGATGCTCGAGTAGGTGTCCATCGTCGACTCCAGGATGTCGGAATAGATGTTGGTGGTCTCGCGTGCCTGACTCATCTCGATATTGACGTCCTCGATCATATCGGCGTCCAACTCGTCGATTTGCAGTTTGAACTTCAGTTTGGCCAACAGGTTCTCATTGCCCCGGATAGAGGTGGCGAAATAAGTGAGCGAGTCCTGCAAGCGGCTCAATCCGATGAGCGACTCGTTGTTGACCTCCTTGTCGAGGTTGCGCTTGGCTTTCTCAATGAGGTTGTTGATCTGCTTGAGACGCTTGAGGTACCACACCGCCGAGGAGAGGAAGATGCGGAAAATCATGTCCATATAGTCGGGGAACCCCACCCCGCGCTTCTGCTGATAGTTCACGAAGTCAACCATCATGTTGGTCTCATAGTAGCACACGGTGATGGTGATGTCGCGCTTATGGATGATGCCGAGCGGCACGGTGGTATACGGTGTGCGCGACCTGATCTCCTTGACATAGGGTATACGGAGGATGATGAGCATCCATCCGTCGTCATACTCATAGCGCGCCCTCTCGTCGGCATCGCTGATGTCAGTCAGGAAATAGTCGGGGATTTTGTACTCGGTCTCAAGATACTGGCGGTCCTCATCGGTAGGACAGGTCACCTGTATCCAACTGTTGGGCTGCCAGCTGTCAAGCAGTTTCAAGCCCTCATTATAATTCCAGTATGTTCTCATTGTTCATCCTCCACGTAATTAGCGTAGTGAAAAAAAACACTCCAGGCGCGGGGATCAACAATCTCTTGCCGCCTCACGCCAACGAATCGAAGTTTTCCGCCGGATAGTCGTCCATATTGTTCTTTTGTGAGTCAAAAATATTAATTCGCCTGCAAAGATAGGAAAAAATTTATAAACAGCAAAGTGTTTGTCGCCTGCTAATCGCATTTTTTGTGTATCTTTTGCCTTTCGCCGAAGATAAGATGCGCCTCAACAAAGAAAGAAAAAGCTTTTTTCTTTGCTTTGTCTTCGACTTTCACTATCTTTGTCCCCATCACAAAGAAAAAAAGCACAAAAGCGATGACAGAAGAGTTGGAGAGACGCGTTGAGCGGGCCGTAGACAATTTCATGCAAGGCTACGGATGCTGCCAGAGTGTGGTGGCGGCCTATGCCGACCTCTACGGCCTCGATGATACGATGGCGAAACGGATAGCCGCCGGATTCGGCGGCGGTGTGGGCAGGATGCGCATGATGTGCGGTGCCGTCTCGGCGCTCGTCATCCTCGCCGGCCTCGACTGCGGGCAGACCGAAGGCAGCGACCGCGAAGGCAAGTCGCGCTGCTATAAAGTGGTGCAGGAGTTGCTTGAGGAATCGAAAGCCGCCAACGGCTCTATCATCTGCGCCGAACTGCTGGGGCTCAAAGGTCCCGTGGCGCCGGGCAACTATGTGGCCTCGGAGCGCACACGCGAATACTACAAGCAGCGCCCGTGCGCCGCGAAGGTGGAGAGTGCCGCCCGCATTTTCTCGCAATATCTCGACAGGAAAAGCCGCCAGGAGGATTAGCGTGCCAGGCGCAGGCCGAAATCGCCGTTGTAGAAGGTGATGGCGCAGGGCCGGCGGTCGGAGACACGGAGGTGCTTGGCGAAATCGAGGAACCCGCCGCCGCGGCTCACCATCACTTTCATGTCGGGCTCCTCGTCGGCGCCTTGTGCATAACTGTGCCACTCACTGTCGCACCATTCCTCCACATTGCCGCTCATATCATAGATTCCCAACTCATTCGAGGCCTTGGTCTTCACCTCGTGGGGATGGTTGCCGCTGTTGTTGCAGTACCATGCCACCAGCTCATGGTCGGCACAGCCCGCATACTTGGTGTGGCGGCTGCGGTTGCCGCCTCTGGCGGCATACTCCCATTCGGCCTCGCTGGGCAGCCTGAACCGTTTGCCGGTGAAGAACTCCAGTCGCATGAGGAAGAGATCGATGTCGATGTACCTCACACATTCCACCGGCAGCAGTTTGCCCTTGTGCTTCGAAGGGTTATGCCCCATCACCGCTTCCCACAGTTCCTGCGTCACCTCTGTCTCGCCGATGTAGAAGTCGGCCACGCTGGTCTCATGGGCAGGGCGCTCCACATCGAAGGCATCGCCCTCCTGCTCGTCGGTGGCACCCATCACAAAAGTGCCGCCCGCCACCTTCACCATGTTGAAGCTCACTCCCTCGACGGTAAACGTCTCAAGCTCCACCGCGCCCACAGGGCCCGAAGGGGCCACACTGTCGACCACCACGGGCGGTGCGTCCTGAGCGAGAGAGACATGACTGACGGCAGTGCCGAGAAGAAGAAGGAGCAAGGCGCGCATGCTCCTGAAGACAGATTTCAAATACATGACGTTTGGTTTTCTACTTTATATATATTACGGTCGGCTCAGCGTGGCCACCACATACTCCGACTGGGTGCCGATGCGGAATTTGCCGCCCCAGATGCCCATGCCCGAACTCACATAATACTGTGTGTCGCCACGCTTGCAGGCACCCCACGAGCATTCATAGACGGCGTCGGTGATCCATGAGATGGGCCACACCTGTCCGCGATGGGTATGTCCGCTGAACTGAAAGTCGGCTCCGCTCTGCTCTGTCTGCTCCAGCAGGTAGGGCTGGTGGTCGAGCACAATGGTGTAGGTGGAGCGGTCGACACCGGCCATGAGACTCTTCAGGTCGCGCCGCGAGGGGTTGGTGCGGTCGTCGCGGCCGATGATGGTGAGGGCACTGTCTACCACGGCCGTGCTGTCGATGAGCAGGCGGATGCCCGCCTCCTGGTAGAATTTCCTGGCCTTGGGCTGGTTGCTGTAGTATTCGTGGTTGCCCAGACAGGCATAGACGGGCGCGTTCAACCGGTGAAACTCCTCGGCCATCCGCTCTTCCTCGAGGGGTCGGATGCTGATGTCGATGATATCGCCCGCGATGAGCACCAAGTCGGCCTTCTCCGCGTTGATGAGGTCCACCCAGCGGGCCAGTTCGGCACGGCGGTTATGATAGCCCAGATGCAGGTCGCTCGCCATCACTATCTTGTAGGCCTTCGGCAGGGGCTTGGCGGTGGTAAGCTGCAAGGGCACACGCACCTTATGCCGGTAGTGGAGGTTGCCGTAGACGAAGACCGTCAGCAGCACCACCACGATGGCCGCCAGACTGACCCAGTTGGCATGGAGGGCCTTCGCCGGCAAGAGCCGGCAGAGTCTGGCGATATCCATGACAAGGAAGGTGATCAGCAGATAGAGCATGACGATAAGTGCCGAGGTGCTCACGTCATACGCCACCGACGCCGTGTTGAGCGGCAGCCGCTCGAGCGTCCCCCCGATGAACAGGAACATGCTGAAGAAGACGGCCGCCATGGCCAGCACCACCACCCACTTCAATGCTTTGCCCACGGGGAGCAGGCACCACACGTGCCACAGCACATAGCCAAGGGCACACAGCACGACAGCGAGGAACACAAAAAACATGGCTCGCATTCAGAGGATGGAGAGTGTGAAGACGTAGATGACAGAGGCGGGGATGGCCATCAGCGAGGAGTCGAAACGGTCGAGCATGCCGCCGTGGCCGGGGAGGATCGTCCCACTGTCCTTGATGCCCAGGGTGCGCTTGAACAGCGACTCCACGAGGTCGCCTAAGGTGCCGAAGACGACGACCACCAGGCCGAGTCCCATCCACACCGGTATCGACATGGCCGTATTGGAATCACGGAGCAGCCATCCCACGATGGCGGCGGCGATCATCACGAAGACGGCCCCACCTATCGACCCTTCCCAACTCTTGCCGGGAGACACCCGCGGGAAGAGTTTATGCTTGCCGATGAGCGACCCTGTGCAATAGGCTCCCGTGTCGTTCACCCAGAGGAAGACGAAGACACTCAGCGGGAGAATGCTGTTGTAGCCGCCCTCTACCCCCGTCTGGAAGGCCAGCACGTTGATAGTGGACAGCGGCAGGGCGATATACATCTGGCTCAGCATGGCGTATGCCCAGTTGTTGATGGGATTGGGGGCCTTCGTAAACAGTTCGGCGATGATGAGATAGAGGATTGTGATCAGGTAGGGGATGAAGACGGTGACCGGAGTCAGGCCGGTGCAGTAGCCCGCCATGGCGATAAAGAGATAGACTCCCGCCACGGTGCTGATGAAACGGTTGACCTGGATATCGTCCCACTGGTTCACCAGTCCGCTATACTCCCAGACGGTGAGGCCGGTGATGAGCGCAAAGAGCAGCACCATGGCCTGAGGACGCAGGAAGCAAGTCACCAGCACGGCGACGAAAAGCACACCGGTGATGGTGCGGACAATGAAATTCTTTTTCTTGTCTGACATGATGAAAGATTTGCTTTAGGATTGGGTGGACTGGGAGTCGGAAGAGGCATCCGCGGCGCCGGCATCTGTGGCCTCGGGGGCGCTGGTCTCCGGGGTTTCAGGGGTTCCGGCTTCCGGGGCATCAGCGGCGGCGTCATCAGAAGCGCTGGGTGTGTTGAGCCCCATGATCTCCTGCGAGCGGCTCACCCACGGACGCTTGCCGAAAATCTTCTCCACATCCTCGGCGAAAATCACCTCGCGGCTGATGAGCAGTTCGGCAAGGGCGTTGTGGCCCTCTTTGTGCTCCATCAATATCCGCTTGGCGCGGTCATACTGCTCGTTGACCATCTTGAGCACCTCGTCGTCAATCACCTGAGCGGTAGTCTCGCTATAGGGGCGCTGGAACTGATAGTCCTGGTTGTTGTAGTAGCAGATATTGGGCAGGCGCTCGCCCATGCCGGCATAGGCTATCATGCCATAGGCACTCTTCGTGGCGCGCTCCAGATCGTTCATGGCGCCCGTGGAGATGTGGCCGGTGAACAGTTCCTCGGCGGCACGGCCGCCCATGAGCGAGCACATCTCGTCGAGCATCTCCTCTTTGGTGGTGATCTGCCGCTCCTCGGGCAGATACCAGGCGGCGCCTAACGCCTTGCCGCGCGGCACAATCGACACCTTCACGAGGGGGTTAGCATGCTCGCAGAACCACGAGATGGTGGCATGGCCAGCCTCGTGGAGGGCAATGGTGCGCTTCTCCTGTGCCGTCATCACCTTGGTCTTTTTCTCCAGTCCGCCGATGATACGGTCCACGGCGTCGAGGAAGTCCTGACGGCACACGGTGGTGGCCTTGCGGCGGGCGGCTATCAGGGCGGCCTCATTACATACGTTGGCGATGTCGGCGCCCGAGAATCCCGGGGTCTGACGGGCCAGCAGGTCGATGTCTACGGAGTCGTCCACCTTGATGGGCTTGAGATGCACGATGAAGATCTCCTTGCGCTCGTTGAGGTCGGGCAGGTCGACGTGTATCTGGCGGTCGAAACGGCCCGCACGCAGCAGGGCTGAGTCGAGCATGTCAGCGCGGTTGGTGGCGGCCATGATGATCACACCGCTGTTGGTGCCGAAACCGTCCATCTCGGTGAGCAGGGCGTTGAGCGTGTTCTCACGCTCGTCGTTGCCTCCCATCGAGGGGTTCTTCGAACGGGCACGTCCCACGGCGTCTATCTCGTCGATGAAGATGATGCAGGGGGCCTTCTCCTTGGCCTGGCGGAACAGGTCGCGCACACGGCTGGCACCTACGCCCACAAACATCTCGACAAAGTCGGAACCCGACATGGAGAAGAAGGGTACGTCGGCTTCGCCCGCCACGGCCTTGGCAAGCAAGGTCTTGCCGGTGCCGGGAGGCCCGACGAGGAGGGCGCCCTTGGGAATCTTGCCGCCCAGGTTGGTGAACTTCTGCGGGTTCTTGAGGAACTCGACAATCTCCTGCACCTCCTGCTTGGCTTCGCTGAGTCCGGCAACATCCTCGAAGGTGACGCTCATCTTGTTGTCCTTCTCATAGACCTGCGCCTTGCTGCGGCCGACGTTGAAGATGCCGCCGATGCCGCCACCACCACCTCCGTTCTTGCTGCCCATGCCCCGGAAGAAGATGAACCAGAAGAGGAGGATCATGATGAGAGGGGAGAGGATGTTGAAGAGGATGTCCCAGCCGCCTCCGGACTTCTCGTAGCGCACATCGGCCTTGAACTGGCTGTTCTCGGCCTGGCCCCACTTCTCGACGTCTTCGGCAAACTTGTCGGCCGACGGTATGTTGGTCTCGATGGAGAATTCGCGGTTCTCGGCCTTTGCCTCCTCGAAGGCCTGCTTGATGCCCTTGAGGCTCTCGTCCTCGGGGCCCTTTTCGAGGCGGGCGACGCAGATGCCGGTCTTGGTGTTGACCACCATCGAGCTGAAGTCGCCTTCCTGCGCCATGCGGCTGAAGTCGGAATAACCTACCTCGCGCGACGTTTCGCTACCTCCGAAGAAATAGACGCCAAAGAGGATGCAGATGATGATGAGGTAGATCCAATAGAAATTGAAACCTCCGCCCATGCGCCGGCTACCACCAGCGCGTGGTGGCTGGGGGCCGGGCTTCTCGGTTTTGGGAGCGGGTTTCTTGTTTATGTCTTTTTCGTATGCCACGGTTTTCAATTAACAATTAACAAATAACAATTAGTTTGCTTGTAACAAAAATAAAAACAATGAGGGATTCCTTAGTCGAGGTCGGGGATTGGGGTGATCCTGGCATC
>CADBLU010000183.1 GCA_902795605.1 uncultured Prevotellaceae bacterium | reverse complement strand
CGAGTGGATTTACAACCACAACTATGACTCAAGCAACAACTGGGCCAACACCTCACAGGCCACACAGTTGTTCCGCAGCCTGATGGCAGACGCCGACTTCAAGCGCGAGTTTATCGACCGCACCGCCATCTACATGGGCGATTTCCTCAACGAGAGAGGAACCCGCGCCGTCTGGGACCCCATGGCAGAACTCGTCAAGCCCGAACTCGTCAAGCACCGTGAGGCTG
Source organism: uncultured Prevotellaceae bacterium (assembly GCA_902795605.1). Classification (GTDB taxonomy): domain Bacteria; phylum Bacteroidota; class Bacteroidia; order Bacteroidales; family Bacteroidaceae; genus Prevotella. Next base: position 4,513 of record CADBLU010000183.1, on the reverse strand, counting down.
TCTCCGGCGGCGGAGGCGGCGGTTGGTGGGGAGGCTGGGGATGGCAGCCCAATTACGAGCAGGAGATCAACAATGAAATCAACAATGCCCGCAATTGGCTCAGCCAGCGCACCAACAATTTCTATACGTTTGTGGCCAACTACTATAAGTTGGGCAATCCCACTCCACTGGTTATCAACAAGGATTTGACCGAGGAGGTCACCACCATCATCAATGGTGTGACCATCAAGAACGCTGATTTCGACGGCAAGTTCTTCGCTAGTCGTCAACTCACTGTTGAGGGTAAGGGCGCTGAAGGCAGAGAGGTGAAAGGATGGAAAATTGAGAAGACACAAAACAACAACACCACAAGTACCACGGAAGTGAACGAACCTGTTTACACCTTTACGATGCCGACTTGCAAGAAACTGAAACTGACCGCCATCATGGGCACTGCCGACGGCATCAACGACCTGGCAGCACGTGACTGGAACTGGCGTATCGATGGCAACCAACTCGTCGTCAGCGGTGTGACCAGCGGCATCAACATCATGCTCTACGACGTGCGCGGCATGCTCCTCGGAAAGGTACGTGGCAACGGCGCAGACATCCGCATCCCGCTGACATCAAGAAACCAGATGTATGTGCTGAAGGTCGGGGCAGAGACTGTGAAAATCAGGTGAGCCATTCGTAGTAGCCGACATTTACAATTCGCAGTCATTGTGCTGGCCTGAAGGGCTTGAACAGAGCCCTTCACATCATGAGGTTTGGTGCGCATATAGGGGCCGACGATTCCTATCGTCGATGAGCAAGAGGGTTTGGTGCAACAAAAATGAAATCAGGGGGACAGGTTTTTGATTGAATTTTTTCAAATTCACATCAAAAACCTGTCCCCCTGATTTATAAAAGACATTTTTTCGCATAAGGTCATCGATAAAAGAGATTGGCTGTTGTGTGGGATAAAGATTTTTGGTGTGTGCGACGTTCGGAGACGTCGCCCCCTAAGGTGCACTCACGGGGGCCAACAAGCACTTAGGAGGGTGTGCCAAAATGTAAAATTTGACACATCTTCATTGTCTGTGTATCATGGTCGGCTATGCTGCAAGTGTGGAGGGTGAGAGCTTGCCTGCGGGCTTGCCTCATAAGCATTGGTGTCAATGATCTCCTATGGAGATTTCCACCTCTAAAAGGATATCCTCAAGCCAAATGGCAGCAAGGGGGTGAACTTATGGTCGGTGCGCCATGTGTTGATGCCATCAGAATTTCGGAAATAGTATTGCAGGCTTGGTTCGGCAAACAATCCGATGGCCGGGGTGAGGTTGTATTGCAGTCCTAAGCCGGTGCCTATCGACCATTGCACGTGTGGGTTGAGACGGACGTTCTCAGCATCAATCAAGTGGCCACCTTCCCAGTAGGATGTCTCCAAGGTGCTGCGCAAAGGCCACTCGTAAACGACAGAGGCGGTGGCATAGAGGCTCCAATGGCGGCTGCGCCAGAATTCATGACCCACTCCGAGGGAGAGCCCCAAGTAGCGCACACGCTGTTGCTGCTCCATCAACAAGTAGGTGTTGCCCACTCGCGTTTCCGAGGAGAGCAGCGAGTATCTGATACCGCCATCGAGCCACCAGCGTGCCCCCAGGCTATAGCGGCCATTCAGAGCCACGGCCATCGGCAGACGATGGTGAGTCACAGAGTCAATGTTACCGTCCATACCTTTGGCGCCATACGGCAACGAGCGGGCTGTGCCGCTGGGAAGTCCGCTGTAGGCAAGCGACAAGGAGAGGTCCTCATCTTTTTCCGGTCTCACTGCGATCCTGGGGATGATACTCTCCTGGGTTGGTGTCAGCTGATTGTCAAGCACAGGCCCGCTGTCGTGTTTGCCCTTTTCGCTCTCAGCCACTATGACACCCTCTTTCTCCATTGGAGTCTTTTCAGTCGCCACGGAGTCTCCCGCCATCAGAGGCTTTTCTGCCACAACCACGTGAGTGCTTGCTATCTCTTCTCCCTCTGTTTTGATGCTGTCTGTTATTCCTGTTTTGGGCACACGGACTGTGGTTCGGTCGGCAACCAAGACCGGCAACGGTTTCGAAACGCTCCTATTTGCGTCTTCCGAATGGGCTGTCGTTATTTGGCCTTGGTCGGTCGGCTTGTGAGGATGTTCTCGCATGTCTGTCTCTCGTGTGTCGGTCTCTTGCGTGTCGGCCGTTGCGGTTTCTGCCTCTGCCACATCATGGTCTTTGTCATGCGATGACCAGAGATAACACGCCCCGAAAGGCACTGCTAAAAGAAGGGAGAACATCAGCAACTGCACCAGTTGTCTCAAACGTTTTTTAGCGCGCAGGAGTTGCGATGACGACGTGTGAGGCTCGATACCTGTCAGTTCTGCTATCTGTTGGTGTGACATTCCTTCGAGCACAGACAGCCGGAACACCTGGCGATAGCCACGTGGCAGCTGGTCGATGGCTTTCAGCAGCTCTTCGTAGCTGACGGCTATGTCGGGTTCAGCACCTTGTGCCGTCTCTTTCACCTCCTCAATGGGAACCCAGGAGCGGCTTTGGCGATGCTGCGCATAAAGAAGGCCTACGTTTTTGGTCACTTTGTGCATCCATCGCCTTCCCTTCTCTGGAGAATGCACCTTGCCGATGTTGCTGATAATGAGTAGGAACGCATCGTGAAGGAGGTCTTCTGCATCGCAGTCGTTGGAGGCATATCTGCGGCATTGTGCAAGAAGTTCGTCGTGCATGACAGTGTAGAGGCGTCCCATGGACTCCCTGTCACCCTGCTGGCATCGACGTATCAACTGCTCCATCCTTGTATATGTTCATTACGGGTCGCTCCTGTCTGTTTCCTATCTCAAAATCTTGACACCTCTTGCTATCTGGATGCCTTTGACAGTTTTACAATTTTTGACAGGTCTTCCCAACAAGTCATAGTACTTTTGGGAAGAGTCGAAATTGCTGACTGTGTCAATTCTTGTCGATTCTTCCCCGAAAACGGTATATTCCAATATTTGTCCATTTCCGTCTGAAGGTAGCTGGTTAGAGGCATACGAATCAGGAGATATGATGAAGCATCTGAAAGGTTCCATCGGCATTCCGTCGCCGGTATGGATGAAATATCGGTCTTGCCCTCTGTAATAGCGGAAATAGCCAGGTTCTTCATCTTTTGACAGGGTGGTCCCTGCGAAGCTGTAAGCTTCTTTGCCTACAATGGTGGTTTTTGTCTCCTCCACGGTCTTGTCTTGTCCGCAGAAAAGAATTTGTGTGCCGTATGCGCCGTATGCGAATTGCACCAAGTATGGCTTGTTGGCATGCAATTGGTAGGGCTTCTCCAGACCGAATAATAGCTGATCGTTGTCATACCCCTCATAATATGCCACCTGCATCCATCCTTCAGGCATGGGACCGTTGACATCCGCGGGAATCACAAAGTCGGCATCGAAGGGCAGAAAGACGGTCTCATGGCAAGGTTGGTTGGGGTCTGCCTCATCGTCATCATCGTCTATACGTGGTGTCAGCCTCAGCATGGCATCCGTGGCGGTGAAGGCCATGGGACAGTAGAAACAGGCGTCATCGGTGAGCAGCAGACCGTCGCAGACACCGTCACATACCACATTGGCACTGGGCAGCCCCTCTATGATGGTGGCATCGTCGGTATAGTAGAGGCAGTTGGGATTGGCCGAAGCACGGTCCAGGGTGATGGCCTCGACACCACGCAGGTCCAAGGCGGCTATCGTGTCGGGAATCTTCAGTATGGCGTCTTCAGTGGTCAACGTCGATGACTCACCTCTCGTTGTCCAACAATTCAGTTCCATGGATTGTGCTTGTGCCACGAAAGGCAGGGCGGTAAGAATTACAGCAATGATAGTCCTTTTGGTTTCCATCATGTTCACGGTTTTATTATTATGATAGGCGAAAGCAGAGAAGACTGCTTCGTATTATACTTTTTTAAATGTTTTCTTCCCCTTCCCATCTGTACGGGGACAACACGTCCTTGCAGGTCATAGCATTTGACGCTTGATGAAATGTCGTTTGCCATCCGCCTCTCTTTGATGCCGTTTCCCAGTTGGGAAGAGAGGAACCACTGCCCGCCCAATGTCAATGGCGTGGAACAATATTGTGGAGTCTCTTGCCGGCGGTCGTGCAGACTTGCATAGTCGAAAGCCTCGGCCATCGATACATAGCCGTCGGCATCGGTGTCGGCGCAGATGGCATGGTCGTCGGGGTCATAGCCTGCCACGGCACATGTCCAGTGGTAAACAAACTCATCGTATGGCCTGTCGGTGCACGCCCATGATTCCTCACTTTTCTCACAACTGGTGGCTATGACACGATTCTCGCGACGCAACTCATCAATGAATCCCCCTGAGTGGCACAACCCCAGACACAAGCACATTGATCCCACGTGGAAAGCATCGAGCAGTTGGGCCAGGTGGGTGGCATAAAGCCGACCGCCGCCCCACATCCAGGCATACGACTGCTGCGTGCTGTCGTCGAGATCGCCATGGTCTATCATGAAGAGAAAAAGACGGTCG
>CADBLU010000182.1 GCA_902795605.1 uncultured Prevotellaceae bacterium | reverse complement strand
GCCGACGCCTTCGTGAAAGGGCTCGACGGCATCGACTACGAGTTGGCTCTTGAGGCGATGCTCAAGGATGCCACTGTCGCCCCCGGGGGCAATGAGGAGAAAGAGGGCCGTGGCGGTCTGGCTCTCTACAACACGCTGGGGTATATCCCCTATGGTGTGGACCGTGCCGGCAACCGCACCATCGAGTATGCTTTCGACGACTATTGCATCGCTGTGGTGGCCGACTCGCTCGGCTATGACGACGTCGCCGAGGAGTATTACCGGAAGGCGGGCAACTGGAAGAATCTCTGGCGTGCAGACTACGAGTATGACGGCATGCGCGGCTTCATCATGCCCCGCGACGAGCACGGACAATGGCTCGACAGCGTGCCTTGGGGCAGGTCGAAGGTCTTCCATCCCCGCATCCCCTATACGCCCACCACGAAGGTGGCGCCATGGTACCTGCCGTGGTGGTCAACCTTCTTCTATGAGGCCACCTCCGAGGAATACTCGCTCAATATCCCACACGATGTGCCGGGACTCATCGAGGCATGTGGAGGAGCAGATGTTTTCCATCGGCGGTTGGACCTGTTTTTCGACAAAGAGTACTACAATGTGGCTAATGAGCCGTCTTTCCTCACCCCCTGCCTCTATCACTGGATAGGACGTCCCGACCTCAGCACGAGAAGGGTGCACAGCATCATCGAATACAATTATACTGACGCACCCGACGGTCTGCCCGGCAACGACGACTCAGGAGCCATGTCGTCGTGGCTCGCCTTCCACATGATGGGACTCTATCCCAATGCCGGCCACGACTACTACCTGCTCAACCTGCCCGTCCTCGACAAGGGATATACCTTGCAACTCCCCAACGGGCGCATGCTGGAGGTGTCGGTTCGTGGTAAGGGCATCGACTACGACTACGCTATGCTCAACGGCACACGCCTCGACGATGCCCGCATCAGCCATGCTCAACTCCTCGAGGGTGGACAACTGGTGTTCTTCCGCAAAAAGGTCAAGGTGGAGAAGCAAGGACCGTTTACGCCCCCTATTCCCAAGGCGAATATTCATTATGGTTTATCCGACCCTTTCATCAAAGGCGATATCTCCTACACGCTGAACAAGCAGTTCCGCACCTGGCCGCTTGCCATGGCATGGGATGAGGGTAAAGACACCTTGGAGGTACTTTGCAATGAGACCTTTTATAGGATTCCCTCAGAGGCTGTGGAGAAAGCCAACGGCTTCTGCTGGGAAAGTCCGCAGAAGGGCCATGCGACCCATGTCACCGACGGCACCTTCGCCTTCATCTCCCGAAAAGCGATGGCCACGCTCCTGAAGGACGGCTCTTTCGTCTATGACGGTATCACCTGGCGCGAGACCTCGAGGACGGACAAGACCATCACCGTGCGGGCTGATGTCGACCGCACCGAGATGACCCTCTCGCTCGTCCATCCCCTGCCTTTAGTGCTTGAGATGCGGCGCAACCCTTTAGGCATCGACTGGAAAATCAACGACTATGAATAGACTTTTCACCATCCTGACCCTACTCACACTCACGCTCGCCGTCTGCGCCCAGCAGAAGACGCGTGAGCAACAGGGAGGTGTGTATTACGCTTATCCCGTGAATGAAGACGTGGCCGTGGCCGCCGCTCCCGCCGGCTATACACCCTTCTATCTCTCCCACTACGGCCGTCACGGGTCGCGCTGGCTGCCCTCCGACAGCCGCTATGAGTGGGTGCTGGCGCAGATGCAGTCGCATCAGCTCACCAAGGAGGGGAAGAGAGTGCTGCGGAAACTCGGGAAGGTGTGGAAGAACGCCCGTGGCAACGGCGGGCAGTTGACGCCCCTCGGTGCCCGTCAGCACCGCGGCATCGCCTCCCGCATGGCGCGCCGTTTCCCCGAGGTGTTCGTCCGCGATGCCGTGGTGAGTGCCCGTTCGAGTGTGGTGAACCGCTGCCGCGAGAGTATGCTGCATTTCACCCGACAGTTGAGTGCCGACTGTCCCGGTCTGCGTGTCACCGCCGTCACCGACTCCGCCGACATGCGCTATATCGCCTATACCACCCCGCAGGCGAAGCGGCTCGAGCAGCGCAAGTTTGCGCAGATGCACGGCTCTCCGCAGCGGCTGATGCGCCTGCTCTTCACCGACCCTGCCAGCGTGGCCGAGCCCGTGAGACTGTTGAGCGAGTTGCACACCATCGCCTCCGACATGCAGGATGTGCCTCTCGCTGTCGACCTCTACAGTCTCTTCACCGACGAGGAGTTCGCCGATGTCTATGCGTGCAACAATGAGCGGATGGCTTTCTGCAACGGTGTCGACCCGCTCGCCTATGGCGAGGCGGCGCTGTCTGCCGTGACCCTCTGGCAGAATATCGAGGCGTGTGCCGACAAGGCCATCGGCGCCGGAGTCCCCGCCGCCGACCTCCGCTTCGGTCATGACACCAACCTCTACCGCCTGCTCTCACTCATGCAAGCCTCGAGTGCCGCGAGCGGGCAGATGGATGAGATACTGCCCATGGCGGCCAACCTGCAGATGGCGTTCTATCGCAACGCCTCGGGCGACGTGCTCGTCAGGTTGCTCCACAACGAGCGCGACATCACCATCCCCGTGGCGGAGACGGCGCCCTGCTTCTATCGCTGGAGCGCGGTGAAGGACTATATGGCCGACCGCATCCACCGCCTCATGCACCTGCGGCAGTTGGCCTCGCTCAACACCATGGTGGGCACGGCGGAGGCCAACACCCTGTCGGCAGGGCTCTTCGGCAAAGGCAGCGAGGAGCACGGGCAGACGCTGCCCGCCGTGCTGACGCCCAACGGCCAGAATTTCTGGACGCCGCAGACGCGCGACACCGAGAAGAAGTGCGTGGCACCCTATTACTATGCCGACACGCTCCTGCAAGGCGTGCGCAACTCACACTGGATTGTGGGCGGTTGCACGCAGGACTACGGGTCGTTCACCCTCGCCGCCCTCGGTGGGTCGCTGCGCACCGCTCCCGACGAGCGTGCCACCCCTTTCAGCCATCGGCAGGAGGTGTCGCACCCCCATTACTATGGCGTGGAACTGCCCCATGAGCACCTGCGGCTCGAACTCACCGCCACCGCCCATGGCGCCGTCGTCCGCATCACGCCACACCGCGACCAGTTGGTGCACCTCATCTTCCAGCCCAACAGCGACGAAGGCGAGGGCTCCGTGGCCATCGACACGCTGGCCCGCACCGTCTATGGCACCAATCCCGTGCACCGCATCTATCAGGGATGGGGCGAGGCCGCAGGCTTCAGCGGACACCTTCTCCTGCGATACGACGGCCGTCCCGTCGCTTTCGGGTGCTATGACGGCAGCGGGCGCCATGAAGGCCAGACCGCTATCGGCCGCCAAGCCGACCTCGGCGCATGGCTCACCTTCGAGGGCAAGGCGGGCGTGCCCATCGTGCTCACCGCCGCCTCGTCGTTCACCGGTCTTGAGGGTTGCCGCCGCAACAGCGACGCCGAACTCTCGGGCCGCACTTTCGACGAGGTGATGGCCGCCGCCGCCGAGGCATGGACCGACCGCCTGCACACCATCGACGTGGAGAGCGCCGACACCGCTGCCGTCAACCAGTTCTATGGGGCGCTCTATAGGGCGTCGTTCCTGCCCCGCCTGCTCAGCGACGCCGACCATGCCTATCCCCGTTTCGCCGACGGCACGCCGGTGAAGGGCAGCCGTCCGCGCTACACCGACTTCTCGATGTGGGACACCTATCGCGCCCTGCACCCCCTCTATTGTCTCATCGCCCCGTCGATGTCTGCCGACATGATGCAGTCGCTCGTGGAGATGGGAGAGGAGGGCGGCTGGCTCCCCATCTTCCCCTGCTGGAACTCCTATACCGCCGCCATGATCGGCGACCATTGTGCCGCCACGCTCGCCGATGCCTATGTGAAGGGCATCGACGGCTTCGACGCAGAGCGGGCCTACCGGCTGATGCGGAAAAACGCCTTCGAGACACCCGCCTCGAAGCAGGACTATGCCGACGGCATGGGGCGACGTGCCCTCACCTCCTACCTGAGATACGGCTATATCCCGATGGAAGACCCGGTGAAGGAGGCCTTCCACAACGACGAGCAGACATCACGCACGCTGGAGTATGCCTTCGACGACTTCGCCGTGGCGCAGATGGCCCGGCTCCTCGGCCATGACGACGACTACCGCCAGCTGATGCGGCGCGCCGGCAACTGGCGGAATGTCATCAACCCCCGCACCGGCTATGCCGACGGCCGCCATGCCGACGGCCGCTTTGAGGGGAACACCGACCTCGACCACCGCAAGTCGTATATCACCGAGGGAGCCACCTGCCACTACACCTGGTATGTGCCCCACGACCCACAGGGACTCATCGCCCTGCTCGGCGGACCGGCCCCCTTTGCCGCCCGCCTCGACTCGCTGTTTGCCCTGGGCCGCTACTGGCACGGCAACGAGCCCTGCCATCAGGTGCCCTATATGTTCGGCTACGCCGGCAGGGCCGACCTCACGCAGCGCTGGGTGCGCCACATCATGCGGACCGAATACAACGACACCCCCGGCGGCCTCTCGGGCAACGACGATGCCGGCCAGATGTCGGCATGGTATGTGTTCTCGGCCATGGGCTTCTATCCCGTCTGCCCCGCCACACCGCAGTATATGCTCGGCTCGCCGCTCTTCAGGCGCGTCACCATCCACCGGCCCGGGGGCAGGCCTTTCACCATTGAGGCCGATGACAACAGCGACACCAACATCTATATCGGCAGCGCCACGCTCGACGGCCGTCCTGTCGCCGACGGCATCCTCCCCCATGAGGCCATCGTGGGCGGCGGCACCCTGCGACTGAAAATGACATCAACGACAGACCATCAACCATGAGACAACTGATTATCCTTTTCTTCTGCCTCGCCGCCTCTGTGCTGGCGGAGGCCAATCCTGTGGACAACCTGCTTGAGCGCATCGACAAAGGCGCCTCGCGTAAGTTCAAGACCGAACTTGTGCGCGGCGACCGCGACTTCTTCGAACTCGACCAGAGCGGACAGCGAGTGGTGGTGAGAGGAAACACGTGGGTGAACATCGCCACGGGCATCAACTGGTATCTGAAATACCATGCCGGCGTCCATCTCTCGTGGAACGGCATGAAGGCGGCGTTGCCCGCCGTCCTGCCCCCCGTGCCCCGGCGCGAGCGTCATGACACCGACCTCACCCTGCGCTACGACTTCAACTACTGCACCTTCTCCTATTCCATGGCTTTCTGGGACTGGCAACGGTGGGAGGAGGAGATTGACTGGATGGCCCTCCATGGCGTCAACATGCCGCTGGCCATCGTGGGCGAGGAGTGTGTGTGGCGCAACATGCTGCTCCGCCTGGGATACAGCGAGGAGGAGGTGGGGCGCTTCATCGCAGGACCCGCCTTCCTCGCCTGGTGGGAGATGAACAACCTGGAAGGGTGGGGCGGACCGCTGCCCCTCTCATGGTATGACCGCCAGGAGCGCCTGCAGAAGAAAATCCTCGCCCGGATGCGCGAGTTGGGCATGCAGCCCGTGCTCCCCGGCTACTGTGGCATGGTGCCTCACGACGCGCGTGAGAAGTTGGGGCTCGACGTGGCCGACGCACCCCTGTGGAACGGTTTCCAGCGCCCCGCCAACCTGTTGCCCACCGACCCCCGTTTCGGCGAGATAGCCGCCTGCTACTATAAAGAGCTCACCCGCCTCTTCGGCAAGGCCGACTACTACTCCATGGACCCCTTCCATGAGAGCAACGACGACAGCCGCATCGACTACGGGGCGGCTGCCCGCGCGCTGCTCCAGGCCATGAAGGCCGCCAACCCGAAGGCCGTGTGGGTGGTGCAGGGGTGGACGGAGAACCCGCGGCCTCAGATGCTCGACGCCCTCGCCCCCGGCGACCTCCTCGTGCTCGACCTCTTCAGTGAGTGCCGGCCGATGTGGGGCGCGCCCTCCATCTGGCACCGCGAGCAGGGCTACGGCCAGCACCCCTGGCTATTCTGCTTGCTCGAGAATTTCGGAGCCAACGTGGGTCTGCACGGGCGCATGGACCAGCTCATCGACAATTTCTACCTCACCAAGACCCACCCCCTCGCCCGCCATCTGCAGGGCATCGGCTTCACCATGGAAGGTTCGGAAAACAACCCCGTGATGTTTGAGTTGATGAGCGAACTGCCCTGGCGTCCGGAGCGCATCGACAAACAGACATGGCTGAGAGACTATGTCAAGGCCCGCTACGGCACCGACAACGCCAAGGTGGCCGAGGCATGGCGCATCCTCGCCGAGAGCATCTACAACTGTCCTGTGGGCAACAACCAGCAGGGCCCGCATGAGAGCATCTTCTGCGCACGGCCCTCGCTCAACAATTTCCAGGCTTCCAGCTGGTCGAAGATGCGCAACTACTACGACCCCGACGACACCCGCCGGGCCGCCCTGCTGATGGTGGAGGCCGCGGAGGCTCTCCGTGGCAACAACAATTTCGAATACGACCTCGTGGATATCGTCAGGCAGGCGCTGGCCGACCAGGCGCGCATCCAATACCAGCGGGTGGTGGGCGACTACAAGACGTTCTCGCGGAAGGCCTTCGAGGCCGATGCCGACAGGTTCATGCAGATGTTGCAGATGCAGGACCGCCTGCTCGGCACACGGAGTGAGTTCCGCGTGGGCACACGCCTCGGTCAGGCCCGTCAGTGCGGCGGCACACAGGCCGAGAAAGACCTCTATGAATGGAACGCCCGTGTGCAGGTGACCACCTGGGGCAACCGCTACTGCGCCGACACCGGCGGTCTGCGCGACTATGCTCACAAGGAGTGGCAGGGGATGCTCGCCGACTTCTACGCCCTTCGCTGGCGCACCTATTTCGATGCCTTGCGGGAGCAGATGGCCCGCATGTCGCAGCCCGACCCCGAGATGCTCGGCACCGGCAGCCACAGCAACAAGACCGCCGAGGAACTCTTCCAGATGGCCCTGCCCCAGGAAGTGACGATAGACTACTATGCCATCGAGGAGCCGTGGACCCTCAGCCACCAGCCCTATGCGTCGGCCCCGGAGGGCGATGCCGTGGAGGTGGCGCGGCAGGTGGCACGGCAGTTCCTCGCCCGTTGACCCTCTTCCTCACCGACATTTTTTCAACCGGAAAGACCCTATGACAACCCGACGACTGCTTTCACTCGATATCCTGCGAGGCATCACCGTGGCAGGAATGATACTCGTCAACAACGGATATGGCGAGTCGTATGAGATGCTGCGACACTCCAAATGGAACGGCATGACGCCCTGCGACCTCGTCTTCCCCTTCTTCCTCTTCATCATGGGTATCTCTACCTGTCTCTCACTGTCGAAATGCAATTTCCAGCCCTCGTGGCCGGTGGTGAGAAAGATACTGAGACGCACCGTGCTCCTCTTCCTCATCGGACTGGCCATCAACTGGTTCGACCATGCCATAGAGGGCGACTTCCTCTGCTTCGGACACCTGCGCGTCTGGGCCGTGCTGCAGCGCATCGCGCTCAGCTACGGCATCGTCTCGCTCTTTGTCCTCACCGTCAGCCATCGGTGGGTGCTGCCCACCGCGGTGGCGCTGCTCGTGCTCTATGCCGTCATCCTGCTCTGTGGCAACGGCTATGCGGAGGACTCCACCAACATCCTGGCGCAGGTGGACCTGAGGCTCTTCGGCTACGACCACCTCTATCACAAGAGTCCCGTCGACCCTGAGGGACTCTTAGGCACCCTCTCGTCAGTGGCCCACGTGCTCCTCGGTTTCTACGCCGGCTTGCGCATGAAGCGCGCCGCTGCCGTGCCCGACAAGGTCATCGCCTTTTTCGTCATCGGCACGGTGCTCGTCATCGGCGGCTACTTGTTGTCCTACGGACTGCCCCTCAACAAGCGCATTTGGAGTCCCAGTTATGTGATGGTGACCTGCGGACTGGCGTCGCTGCTGCAGGGCCTGCTGATGTATGTCATCGACATGCGCGGGCACGACCGTTGGTGCACCTTCTTCCACGTCTTCGGCATCAATCCGCTCTTCCTCTATGTGGCCAGCGAACTGCTTGCCATCATCCTGGGCCACGTGGGCGTGAGCGGTGCCGTCTTCAATGGCATCCACGCGGTGGTGAGCCACCCGCAGACGGCCTCGCTGTGCTATGCCCTCTATTTCGTCGTCCTCAACTTCCTCTTAGGCTATCTCCTCTACCGCCGCAAGATTTATATCAAACTCTGACGGTCCCCGTCGGCCGGTCACCACGTGCAGACATCTCAAAGAAAACATACCCGAAAGCATGATAGCATCCGAACTGTCACTCCGTATCGCACAGGCGATGGGACTGCCTCCCACCGCTGAGCAAGCACAGGCCATCGATGCCTTTGTCGACTTCATCGCCGACCGCGACGCCCACGCCGTGATGGTGATGCGCGGCTCGGCGGGCACGGGCAAGACAACGGTGGCCAGCGCCATCGTGCGCACCCTCGTGGCCCTGAAGCAGAAGGTGATGCTCCTCGCCCCCACCGGGCGCGCCGCCAAGGTGTTTGCCCTCAACAGCGGGCAGGCAGCCTTCACCATCCACCGCAAAATCTACCGCCAGAAGGCCTTCACCGGCGACATGACAGGATTCCTGCTCAACGACAACCTCTTCAAGGACACGCTGTTCATCGTCGACGAGGCTTCCATGGTCTCGAATGCCGGGGGAGGGGAAGCCAACTTCGGCAGCGGCTTTCTCCTCGACGACCTCGTGAGATTCGTCTACGGCGGGCAGAACTGCCGCCTCGTGCTCATCGGCGACAAGGCACAGTTGCCACCGGTGGGCGAAGAGGAGTCGCCGGCCCTCATGCCACAGTTCCTCGAAGGCTACGGGCTGAAGGCGTACGCCTGCGACCTCAACGAGGTGCTCCGGCAGAGTCAGGAGTCGGGCATCCTCTACAACGCCACGGTGGTGAGGGGGATGATTACCCACGACGACATCACACAACTGCCGCGCATCAGGTTCAAAGGTTTCGCCGACATCGTGATGGTGCCCGGCGATGAACTCATCGAGCGGCTCGACACCAGTTACGGTGAGGTGGGCCTCGACGAGACCATCGTCATCACGCGCTCCAACAAGCGTGCCAACATCTACAACCAGGGCATCCGAGGGAGCGTTCTCGGACGGGAGGAGGAGCTGTCGTCGGGCGATATGCTCATGGTGGTGCGCAACAACTACTATTGGGCGGAGAAAGAGAAACTGCCGCTCGAGTTTATCGCCAACGGCGACAGGGTCAGGGTGATGAGGGTGCGCAACTACCGCTCGCTCTTCGGACTGCGCTTTGCCGACGTGCGACTCTCTTTTCCCGACTACGACAATGTGGAGCTGCAAGCCACCGTCTGTCTCGACTCACTCATGTCGGAGGCGCCGGCCCTCACGCGGCAGCAGAGCGACGCTCTCTTCCAGGGGGTGCTCGCCGACTATGAGGATGTGCCGCTGAAGCATGACCGCATGGAGTGTGTGCGCACCGACATCCACTACAATGCGCTGCAGGTGAAATACGCCTATGCCGTCACTTGCCACAAGGCGCAGGGCGGACAGTGGGAGCATGTGTATGTGGACCAGGGATATATGACCGACGACATGCTCACACCCGACTATATCCACTGGCTCTACACCGCCTTCACCCGTGCCACCTCACGGCTCTTCCTCGTCAATTGGCCCAGTACACAGACCGAGGAGTAAGAAATTTTTCCAAAAAGCGGTGTTCTTTGAAAAAAATGAGTATTTTTGTGCCCAAGGAAAACCTACAACTCTATTAATACATCCAGGAGAATGAAAAAGAGAACATTTTTTGCTATGGCTGTGGCCGCTGTGATAATGGTTGGCTGTGGCGGACTGGGAGCCCCAGGCGGGCTGCTCAGTGGTGTGAATGGTACTTCTGTGCTGGGCGACGTGCTCGTCAGTGTGCTTGGCATCAACAAAGTGACGGAAGCCAATCTGGTGGGCAACTGGAAATACAGGGCTCCGGGCTGCGCTTTCACCTCCGACAATATGCTGGCAAAGGCTGGCGGCGAGGTGGCCGCACAGAAAATCGAGGCAGAGTTGTTGCCCCACTATCAGAAACTTGGAATCAACAGTTCCAATACCTATTTCACCTTCAAGGAAGACAAGACTTTCAGCGGAAAACTGGCAGGAAAGGCATTGAGCGGCACTTATGCCTATGATGCCAACAACGGAACCATCACGCTGAAGACCTTGCTGCTCAGCATGAACGGATTCATCACCCTCAACTCCAACGGCATCAGCCTGCTCTTCGAGTCGCAGAAGATTCTCTCTGTACTGCAGACGTTGGGTGCTGTCAGCGGCAACACCACCATCGCTGCCGTGAGTGAGATTTCCAAGAACTACAGTGGTGTGCGCGTGGGATTCGACCTCTCCCGCTGACACTCGACTCCAAAAAATTTCAGGCCATTTCCCGCATACCATAAGGCACGGTGGGAAATGGCCTGAAACTTTTTTATGTCCGACTGCTTGCTTGTCAGTTCTCCATGTTGATGATGTTGAGGAACTTCTTCCAGTCTTTGTGCAGGTTGTAGTTGGTGGCGAAGCCTTTCTTCACATGCACGATACCTTCTTTCATCGTGGCTTTGCCAAACGAACTGCTGGCAATCTTCACCGGTGTGGCGCTGTTGGTGTAGATGTCCATCAGGCTGTTGCACTTGTCGAAGGCGTTGCCGCCGATTTCCTTGAGGGATACCGGCAACACGATGGCCGCCAGGCTCGAGCAACCCTCGAAAGCGCTGTTGCCAATCTTCAGAAGTGAGTTGGGGAAGTTGATCTCGCGCAGACTGGCACAACCCTTGAATGTGCTGCCGGAGATTTCCCTGATACTGTTGGGCACCCTCACTTTCAACAGGCTGGAGCAGTTCTCAAAAGCGCTGTTGCCGATGGCGGTGATGGAGTTGCTCAGATAGATGGAGTCGAGCGAGCTGCAGCCGTTGAAGGCGTCATGCTCTATCTTGCTGATGGCGTTCGACATCTCTACTGCCTTCAGTTCCACGCAGCCTTTGAACAGGTTGGCGGGGATGACGCTCACGCCAGAGGGGAAATGGAACTCTCGGAGGCTGTTGCAACCCTTGAAGGCGCTGCTGCCAATGCTGCTGATGCCTGTCGGCAGGTCGATATACTCCAGGCTGGCGCAGTTCTCAAAGGCACTTGTGCCAATCTTCTTCACACCCGACGGAATGGTGACATGGCGCAGTTCGCTGCACTCGGCGAAGGTGCTGGAAGGAACTTCGGTGATGCCGCTGGGCAGGTCGAAGTCCATGAGCGACTTGCAGCCCTCGAAAACACTGCTGGACATTTTCTTGATGCCCTCGGGCAGGTTCACTTTCGTCAGACTGGTACAACCCTTGAAGAGGTCGTTGGGCAACTCCTGTATCCGGCTGGGGATGGTGACCTCAGTGAGGCTCGAGCAGCCCTCGAAGGCCGAACTGCCAATCTTGGTGATGCACTCGGGGATAGTGACGGACGTCATGCCCGGACAGCCCTTGAAGGCTCCCATGGCGATGTCTTCCACATAGAGTGTCACGCTGTCCACCTCCACTTTCTCGGGGATGACGATGTCGCCCACATACAGTTCCTGACCTTTCACCACCGAGGCGGTCTGTTTCTTGGCATTGATGGCATAGGTGACGCCGTTGACCGTGGCACGGTCTTTTTTCAACTTGATGTCGATGGCTCCCGCCTGGGCACAAAAGGCCAGTGCGAGCAGCATAAGGATGTTGGTCTTGAGTGTTTTCATTGTTACGATGATTTTGATGTCTTCGCAAAAGTACACTTTTTTGTTGAATTGTCAAAATATTCTTCTCTAAAGTGACTTTTTGCGCGTGATTTCGGACAATTGAAGCCAATAGTCATCCGCCCTGATTGATTTTTATCTTCTCAGTTTGCGCACGGAGTGATTCTCCACAATGATGTAGGTGCCGTGAGGCAAGGCATTGAGAATCTGGTGGTAGGTGGTCTCGATATCGCAAGCTTTGACGGTCTTGATGAGCATGCCGTTGGAATGATAGATGCGGATGTCGCCGATTCCATAGCCTGCCGTCATCCGTTGTGGGGCGGCGGCATACGATTCGCCCATCTCGATGTAGCGGTTTTCGCTTGCCGTCATACATGCCGTAGAGGGCGACGATGCCTTCATCCTCTCCCCGCGCGGAACGGTCACACTTACGAAGAACGCAGAGACGCTCTTCTATGCTTCTGCCACAGGCAACAGCCGCTATCAGATTGCCGGTTCGAAGGAGTGGGCACAGCAGAAACTTAACCGTATCCGGGAGTTGACTATGATGCACTGATGCATCCATCATTCACTTGCGAATGCTGAGTGGATGATTTTTGAAACGACGAGCAAAACACTCCTGTTGCAGACTCTTAGCTGCAACGGGAGTGTCGTTATTGATAGGTTGATAGATCTACTGCTGTTCCCCAAGCCGCTTCAGCGTCGTGGAATATTTCAACGTGACTTTGCCGTCGAAACTCACCTCCTCAGTGGTAATCTGTTGAGGATGAATCTCCGGGCCTTCAAGTCCTAACCTGGCCGACTCTACCAATGCTATCGGATCCACACCTTCTACCTTGGCTGTTACATTCGCAAGGAGGGCGTAGTCGCCACTGCCCGTGAAGCTGACAGTAAACTCATTGCTGTTGGTCGATTTACGGGTGATCTTGTAGTTGCACTCTATCCTGTGCTGGATGAAACCATTAAGCAGTCCGTAGGCCCAGTTATTTGGACCTAAAGAGGGCACAGCCACCTCTCTGATAAACTGGTCGAGGGTCTTTTCTATATATTTATGGCTTACATCGATGACAAACTTCCCTGAACTTTCCAGTCCATTGCCCTCGAAACGGCCGATAATGTCATCACCAATCGT
>CADBLU010000181.1 GCA_902795605.1 uncultured Prevotellaceae bacterium | reverse complement strand
TCTCCGCTACGCTCCGAGAGGCTTCCAACCCCCACGGAACATTCTTCTTCCCTCATCCAATAATTGCACTTCTATCTTGAACTTGGGTTATGCCTCATTATTGAAACACAAAGGAATGCTCATGCTAACAAATTGTTTTCAACCTACATGCAGGTTTCACCGTCATGTCATCATGCCCCTTCTATGCCTGACGCTACTTGCCTGCTCCATCCACACAGTGCATGCGGCTGCCACCTCGACCGCGCGCATGACAGCCAGCACACCATTAGGCGATGTGGACGGCAACGGCGAAACCACCGTGACCGACATCATGATGATAGTCAACCACATCCTCGGCAATCAGAATCCCGATACCTTCTTACCCGAAAAGGCCGACGTAGACAGCGACGGTGAAATCACCGTGACCGACATCATGATTACCGTGAACTACATCCTTGGCCGCTACAGCCAAAGTGATGACGACCCCTCCACACCTCGGCCGGGCGACGATGACGCCAATCCCAACCTGCCCGTGCTCGCACCACACCATCCACTTCACTAACCATTATCTCAAGACATAAGAAATGAGAACTTCCACCACATACCGCCCACTGCAAGTACTGCGCCGCATGGCCGCCGCTGTTCTCTTCAGCGCCATCTCCTTCGCCGGAGCCACCGCACAGACGGATTTTGAGCAGCGCATCGCCGAACTCGGCATGCAGGACATCCAGAATGACTGGAGCGACAGCACCGACATCACCCTGCCAACGCCCACCTGCGCCTATGCCAACATCACGGGTTTCAGCAGCCTTCCCGCCAGGAAGACCGACAACTACAAAGGATGGATAGAGGTCTACGACGGCAGCGGCAACTATTTCAAGAAACGCATCTTCGCCAGCACGCAAGGGAAAGCGACGATGGGTTATCCCAAGAGGAACATCAAGATTGACTTCTGCAACGACGAGTGGGTGGGCGAAGAGACACCCGATGTCACCTTCGGTGACTGGGTGGAGCAGGACGGCTTCCACCTGAAAGCCTTCTACAACGACTTCTTCAAGGGCACATCCGTGGTCAGCTACCGCACTTTCGGCCTGCTGAGTCTGGGGAGAGGTGAGAATGGACGTATCTGGGAGCGCGCCAACCTGAAAAAGCCCGACAGCCGTGCGCTATGCTATCCCGACGGATTCCCCGTGGTCGTCTATTTCAATGGCAAATTCCATGGCATCTATGGCTGGTTGCTCAAGAAGAACCGCAAGAACATGAACCAGAAGAAAAACACGCCCGAGCACATCCATATAGAAGGCTACCCACTCAACCTGCCTATCATCTGGGACGGTGTCATCAACTGGAAGAAACTGCAAGTGCGCACCCCGAAGGACTTGTATGACATGGACGGGAAGAAGTATGACGATGAAAGCCCCACCGAACTGATGGACGAGACGTCGCCCTACTACGACCTTGCCACCGACGACGACAAGACCCGTGAGCAAAAGCAGAACTCTGCCAAGGTGAAGCAGTATCTCATCAACATGAGCAAGTATTTCGCCGAGATCAACGCCCTCATCAGCAGCGGAGCCAGCCGCGCGCAGATACGAGCCGCCATCGAGGAGCGCTACGACATTCCCAGCATCATGGACTATGTGATACACAACCTCCTGACTGTCAACTGGGACGGTGTGCACAAAAACTACCAGTGGTTCACCTACGACGGAAAGAAATGGTGCATCGCTCCCTACGACCTCGACAACACCTTCGGCTACGGCTCCTACCGCATCCTGCCGCCGGGCCAATACGACAACTGCGCCAGTCTGGCCCGCCAGTCGTTCTACCACTGCCCCACCACCTGGGTGATGAAATTCTACAAGCCCGACATGTATGAGCGGTGGGCCTACCTGCGCGACAACGGCCACATCAACGCCGATATCATCTACTCTCTCTTCGACCAATGGTATCATGCCGTAGGAGAGGACAACTATGCGCTCGACCATGCCATGTGGCCCAACAGTGACAGTCTGCGCCCCGACATCGACCGCGAGCCATGGAGCCAGGTGCCCTTCGACTTCAACACTTTCAAAAACGCTCCTACTTGGAATGCTGACGACACTTACGAGAAAGGCACTATCGTGACTCTCTACAGCCGCCTCTACAAGACCAGCAAGACGGTCAAGGGCGTCAATCCCTGTGTGCAATACGGCTATCTCGACAGTCTGGCCCGCATCTATCCCTATATGAAAGCGCATATCGAGGCCATGGACACCTATATGCAATACAAGTTCACCTCCATACCGAAGTCGTATATCCTCAATGTCACCTCCGTGGGATGGTCCACACTGTGTATCCCCTTCCGGTTCGCCATTCCCGAGGGAATGAAACTCTATACTGTCAACGGACAGCACCCGACGGGAGGTCTGAAACTGCAAGAGGTGACTGAGCCTGAGGCCTATAAGCCCTATCTCGTGCAGGCTGCCCCCGGCCGCTATGAACTTACAGGATACACCGAGGAGGAGCCCGACAATACCACCGGCCTGTGGACCGAAGGAAACCTCTCCGGCACCCTTTCGCCCCGCTATGTGCCCCAAGGCGCTTATGTGATGCAGAACCACAACGGCCACCTGGGCTTCTACCGGGTGACGGAAGACGGGAAGGTGAAGATGGGAGCCAACAAGGCCTGGTTGACACTCGACGGCGCCGAGGCCAACAGCTTTGCGCTCGAGGTGGACACCACCGACGGTATCACCACCGCCGGCGAGATGCCCGCCATCGTCAGTATCCACGACATCAACGGTGTCAGGCAGAGCCGTCCGGGCAAGGGGGTGAGCATCATCCGCTACAGCAACGGCAAGACCATCAAGGTGGCCCGGTAATCACCTGACCCTACCATCTCAAGACTGAAGGAGTATAGGAGTTTGGGAGTGTAGGAGTGTAGACAATACTTTTGTGAGTCAGGGGCAGGCTGACACTGAGGCCTTTGCAAAACGTTATTCAAACCTTGCTTCGAGAGACAGCCCCTCATCGTTGCTATTGTCTAAACTCCGAGTCTCCTAAACTCCTAAACTCCAAAAAAATAAATCAAGGTGGCCCGGTAATCACCTGACCACCACGCGGCGGCTGCCGCAGACATAGATGCCCTTGGCGGTGGGCCGGCCTTTGAGCCGGCGCCCGTAAAGGGTATACCATTTTTGGGCGGTTGCCTCTGTTCCGACCGTCCGTATGCCTTCGGCATCTGCCCCCCCACCGAAGTCGAGGCTGAATTCGAGAGCCTGCGCACCCGGGTCGATGATGATGAAATAGGCCCTGCACGCATTGACGGCGCACTCTCCCATCGGATAGACGAGTTGGTTGTTGCCGTTGAGGAAGAAATGGGTGGGCTGCTCTTCTGCCTGAAGGGTGAAGGCATCGAGGCTGCCGATGAACTTCACCTGACCGTCGGCCATGACCACGGTGTGGCCGGCCTCGTCAGGGACAGCGATGACGACATCCTCAAACACAGCGTCGGTGATGTCGTCGCCTGTCTCCCATTTCACGATATAAGGCCTCCCGGCCACGATGCTTTCCACGTCGTCGCCGAAGGTCAGTAGCACATGGCGCCCCGTGATGGTGCTGCCCTGAAGAGTCTTGATAGACGCGCCGGCGAGTGGCGAGAGGGCCAGTTGCTCGGCAGAGAGGCTGAAGGGGAGGCACAGCGTGTTCCACTTATTACCGCCGTAGAGGGTGCGTCCGCTGAGGGTGACATTGGCCGTCAATCCGTCATATCCGCTGAGCGTCAGACTATTGCCGGAGGCATCATCCACCACGTCGACATTCACGGGGGCAGGCTCGCCCGCTATCGTATACGAGAATGTCACCACCACGGGTCTGTGATCGCCGAGGGCCGCCATATTGCCACTATGGTCGACGGTGTTGTAGGTGTAGTCCTGCTCTATGAGGAATGACCGGGGCGAGAGTTGCAACGTGTTGGCAGCCGTGGGGTTGACATAGATGATTTTATCCACCACCTCATATTTCGAGAAATCGGCGGGGTCGGTCTGGTCGGTGAGGTCACCCATGATGATATTGGGATAGACGTTGCCCCGGCAGAGTTCCACCCACACGTCGCCCATCGTGAGACGGCTGTCGAGCCGCTCGGTGAAATAGCGGCCGATTTCCTCTCGTGTCCAGCGGCTATTGGTGTCGCCGAGGATGAGTTTCGGACGGCTCAGGTCGGAGCCGTTGACCGCATCGGCCAACTGGCTCCACTGTCCTTCCCGCGAAGCGGCATACTCCTCGCCGCCGGCGTCCATGTGCAGCACATAGACATCCATCACATAACCGCCGTCGACGGTCACGTCGTAATGGCGGAAGCCCTTCTTCACATACTGGTTGCCCTCGCCGCTCTTCGACGACGACCAGCGCGTCCAACTCTCGTTGGAGGCAACCATCTTTCTGGTGTTCCACACGAGGTTGAGGCCGTCGGTGTTGATCGGCCATCCGCCGCTGAGCACGCCTCCCAGACTGATAGTGGAGCGCACGGTGCCGCTCTCATAGTCGTTGAGCGACGTCATCAGCGAGCCATGGTAGTTGAAGTCCTCGCTCGTGCCGATGAGGTCGTAGCCCTTGGTCATGAGATACTGGCTGATCTTTTTCGTCCCTTCTTCTCCCGGCCCGTCGGCATTGAGGTTGATGCCGGCCACGGATTTGGGCAGTCCGTCAACATTGAGGGCAGCGGCTGTGAACGTACCTTCTACGAGTTGGCGGGCACGGGTGACGAGCAGCGTGGGGCTGCCGGATGAGGCCTTGAAGAAGACGCGCCCACGGTCGAGGGTCATCGTGCGCTGCACCTCCGAAGTGACGACATCAGCCACAGGTACAGAACCGTCGAAACAGCACACCATGCCGTCGAGTTGTCCGATGAGCAGGTAGTCGGAGGCATAGTCCACGTCGTAGTAATACCACTGTCCGGCCTGCAGCGCCGTGGTCTGGTCGTTGGGCAACGGCAGTGCCAAGGCATTGAGGAAGAGGCCCTTGCACACAAGCCGCACATCGTCGACCTTGAAGAACGTCTGCTTCTCTTCAGTGTGGCCATCCACCCACCACTGGCCGGTGCTGCCGGCGCTGACTGTGAGTGTCTGTTCTACTCCGATGGTAAGAGGGATGGTCACCGGGATGCCCGTCTGGTCGTTGATGCCGTCGACGGTCACCGATGTCTCATTGCCTGAGAGAACCACCGTGCGGTTGGCCCATGTGCATACCACTGCCGACAGTTCATAGACGCCGCTGGGCACATGGGCCGTCTGGACGACACTCAGCGACGGCGCCCACCACTGCCAGGCGTTCATCAGAAAGTTGCCGTCCTTCGGCGTCATGCCATAGTCGCGGGTCTTGAACTCATCATTGCCTGCAGGGTCCTTGCCTGAAAGCACCCATCCCGTCTCATCACCCGTCTCAAACGACGGGTTGGTCAACAGCCAGGTGGCATCGACGGGAGCAGAGGCCGACGCGGAGGTCAGCGTCTCCTGCTTGAGCGCCATGAGTTGCTGCCTGCCGATATGGAAGAGCCGGAAATGGCCCGCGGCATCATCGGCGGTATTCTTGCGGTTGAGTGCCAGCGCATCACCCTCGGTCACGGTTTTGTTCCACGGACCGAGATAGCCGCTCTCCCTGTCGCCGCCCGAGAGCGGGTACTTGCCACTCTCGAAGAGCCAGTAGCCGTCGTGCCAGGTGGGAGTGAGGCTGCTCCATTCGTCGAGCCGGGTGTCGGTATAGGTGTTCACATACATAAAACCGGCGTTGTCGTGCGTCTGGAAGAGGTCGTGGCTATAGACCACGCTGCGCAGACCGATGGAGGTGCCGCTCTTCTCGATGGTGAAGAAGAGCGACAGGTCGAGCACCGGGTCGGTGGCGGCGGAGACATAGCGCAGGGCCTTGCTGTTCCCGCTCGCCCAGTCGGGCTTGGCCTCATAGGCGCCCACGCCCACTATCAGCGATGTCGTCTCGGCGGGCACAAGGAGATAGTAGTCGTCGGAGGTGGCAGTGATTCCGTCCACGGAGGTGACCTCCTCAAAACCGCGCTCCTCGGTGAGGAAGGTGGTGTAGTCGGCACCTTGCGTCTGCCGCCGTTGAGCGTGTCCATCACCCACGGCAAGCACTGCCAGACAAATCATGATGAAACGTATTGTTCTCATAATATTTTCGTTTAGGTCATAAGTCTCCTGCAAAGATAATGAAAGCAGAGAGGAATGCAAAATTTTAAACGAGATTTTCGTGATGACGGGATAACGGGATGACGAAATAACGTGATGACGAAATGACGTAATAACGAAATAACGTGATAACGAAATCCCGCCATCATCCCCCCCTTATCCTTGAGTCACAGCGTGTCCAGCCAGCGGCAGATGCTCTCGGAGAGGATCTCATAGGCCTGCTCGTTGCAGTGCAGCCGGTCTTTGCCGTCTATCCCATAAGTGCGAACGCCCTCGGACGTGTCGAGCCTGACCACCGACTCCCTTTGGTCGAGATAGGGCACATGATATTCTTCGCACACCTGGCGCATCATGTCTCCGTAGACCCCCATCTTGCCATGGGCATTACCCGTGTAGTAGGGGATGATAAATCCCACTTTGGCCTTGGTGCCTTTCAGGGTGGCGCAAATCTCCCGCAGCGCCTGGATGGAATAGGTGCGGTCGCCTCCTATCCAGTGGTCGTCGTCAAGGTCGTTGATGCCCCCGCTGACAATCACATAGTCGAACTTCTTCATCCGGGTGAGCACCTCCACACGCCTCACAATGGAATTGTATCTGCCATTCTCTGCCAGCCTGGCACCGCCGCTCCCGCTGTTATACCAGTTCCACCCCTTCTTCTCGCCCACCAGACGGCACCAGCCGCCATGGGCATAGAGGGCCTCATGGTAGATGGGCAGTTTCCAGGCATAGCAATATCTGAAGAGGGAATAGGGATGCCACAGTTTATAGTTGATTTTGGCATCCGTCACGCTATCGCCGATAAACAGGATTTTAGGCTTGCCGGATTCCCTCACATAGGTGTAGATATTGAGCAGCAAATAGACCGCAGACAGCGTCAGGACGGTCTTTCCTGTCCAACTTCCTATCTTTTTCAATATCTTCATACGGATGAATGTTTAGAATTTTCCCATCAACAGCCGGGCTGTATATTTATTTTTCATAATCAAGTAGACGAGCGCCAAAGAGATAATCAGCGCAGAAAAGAAGAGGACGCACACGAAAGCAACGTAATACGATTTGGGGATGAACTGCTCAATCCCATGGAGCAACATGGTCAAGATGGACAGGTGAACGGTATAAATGCCCATAGACCATGCTCCTACGACGCCCATTCTCCTGTTGGTCCAATGGTCGCTGTCGAGCAGAAGCGGCGACACGTTGATGAGGACAAGGATAGCGATGGTGGCCGTCACGCCCCGGTAAGCATACTGAAGCCATGACGATGTGGCAAACACGCTGACCCATGGCGGCAGTTCGTGCATTCTCCACCACCACGCCAATATCACCCAAACGGCGAAGAGTGCCGCGAGCCAGGCTTTGTGAGTGATTTGCAGCCACGGATATTTGTGTATGAAATAGCCCAAGGAGAAGAAAAGGAAGTAGTAGGCGATGAACTGGAAGCCAAAACTATTCAGTTGGAAGACAACCATCAGGGCAGAGAGGAAGGCTCCCACCAGAAGAATCACCGCCGACTCGCCACACCTCAGTTGCCGGGAGACCGCCACCGACACATGGAAGATAAGATAGATGAAGAAGAGCGCCCAGAGGAACCAGAAAGAGTTGTCCGGCTTCTCTATCATCCCTGCCATGGCACTGAAGAAGTTCAGCCGCCGGGAGAGGATGATGACCAGCGACCAGCAGAAAAACGGTATCAGCAACTGCTGGGCACGACGCACGATGAGATAGGCCGTATGGGAGTGGCCGATGGTCGGCCCTTTCCCTTGTCTGCCTGGCCGATACGCCAACCACCCGCTGACGGCGAAAAAGGCGGGCATGTGGAAGGAGTAGATGATATTCCACACATGGCTGTCGTCGGTCTCATCACCAAGCGTCCACTGGATGGCGTGTCCCATCACCACCAACAGCATCAGCCATCCTTTCAAGGCATCCACCCATATCAGACGTCGGGATCCGCTGTCTTTCATTTCTCGGAGTTGATTAACGTGAATAGTTGTCACGAATATTCATTTTCTTATTGAAGATATGACGATATTTGCCCTTGTGTCTTCTCTCATCACATCCTTCAGTCTTCTGACTAAATCGGCTGTGAACACGTCGGCACCACGCGCGTTGAGATGAATGCCGTCTCTAAAATACTTGTCATTGTGAATGTATTTGGGATCATTCGAAAAGTCAAGAAAAGGAATGCCTAAACTGTCAGCCAGTTGTCTTGCAGGCTTAAAAATCCCGCTGTCTCTTCCATCCCAATAAGGCGACACGACAAATACTAATCGGGAATGCTTTAAAGCCAAGTCTACAAAGCGTTTCAGATACGACAATTTGATGGGGTCCGGCTTTTTCTCGTCGTCCTGGAATTCCTTTACTCTCATCTCATCGAAATCAATATCTGAGGGTATGAATCCCTGCACACCCACATTGTTTCTATCGAACGGCTTTTTGGATATCATCCGAAGAGGATTATGAAGAAAATCTGAATTATAACGGTACAGATAACTCATCATCTTATATTTCTCCGTATGTTCTATGTCGCTGAAAATCCCACTGACACCCTTTCTATTGTAATGCCTTTTCAGTTCTCCCAAATCCCTGAGATTGTCATTATATTCCACCAAGTCAAACTCTGGGGTCACTTCCATGACAATCAGTTGAGGGTGGTATCTTTCGGATATCATCAGAAGCCTGCCATAGGACAGGATGATGCCATAGCCGTTGCCGCCACAATTGTAGACAGTATGCCCCAATTCCTCTTCCATCATTTTTGC
>CADBLU010000180.1 GCA_902795605.1 uncultured Prevotellaceae bacterium | reverse complement strand
GGATGGGTGTGCCTCTATATCAACAGATTATAAGTGTTTAGTTACTTCTGCGGGGCAATTTGTTTACTATTTATAGAGGAAAGATAACAATTAGTTTGCATTGAGCACTTTTTTTGCGCCTTTTTTATCTCCTGATCGCATTTCTTCTATATAACTGACAGTTGACCCACTACTTTGCAGTAGGAGGTTCGGCATTGCCGAACCTCCTACTTGAATGCTTCGCAAGAAATCAAAGGAAAAAATGATGAGAAAATGTAATAAAATAGGGTTAATCACCAGGTGACGGATTCTGCCCTTTATGTTCCTCAACGATTTCTATCCTTTGCATTAGTGTGATATAGTTCGCGTATTTCCTCCAACCTCTCCTTGCTCATACGATGATAGAACTGCACCACATAACCGATTCTCATAGCACCTTCTTCACTACCTCTCACAGTTGTAAGGTATCTCGTCAAGATCGCCATCTCTTTTGCCTCATTGTTGATTTTGAATTTTATAAAGATGAGTTAAACGCGAATCATGCTTTTTGTTTTTGCAAGTTTGCAAGTTTGCCGTTTTTACAGGATTTTTCCATCTAAGTACATCTATGCCCCCCTTGAGTATCTTCTGCCGGAAATGATTCCAACAGATTTTTGGTGCCCATAAGAAAGAGTGAGTGTATAGCCGTTATTATACACGAAAAAACCCTCCCAGGCAGGGGAGGGTTTTATGGCCACACCATCACGGCGTAAGTCCAGTCCATTTTGAGATGCTTGTAACTAATACTAAATATAAATCAACCTAATAACCTAATAACCTATGATAATTGCATTTATCTTTTTTTTTCTGATGCAAAGGTAATATGATTTTCGTTAGAAGCAATAGAATTATGTATCATTGACTTCAAAAAATGTAACATCATGAGCGAAGTTGTTTTTTCTTGAAGAAAATGTTACAGTAGATGGTATCATTTTTTATGAATTCCGACTATTTTTGCATCAACAAAAATTTATTCACCTTATTAATAATATTATAGAAGGAAATGAAGAAAAGACTGATAGTATTGCTTCTGACAGCTGTAGCTGTGATGGGTGTGCATGCCCAAGACCCGAATTTCTACATCTTCCTCTGTTTCGGACAGTCGAATATGGAGGGTAATGCCCGGCCTGAACCTCAGGATCTCCAAGGAGTGAGCGACCGCTATCTCATGATGGCAGCCGTAGACGACACCGGACGTGGGCGCAAGATGGGCGAGTGGTATAAAGCCGTGCCGCCACTCTGCCGTGAGAACACCGGTCTGACCCCTGCCGACTATTTCGGACGTACGCTGATAGAGGGTCTGCCCGACAATGCCCGTGTAGGTGTGATCAACGTGGCCATCGGCGGTTGCCATATCGAGACGTTCATGCGCGACAGCATCGACAGTTATGTGAAGAAACGTGCGCCCGGATGGATGAAGGGCATGCTTGCCGCCTATGACAACAACCCCTACCAACGGCTCGTGACACTGGGTCGCAAGGCACAGAAAGATGGTATTATCAAAGGCGTGCTGCTGCATCAGGGCGAGTCGAACACCGGCGACCCACGTTGGGCCGACAAGGTGAAGATAGTCTACGACCAGTTGCTCGGCGACTTGCAGTTGAAGCCTGAGGAGGTGCCCCTGCTGGCCGGCGAGGTGGTCATCGCCAACGGTGAGGGCCGTTGCCTGGCCATGAACAAGCAGATTGACGCCCTGCCCGAGACCATCCACACCGCCCACGTTATCTCTGCCGAGGGATGCAGCAATGGTCCCGACAAACTGCATTTCGACGCAGCTGGCTACCGCGAGCTGGGCCGTCGCTACGGTGAGAAGATGCTCGACCTGATGGGCTATCAGGTGCGCTCTCCTTTCAATGTGCCTGCTGATGCCTTCATCCCTGAGACGACGGTGCCCGGCAACGAATATCCGAAGGTGGACAGCGAGGGCCGTGCCTATTTCCGCCTGAAAGCCCCCCAGGCCCGTGGTGTGCTGGTGGATGTCTGTGGCAAGAAATACGACATGCGGCGTGACGAGCATGGCGAGTGGTGCGCTGTCACCGACCCGCTGCCCGTCGGTTTCCATTATTTTTTCATGAACATCGATGGCGTGCAGTTTATCGACCCGGCCACCGAGACCTATTTCGGCTGCAACCGAGAGGCTGGCGGCATCGAGATTCCCGAAGGTGCCGAGGGCGACTACTACCGTCCGCAGCAGGGCGTCGACCACGGTCAGGTGCGCAGCATCTACTACTGGTCGGAGTCGGCCAAAGAGTGGCGTCATGCCATGGTCTATACCCCCGCCGGATATGACCTGAAGAAGAACATCAAGAAGCGCTACCCCGTGCTCTACCTGCAGCATGGCATGGGAGAGGATGAGACCGGTTGGTCGAAGCAGGGCCACATGCAGCATATCATGGACAATGCCATCCACAGCGGCCGTGCGGTGCCCATGATTGTGGTGATGGAGAGCGGCGACATCAAGGCCCCGTTCAACTTCGCCGGCGGCGGCAGCAACCGTCAGGGATTCAGCGACTACGGCGCCTCCTTCTATCCTGTGCTCCTCAATGACCTCATCCCCTATATCGACAGCCATTTCCGCACCTACACAGACCGTGAGCACCGTGCCATGGCAGGCCTGTCGTGGGGCGGCCACCAGACGTTCGACGTGGTGCTCACCCACATGGACAAGTTCTCGTATATGGGTGCCTTCAGCGGAGCCATCTTCGGCCTCGACGTGAATACCGCCTACGACGGCGTGTTTGCCCGTGCCGATGAGTTCAACAAGCGCATGCACTATGTGCTCCTCACTGCCGGCAGCGAAGAGAATTTCGGCACTGCCGCCCTTGTGGAGTCACTGAAGAAAATCGGCGTCAATGCCGAATACAGCGAGTCGCCCGGCACTGCCCATGAATGGCTCACCTGGCGTCGCGGCCTCAATGAGTTTATCCCTCATTTGTTTAAATGATATCATTCCGTGGGCAGAAGGACATAAGATGTTACCTTCTGCCCACATCTTTTTGCTGTATCCATTTTGATTACACTTTCGGGCGCTTGTTTACGAAAATGTAACCCGAGATTTATTTTGTTGTTACATTTGTTTGGAACTTTTTGCAGAAAGTATTAATTTTACGGCGAAAATGATGTAACATCATCGAAAACCGTAGAATTATGAGATGTAAAGTTCTTTTGATTTCTGCCATTTCATTGCTATTCAGCCTGGGCATCTTCGCCCAGACAGGAAAGCTGTTTGATGCCGACAATCTCCTACCGAGCAGTTTCATCAATCAAGTATATCTCGACCGCGACGGATTTGTGTGGGTGGCCACACGCAACGGACTGAGCCGCTACGACGGTTACAAGTCGCAGATATTCAAGAAAGGCCAGGACAACAATATGGCCAGCAGTTACGTCAACTATATCAAGCAAGACTCTCACGGCCTTTTCTATGTGGGCATGTACGGCGCACTCCAGTCTTTCGACGGCAGCAATTTTAGCGATGTCAAGGTGAAAGACCTGAAAGGGAATGAGGTGACCTGCTATGTGACGTGCATCACCGAGCGCCACTCCGGCGAGATGCTGGCGGGCACCAGTGGCCATGGCCTGCTTCAGATTGACTCACGCACAGAGGCTCATCAGCTCAACGGCGACCTTCGCAACATACATACCATCAATGCGATGATGGAGGACCGCGACGGCCGTATGTGGCTTGTGACAGAAGGTCTGGGGGTGCTGGTCTGGGAAAAGGGCAAGGTGACGGCCCGTTATGCTGAGAGTGCCACCGGCGACTCAGAGGTGCTGTGTGCATGCCAGGACCGCGACGGCCGCATCTTCGTCGGCACCAACGACCATGGTCTGATGCAGCTTGTGGGGGGTGAGTTCCGCCATATCGAGGCCACTGGGCACCGTTGTGTGGCTTCGCTCTGCAGTCTTCACGACGGCCGTCTGATGGTGGGTTTCGACGGCAACGGTGTGGGCATCTACGCTCCCTCCACAGGTGAACTGATAGACAATCCCTATTACAGTACCCAAATCGACCTCTCCCTCTCCAAGGTGGTTTCCATCGCCGAGGATATGATGGGTAATGTGTGGCTGGGTATGCTTCAGAAGGGAGTCTATATGCAGCCTTCCGATTCCAAAGACTTCAGTTATATGGGCTATAAGTTGGGCGCGCGCAACCTGATCGGTCAGGCATGTGTCACCAGCACGCTCATCGACTCGCAGGAGAGGATTTGGGTGGGTACCGACAAGGACGGACTTTATCTCTTTGACAAATCTCACAAGCCCCTGCGCCATTATAAAGAGAATTTTCCCGAAACCATCCTCTCGCTGCTTGAGGACAAGCAAGGCCGTGTGTGGGCCGGCTCCTACCAGCAGGGTTGCGGGTGGATAGGCTCCGACGGCGCTTATCACCCCCAGCCGCTCAACGTTGGGGCGCGCACCAGCGCCTTCGGTCTGGCCACCGACATCAAGGGCAACATCTGGATAGGCACGATGGGCGAAG
Organism: uncultured Prevotellaceae bacterium; assembly: GCA_902795605.1. Classification (GTDB taxonomy): domain Bacteria; phylum Bacteroidota; class Bacteroidia; order Bacteroidales; family Bacteroidaceae; genus Prevotella. Next base: position 37,002 of record CADBLU010000180.1, on the reverse strand, counting down.
GACTTCTCCGCCTCTCGCCCGACGGACAGTTGAAATCGTACACCACACGTGAGGAGGCCGCGCATAACAGGAAGGTCAACACGCTTGTCAATGACTATATCAACAAACTGTCGTCGTCTCCCGACGGCCGCCGCATCTATGTGGCCACCACCCTTGGCCTCTGCTGCATTGACGTGGAGCGCGACAGTTGGGTCAGTGTCTTTGAAGGCAACTGCCTCAACTATAATGAGCCCACCCGTGTGGCTAAGGAGTATGGAGGACAGTTGTGGGTGGGCACCAACGACCGCCTTTTCGGCTATGACCTCGCCACGCACAAGACTCGCGAGGTGGACCAGTTTATGGGTGTGGCCAGCCTTGAGTGCGACAAGGGCGGCAAACTGTGGGTGGGCACAGACAGAGGACTTCACTGCTTCGACCCTGTCAGCAATCAGATAGAGAGCTACTTTGTGGACAATGGACTGCAGTCGAATGAGTTCAGCGACGGCGCATCGTCTTCCACTGTCAACGGCGGCATGCTCTTCGGCGGTGTCGGCGGCGTCACGTGGTTTAACCCGCAGAAACTGGCCAAGACGCCATGGAAGGCGTCTGCCAAACTCGTCGGCCTTGCCGTCAACGGCGTGCTCGTGAAAAGCGGCACCCGCTCCGGTCACTATCAGGTTTGCGATACGACTGTCATCGCCAGCGACCGCTTCGACCTGAGCAGCCACGACAGCTCATTCACCATGCTGCTCTCCACACTTACCTACGACAACCCTGAGCACATCGTCTATATCTACAGCATCAACAATGAGCCGCCTGTACGTCTTACCCCCGGCCAGAACGAGGTGACCTTCTCGCACCTCCCGCCGGGCACGTATCATTTCAGCGTGAAGGCAGAGCGCAACGGACAGCTGACGGAGGCACGCACCTTCACAGTGGTGATACACAACCCCTGGTGGCGCACCTGGTGGGCCTATTGCCTCTATGCCCTCGCTCTCGGACTGCTCGTGTGGCAATATGTGCAGTTGCGCAACCGCCGTGAGCAGGACCACCTGCGACTGCAGGAGCACATCCATGCCGAGGAGATGGGCGAGGCCAAACTGAGGTTCTTCATGAACATCAGCCATGAGATACGTACGCCTATGACGCTCATCCTCACGCCGCTCCTCTCGCTTATGAAGCAGGACCCCGACGAACAGCGACAGACTGTCTACCAGACCATCCGCCGCAATGCGGAGCGCATCCTCAGCCTCATCAACCAACTGATGGACCTTCGGAAGATAGACAAGGGTGCTATGCAGATGCGTATGCAGAAGACCGACCTGGTGGGCTTCGTGGCCGACATCTATTCGCTCTTCGAGCATCAGGCGCGCGCAAAGCACATACAGTTCACCTATGAGCACACCGACGAGGAACTGCCTGTGTGGGTCGACCGCAAGCATTTCGACAAAGTCATCGTCAATATCCTCTCCAATGCCTTCAAATTCACTCCCGCTAAAGGTGAGGTGGCCATCAACGTGTCGCACGACGACACCTCGGCCATCATCGCCGTGAGAGACAATGGTGAGCAAATTCCACCCGACAAGTTGGAGCGTATCTTCGAGCGGTTCTACCAGACGCCGTCGAGCGTCAATGACCGCAACCTGGGCACAGGCATCGGACTCGACCTGACACGCTCGCTCGTCGAACTGCATCACGGCACCATCACTGCCCGCAACCTTGAGCAGGGATGCGAGTTCACTGTCGTCATCCCGTTGGGCTGCGAGCATCTCTCGCCCGAGGAGATGGCCAACGAGGCCGACGTGTCACCCTCTGCCGCTCTCATACAGATGGAGGAGATGACCACATCCGACGAAGAGGAGGAGGCGAAGCCCGACCGCCGCGCCACCATCGTCGTCGCCGAGGATGACGACGAAATCCGTGGCTATCTTGAGAGTGAGCTCGGTGCCGACTACGACGTGGTGAGTTGCCGCAACGGCCGTGAGGCTTTGGCCGAGGTGCACAAGGTGCGTCCCGACCTGGTGCTCACCGATGTGATGATGCCCGAGATGGACGGCAACACCCTCTGCGTCACGCTGAAGACCAATCCTCAGACCAGTCACCTGCCTGTGGTGCTCCTCACCGCACGCAACCGCGACGAGGACCATCTTGAGGGCCTTGAGACGGGAGCTGATGCCTATGTGGTGAAGCCCTTCAATCTGGAAATCCTGCGGGCCACCATCAACAACCTGATTGCCTCGCGCCGTCAGCTCAAGTTGAAATACGGCCGCACCGACCAGTTGGAGCAGCAGGTGGAGCAGGTGGAGATGAAGTCGCCCGATGAGAAACTCCTTGAGCGGGTGATGAGGGTGATCAACCAGAACTTGTCAAACAGCGACCTCAGCGTCGATAAAATCGCCTCTGAGGTGGGCATCAGCCGCGTCCACCTCCACAGGAAGATGAAGGAACTCACAGGACAGACGCCCCATGAGTTTGTGCGCAACCTGCGCCTCAAGCAGGCGGCCAACCTGCTCGCTTCCGGCGACATGAATGTCACAGAGGTGGTGTATGCCTGCGGATTCGGCAATGTGCCTTCCTTCTCCACCACCTTCAAGAAATTCTATGGCATGACTCCCCGTGAGTATATGCAGGAGCATCAGAAATGATCGAATCATGTGAATAGAACTGAAGACAACCGATACGTGCTTGTGGATGTGGAAGTGGGTCGGTACGACCATCTCATCCACGATATAGGTGCGCTCCGTTCCGACGGGGCGTACTTTCATACTACCTCCAAGAAGGCCTTTTTCGATTTCTTGGGGGATGTCGGCTTTGTCTGCGGGCACAACATTGTCCACCATGACGCTCAATATCTTTTTGGCGGGAATTTGCAGGGCAAGATGCTTGTCGACACTCTTTACATGTCGCCACTGCTCTTTCCCGAAAAACCCTATCATCGGCTGGTGAAGGACGACAAACTCATCAATGAACAGGCCAACAACCCTGTCAACGACTGTAAGAAAGCCGAAGAACTGCTGACGGATGAGGTATGCGAATGGAACAGTCTTCCCGAGCCGAAACGCCGCATCTTGACCTCGCTGCTGGGCGACAAACCAGAGTTTGAGGGCTTTCTCCGTTTTGTAGGTGCCGAAGGCTGCCCTGTAAATCAGGTGGCGGGACTGATTGAGGAGACTTATGCCGGACGTATCTGCCGACATGCCCGTCTCGCTGAACTGGTGGACCGATTCCCCTGTGAACTGGCCTATGCGCTGGCGCTTGTCGACACGACCGATTCCCATTCGGTCATCCCGGGATGGGTGCTCCGCAATTATCCTGAGGTGGAGTATGTGTTGAGGTTGTTGCGCCACACCCTTTGCAGCGAGGGATGTGACTACTGCAATGGCTCGTTGGATATTTACCGTCACTTGAAATCCTTTTTCGGCTACGAGCAGTTTCGAACCTTCGACGGCGACCGCCTGCAGGAGAAGGCTGTAGAGGCCGCTGTCGCCGGCAAGTCGATGTTGGTGATATTCCCCACGGGCGGCGGCAAGTCTCTGGCTTTCCAGTTGCCAGCGCTGATGGCAGGACGCTCTGTCCGTGGGCTGACTGTCGTCATCTCTCCCCTGCAGTCGCTGATGAAAGACCAGGTCGACAATCTCGCCGCCAGAGGCATCACCGATGCCGTGACCATCAACGGCTTGCTGGACCCGATTGCGAGGGCGGCTTCCATCCAGCGTGTCATCGAAGGCGATGCCTCACTCTTGTATATCTCCCCGGAGATGCTGCGGTCGAGCACCGTCCAGCGCATCCTGTCTGTTCGCCAAGTGGTGAGGTTTGTCATCGATGAGGCTCACTGTTTCTCGTCGTGGGGACAGGATTTCAGGGTGGACTATCTTTATATCGGCAAGTTCATCCGTGATTATCAGCGGAGGAAGGGCCTCAGGCATCCCATCCCGGTATCTTGTTTCACGGCAACGGCCAAGCAAAAAGTGGTGCAGGATATCTGCGATTATTTCATGAAGACCTTGGGGTGTGAGCTCCAGCTCTTCGCCTCTGGCGCCACCCGCACCAATCTCCGCTACTCTGTCATCTATGCCGATACCGATGAGGTGAAATATCAGAGGCTTCGGGCTCTCGTCTCGGAATATGACTGTCCGATAATCGTCTACGTGTCGCGGACGAGACGTACGAGGGAACTTGCCAACAAACTGACGAGCGACGGTTATAAGGCATTGCCTTTCAATGGAAAGATGGAGCCTGACGAGAAAACTGCCAATCAAGATGCTTTCATGAGCGACCGTGTGCGCATCATCGTCGCCACCTCTGCGTTCGGGATGGGCGTCGACAAGAAAGACGTGGGGCTTGTAGTGCATTACGACATTTCCGACTCGCTCGAAAACTATGTGCAGGAGGCAGGCCGTGCCGGCCGCGACCCTCAGTTGGAGGCTAAATGCTTTGTGCTCTATTGCGACAGGGACCTCGACAAGCATTTTATTCTCCTCAACCAGACCAAGTTGAGTATCAGTGAGATCAATCAGGTATGGCGGGCTGTGACTTTCTTCACCAAAACTCGCGACAGTGTGAGTTGCTCGGCGCTCGAGATAGCCCGTCAAGCCGGGTGGGACGATACTAAAATTGATATAGAGACCCGTGTGCGCACAGCGCTGTCGGCATTGGAGCAGGGAGGCTACCTGGAGCGGGGTAACAACATGCCGCAAATCTATGCCACAGGAATCGTGGCGAGGAATGTGGATGAGGCGCGTCGCCGGATCACAGAGTCGGTGCTCTTTGACAAGAAAGAGGTGGAAACAGCCGTCAGGATTATCCGGTCGCTGATTTCTCAGAAATACACAGCCAAGATCCGGCAGGCAGAGGCAGAGTCGCGAGTGGACTATCTGGCTGACAGGTTGGGGCTGACAAAGCGTGAAGTGGTGACGGTGGTTGAGCGTATGCGCCAAGAGGGTATTTTGGCTGATAATAAAGACTTGTTGGCATATCTCAATGACACGGGCGACTCTGAGCAGAAATCCCGAAAACTGCTTGACCGTTTTGCCAAGCTTGAACAATATGTCCTCCAGCGTATCCCTGACAGCGGACTGCGCATTTCATATAAACAACTCAATGATGATGCTGTGAACGGCGGTGTCGCCTCATCCAATGAGAAAGACCTCCGCACACTGCTCTTCTTCTATGTGGTGAAAGGCTATGTCCGCAAGAGAGAGGAGGCTGGCAGAATGATGGAGATTTCGCGCAAGACAACCAGTGAATTCACCAACCGCCGTTATGAAAGGAGAAATGATTTGTGTCGTTTTATTATCAGTTGGCTCTATCGGTTAGCGGCGGAGATGCCCGAGGGGATGGCAAGCCACAATGCCGTGTCGTTCTCTGTGGTGCAGTTGCTGAAAGAAGCCAAGGTGGGTGTGAAAACGCTTTTCTTTGATACGTCTTCTTTGCAGTTGGAAGATATCGAGGAGGCATTGCTCTATCTCTCGATGATAGGCGCGCTCAAGATAGAGGGTGGTTTCCTTGTGCTCTATCAGGCCATGCAGATACGGAGGAAAAAAGACCGGCGCCTGCAATTCAAGAAAGAGGATTATCGCATGCTTGATGAGTTCTACAAGCAGAAAATCCAGCAGGTGCATATCGTGGGAGAGTATGCCAATCTGATGGTGCGCGACTATGAGGCGGCTCTGAGGTATGTGCGTGACTATTTCCAGATGGACTACCAACTGTTTGTGAGGAAATATTTCAAGGGCGACCGGGCCAAAGAGATAGCGCGCAACATCACGCCTGCGCATTATCATCAACTGTTCGACGGCCTTTCCGACCGCCAGAACGAAATCATCACCGACGATGTCTCCAAGTGTATCGTGGTGGCCGCAGGTCCCGGCAGCGGCAAGACACTTGTGCTGGTGCGCAAGTTGGCTTCTCTCCTGCTGCTTGAGGATGTGAAGCATGAGCAACTCTTGATGCTCACTTTTTCCCGGTCGGCAGCCACAGAATTCAAACGCCGCTTGATAGAACTGATAGGTAATGCCGTCTATTATGTGGACATCAAGACCTTCCATTCCTATAGCTTCGACCTCATAGGGCGCAACGGCAGTCTGGAGGAGATGGAGGACGTGGTGGCGAAGGCCACCCAAATGATTGTCGGCGGTGAAGTGGAGGTGAACAGGATCAGCAAGACGGTGCTGGTCATTGATGAGGCGCAGGACATGAACGAAGAGGAGTATGCGCTTGTCAGGGCGCTGATGGCTGTCAATGACAATATACGTGTGATTGCTGTGGGCGATGACGACCAGAACATCTATGAGTTTCGCGGAGCCTGCTCCGACTACATGCTTCAACTTTCTCATGAACCTGGCGCACGGTTGATGGAGATGACCGACAACTATCGCAGTTCACGGCATGTCGTAGATTTTGCCAATTCTTTTCTGAAGCACCGTTTCTGTCAGAGGATAAAGACCACACCTATCGTCTCTGTGACTAAGGAAGAGGGCAGGGTGGAGGTGACCCGCCATCTTGGCGGGTATATGTATCAGCCATTGCTTGACGATGTGCTCCGCCATCGTCAGGGTGGCACCACGTCGTGTGTGCTCACCCAGACCAATGAAGAGGCTGTCATCCTTGTGGCTCTGCTACGCAAGCATGGAGTCAACAGTCAACTGGTGCAGTCGATGGACGGATTCCGTTTCTATGACATGGCAGAGGTGAGGTATTTCATGAAAAAGATAGACCGCCTTTCCTCTTCACCCATTATCACTGATGAGGTATGGGAGTCGGCCAAGAGCGACACCTTCTCTGCCTATAAGGGCAGCAGCAGTCTGCCATACTTGGAACAATGTCTGAAGAAGTTTGAGCAAGTTTCAAGGAAGAAGTATATGGGTGATTTCAGGGAGTTTGTCTTTGAGTCGGCTGTTGAGAATTTCTGTGATGTGTCGGGTGCCGATGTGGTGGTTTCTACTATTCATAAAGCCAAGGGCAGGGAGTTTGACGATGTGTATATGCTGGTGACTGACATTTATCGCAGAGACGACGACCTGATGCGGCGTTTTTATGTGGGTATGACGAGAGCTCGCAAACGCCTGTTCATACATACCGATGGCAATTGTTTCGACCGCTTGTGTGCCGACCAATATTTCACCGACCCAAATCACTATGAGATGCCCGAGGAGGTGGTGCTCCAACTCTCACATCGAGACGTGTTTTTAGACCGCTTCAAAGATTGTAAGCGCGATGTGCTGGCGCTGAGGGGAGGCGACAGCCTCTCCTACCGGAACGACAGCCTGTATGCCGCAAAGACGGGAGCCCTTGTGGCGTGCCTTTCAAAAAGCATGCTCTCCACCCTGGCACAGTGGAAGGAAAGGGGCTATGAGGTGCTGTCTGCTTCGGTGAGATTCATCGTGGCATGGAAACCGAAAACGGCGCTGCGACAAGCCCCTGAGGAGGCGGTGCTCCTCCCCGAGCTTGTCCTTGGCCGGCAGAAAGAAGATGTGCCTGAGCCGTGATGAAGATTTTTGTTATTTCGTTATGACGTTATAACGAAATAACGTCATAACGAAATAACGTCATAACGAAATAACGCCATAACGAAATAACACCATCCTTAGAGACACCCTTCATCCATAGAATTGGATGAAGGCCTTCACGCAGTAGAGCTGGTCGTCGACGCTTCCCGTCTCGCGGCAACTGTGCATGGCGAGGATGGGATTGCCCATGTCTACGCCCCTCAGGGGGATGGAGGCGGTGAGAATATTGCCTAAGGTGCTGCCTCCAGCCACATCGCTGTGGTTGACGAAGCGCTGGCAGGGCACGCCTGCCTTGCGGCAAATCTCAGCGAAGACGGCGGCAGAGTTGGCGTCGCTGGCATATTTCTGTGCCGCATTGAACTTGATGACGGGGCCGCCGCCCAGCATGGGATGGTTGGTGGGGTCGTAGCGCTCGCTGTAGTTGGGATGCCATGCGTGTGCATTGTCTGCCGACACCATGAAGGCCCTCTCCACGGCTTGGTAGAAGGCTTCCTCGGTGCCGCTCTGTGCCAAGGCGATGCGCTTGAGCATCGATGCGAGGAAGGGACTTCCCGCACCCTGCTTTGTCTGCGACCCTGTCTCTTCGTTGTCGAAGATGGCGAGCACCTTGGTCACCTCGGTGCCTTCCGATGCTATCAGTGCCTCCAGTCCTGCATGGCACATCGACAGGTCGTCGAGTCTCCCCGAGGAGATGAACTCATTGTTTGCTCCGAAGGTGCAAGCTGGTGTGGCGTCGGCCAAATAGAGGTCGAAGTCGATGATGTCGTCGCGTGTGACGGGTTCCTCTTTGCCCAGTTCTTCGCAGATGATGTTGATAAGCATGTCGCCATACTCAAGCCTTGATTTGATGATGCCGAGGATGGGCAACATGTCTTTCTGCCTGCTGAGTTTCACACCGTCGTTCACCTGCCTATTGAAATGGATGGCGAGGTTGCTGATCTGCAGGAGCGGGCGTGTGACGTGCATCAGGCGGGTGCGTGGGTGCAACTCGTCTTCGCCACGGAGGATGACTCTTCCGGCGAGAGTCAGTGGTCTGTCGAACCATGTCGACATGATAGGTCCTCCGTAGACTTCGGTGTTGAGAATCACGATACCTCCCTCGTAGGTCATCTCAGCATTGGGCTTGATGCGGAAGGTGGGTGAATCGCAGTGGGCGCAGATCATACGGAATCCGGCGTCGGCTAATGGCTGGCTGCCAATCTGGAAGGCGTAGACAGACGAGTCGTTTTTGGTGACGTAGAATTTGTCGCCCGCCTTCACCTCCCCCAGCGGAAGGGCAGGGTCAACCTTGCGGAAACCAGCCTCCTGCAATTGGCTGGCGATGTTCTTTACAGCATAGAAGTTGACGGGCGAATGGTCGAGAAATTGGAGCAAACGTGATATCATGGGTGTGAATGATTTTGTGATAGTAATGGTTGTGAAATGGTATGGGCGGCAGCCGCTGCCGTCCTATTCGTAATGCTGGTAGAATCCTCCCAAGTCTAAGCGGCGCATCTTGACGCCTTCCTGCCGCATGAGGATATAGTTGGCTTGCTCGTCGTTGTCCATGTGTGTGCAGAAGATGTCGTAGCCTTTCTCTCCTTTGGTCACGGCGATGACATTCGGCTCACCATACTCGTCGGGGTCGTAGTTGGACCAGTAGATCTGTCCGTCTTCCACCTCGCAGGTGTCGGTCCACACGGTCACCGACTTTCCGTCGTCGAGCACCCATGCCGCAATGCCGTATTTGTCGTTTGGCTGGGTGGTCATGACACCGAAGTTGCAGTTGTCGCCGAAGAGATGGCTGATACGGTTTTTCAGCATTTTCGCCCCTACGGCCTTCTCCACCTGAGCCACCGTGGCAGGGCTGAACTGCGGCTCGTCAGGGTCCTCGGTGATGGTGGGCTCCACCTTTATGATGTCGCGGCCTTTCAGGTAGTCGGCCGAGACGATGATGCCCTCGATGAAGTCCATGGCGATGATTTCGCCCTCGGCGGTCATATCGCCATTCTCAGCCATGTATTGGTCGATGGCCTTGGTATCGGTCAGGGTGAAGGTCTGGCCCTTCATCTCGTCGGCCATCTGATAGAGATATTGGTTCAGGTAAGAGTTGTCGTTTGCCAGTTGCTTGTTTTTCTCCTCTTTATAGGTGATGTCGAAACAGGAACCGTTGACGATGAATTTGGCGTATTTCTCAGGGGTTTGTTTGAGCACCTTGCCCTCAGCGAGGATATCGCCTTCGTTGAAGGGGGCGAAGACGGGCTGCCCTTTCACATAGACAGCCAAAACCGGCGGTGCGTCGCTCTCTTCCGCCAGGGCCTCTTTGTTGGTGCTGTCCGACGTGTTGCCATCGGCTTTCTGCTTGTCTGTGCAGGCGATGAGGGCAAAGGCTGCCAGTGTGATGATGAGATGGGTCTTTTTCATAATGGTAGGGTTTTCGGGTTTGATAGATGTGTAGATTTTGCAAAAATAAGAAAAAAAAATGAGATTATGGCTGTCGCGACTCAAAAAGAAGGATTCATCTTCTTTTGTTGGCTTTTTTCCATAAAACTCTAAAACTCCTGTACCCTTCAACTCATTCAGACTTGCAGAACTCGGGTGATGGTTGCCAAAAACCGACAAAGTAGGTGTTTCCCTAAAAACAATAGGGAAATCCTCTTCCAAATATCAAAAGATGTGTGTTTTTTTGTATCGTGAGAATCTCATTACTACATATAAAACATAATACTCATGAGAAAACTGTTTTTTATCCTTTTGGTGTCGATGATGACACTCTCTTCCTCTGCGCAGTTGTTGACGTGGGTGGAAGACAATCATTATGAAAGCGCGGCCGCTAACGATGTGAACGAATCCTCATCATCCACATTTACCTGCCCTGACAACAAACATCCCCATATCATCGACATGGGATTGCCCTCGGGAACAAAATGGGCTTGCTGCAACGTGGGAGCCAATGCCCCAGAGGATTGCGGAGGTTATTATGCATGGGGTGAGATAGAAGAGAAGGATTATTATAATTGGGAGACCTATAAATATTATAACAATAGCGATGGCCCAACACGCATCGGCAGAGACATCTCGAGTGTCAAGAAGATTTCTGGTGTGTACGAAGCGTCTAACCATTATGATGTGGCCCACGTCAAGTGGGGAGAGAAATGGTATATGCCGTCGAAAGAGAAATACAAGGAGTTGGTCAACTACTGCTCTTTCACCTGGACCAAGGTCAATGGAGTCAACGGAGGCCTGTTCAAAGGCCGTAACGGCAACACGATTTTCTTTCCCGCAGCAGGCGCCCGGTGGGAAAACTATCTCTTCGGTGTCGGCACCAGCGGTCTCTATTGGTCGTCGATACAGGATCCTGCTTTCATATATGATGCTTTTGTCCTCAGCATCAGCGACAACAACGCCGACTGGAGCGCCTACGGCAACCGTAACTACGGCCTCACCGTTCGCCCAGTCTCAAAGTAAATGCTTGCTTACTCAAGTGTTTAGGAGTTTAGGAGTATAGGAGTGTAGACATTACCATTGCGAATCATGGACTATTGTCTAAACTCCTAAACTCCTAAACTTCCAAACTCCCAAACTCCCAAACTTCCAAACTCCCAAACTTCCAAACTCCTAAACTTCTATCCCCCTTCAGCTGTATTGTTTCTGGTTATGAGATAGATTCCAGACTGGGGATGTAGTTTTTCTGTATGGCTACGGCGATGGCTGTTGCCACCTCCATATCGCTCAGTCCTACTCCGTTTCCGAACTCATAGAGCAAGTCCACCTCTTCCTTGGAGATAATCTTGTCGGACATGACAATCTGAATCATGTATCCAAGCATCTCCTCCCTCATGCCCGGGTTGATGCGGAGGATGTTTTTCACGGAGTCGTTGAACGTCTTCACCACGTCGTCTTCAAGCACCTTGTCGATGAATTCGCGTGGGAAGATTTTGAGGTCGGAGAGCGTCTCCACGATACGGTCGTACTCCTCTTTGTTGAGAGCACCGTCGACATTTGCCACGATGACGCCGGCAGAGACGATGAACAAGGCGGTATACTCGTCGAGTTCGCTGTCTCCCACCTTGAGGAGGATGGAGATGAGCTCGTCCATGCCCTCATTGAGTGCCTTCTGTGTCTTGCAACTGGCGAACAGGTTGAGCGCCTGCACACGAATGGGGTTGACGGGGTGTGTGGACCTGCTGAACCCCTTGTCTTTGAGGAAGTATTCCAGCCGTCGGCTGTTGTCTTTGATGAGGGCCTCGATGCTCACGTTCATTTTCTGGAGGTCGAGTCCGGAAGCGAGTTTGAAGAACGCTGTCACGCACACGCCGAGGTCGTTGGTGGCCATCAGTCCGTAGCGGTCGGCCACCAGTTCGGCCAACTGGTTGTGCAAGCGGATTTTATATTGCAAGGAGACGGGGATGGCCGTCTCGGGCGGGAAGACAAAGTGCACGAGCCGTGTGAGCTGTGTGTCCTTATTGATGAGATGCCCCAGTTCGTGTCCGATGACGAAGCGCAACTCGTCCTCGCTCATCAGTGAGAAGAGAGCGGAGTTGACGTTCACGATGTTGGGCTCTCCCTCGTCCTCCGCGGCCACAGAGAAGGCGTTCACCGAAGAGTCGCCGGTGATGTAGAAGTCGACAGGCTCATCGAACTGCAGTTTCTGCTTCACCTCCTGACAGAGGGCGTAGAAGTCGGGCAGCAGGTCTTCCTGCACCTTCAGGCTGTGGCCCTCCATGCTGCTGCGCCAGTAGGCGTCGCTGCTCGACGTCTTGATTTTGCGCAGGACGGCCTCCACTACAGATCCCTGCAGGGCCTCGTAAATCTGTTTGCTGAGCTGCTTCTCCAGTTTGATGGCCGGATTCAGTTTTATCTTTCTTGTGCTTGTTTTGTGAGTCTTGTTTTCCGACATAGTATTCCGGTATTTTAAGTGATGTGTTTGTCGATGATATCTCGAAAGCAAAAATAGGAAATATTTCTGACATACAAAACTTTTCAGCTCAAATCTTTTTGGGTAGGATATGTCATAACGGAGATTTTCACTACCGACATTTACAAACTTATATTCATTTTTGCCGAAAAGTTTGGTGATGTCGGAAGTTATTCCTATTTTTGCGAAAATACTATTCACCCGTCAGAATCTCTTTGGCGCTGCAATCAACCTTTTTAAGAATAAAGACACTCTATAGGGGAAATATGAAGAACAAATTAAGAAAAACGATTCTCTGCCATCCGGGAATCATGCTACGGTATTTTTGTAAGTTGATGACAGCTGTTGCTGCCTTTTGCTTTGTAGGGACCGCCAAAGCCCAGGTGTCGTTTGGACATGCCACCCCCTTCAATGACGACTGGCGTTTCGCCCTCGTGGAATCCGGATTGCGCCCCTCCGGCGCAAGCAGTCCTGCCGCTGAGGCACCCGCCTTCGACGACTCGAAATGGCGCCGTTTGCAACTGCCCCATGACTGGTCGGTGGAGTATCCCATGTCGCCCCAACTCTATTCATGCACTGGTTACCTGCCAGGTGGAGTGGGGTGGTATCGCAAACATTTCACCCTCAAGGAGCGCGACAATGCCGCCGACACCCAGTGGTTTGTCTATTTTGAGGGTATCTACAACCGTGCGGAGGTATATCTGAATGGGCACCTCCTTGGCATGCGCCCCAACGGTTATGCCTCTGTGCTGTATGATATGACCCCATGGGTGAACAGGGATGGTGACAACGTGCTTGCCGTGCGCGTGGATCACTCCCGCCAGGCCGACTCGCGGTGGTATACAGGCAGCGGCATCTATCGTCCGGTGTGGATTGTGAAGTCTGGTCCGGTGCACCTGTCGCAGTGGGGAAGTGCTTGGAGGCTGAAACAGCTTGCCCGAGGTACAGCCACCGTTGAGGTGGATGTGGAGACCACCACGGCGGAAGGTTACGGCAAAGACCTTCCCTCACTGAGAGCGCAGGTAACCATCTACGACGCCCAGCATCGGCAAGTGGCACAGAAACAAGCCGCCATAGGTTGCCGGGAGCGGCAGACGATGCTGTTGAAGATTCCACAACCGCATCTGTGGAACATCGGCAGCGGCTATCTCTACACGGTGGAGACCCAACTCTGCAATGCGCAGTCGGGTGACATCATCGACGGCAGCACCATGCGTATGGGGCTGCGAACACTGAAATTCGACCCCTACAAGGGCTTCCTGCTCAATGGTGTCAACATGAAGGTGAAGGGCGTCTGCCTGCACCACGACGCAGGTGTGCTTGGTGCCGTAGTGCCCCGTGATGTGTGGGAAAGACGGCTTGTCAACCTGCAGGCCATAGGTGTGAACGCCATCCGTATGAGCCACAACCCACAAGCACCTGTGGTCTATGAGCTCTGCGACTCCCTCGGTCTGCTCGTCATGGATGAGGCCAGCGATGAGTGGGAGTTCCCCAAACGGAAATGGCTGGAAGGTTGGAACCGTGGCACTCCTGGTTTTGAGGGTTCCCACGATTTCTTTGAGGAATGGATCGACCGCGATGTCGCCGACATGGTGAGGCGTGACCGCAATCATCCTTGTGTCTTCCTATGGTCCATCGGCAACGAGGTGGACTATCCCAACGACCCTTATTCACATCCTGTGCTCGACGGCAGCAGCATCACACAGCCGATGTATGGAGGATATAAGCCCGACCAGCCTGATGCCCGACGCATCGGGACCATCGCCGAACGGCTCACAAAGGTGGTGAGGCAGATTGATACCAGCCGTCCTACGACAGGAGCGCTGGCAGGCGTGGTGATGTCGAACGAGACGACCTATCCTCAGGCGGTCGATGTGGTGGGCTACAACTACACCGAGAGCCGCTACGACGAAGACCACCGCACTTATCCCAAGCGCGTCATCTACGGTTCGGAGAACCGGCATGACCTGGAGGCTTGGAAAGCCGTTGTGGATCACGACTTTATCTTTGGCCAATTCCTGTGGACAGGCATCGATTACCTGGGTGAGAGCGGACCATGGCCCGCACGTGGCTCTACTGCGGGTCTGCTTGACCTGAAAGGCGAGCGGAAACCACAGGGCTGGTGGCGCGCCTCACTGTGGAGCGATAAGCCGGTTTGCTATATTGGCACCTATCCCGTGATGCTTAACGGTGGCAATGGGGGCGAGCGCCGCGGCCGTCAGTCACGGTGGCGTGACCCTGGTGTGTCGTTCTACGCACAAGACACCTGGAATTACAGAGAAGGACAGACCATCCGGGTGGTGTGCATGACCAACCAGGAGCGCGCCCGACTGCTGCTCAACGGCGAGGAGGTGGCTGCGCCAAAGGAGAAAGACGCGGAAAAAGGAATGGTGTGGTGGGATATCCCTTACCGTCCCGGAGTCCTCGTGGCTGAGGCATTGGACAATGAGGACCATGCTGTGGCATCGTATCAGATAGCGACTACCGGCAGACCGGCGGCACTGAGGCTTACATCCGATAAACCTGCATTGACTGGCCACGGGCGTGTGGCTCATGTCATCATCGAGGTCATCGACTCGGAAGGGAGGACTATCCCCTTGTCCGACAACGAGATATCGGTGCGCGTCAATGGCGCCGGCCGTCTGCTGGGACTTGAGGGCGGCGACATCAGCGATACCAGCAACCTGCGTGATGCGCGCCAACGTGTGGTGCGAGGCAGGCTCCTCGCCTATGTGGAGGCCACACACGACGATGGCACCATCACTCTGAGAGCCGACTCTCCATTGCTTGATGGCGCAGAGATAACCATTCCCATCCACGGAATCTCGCGGTAAAAATGACCACCATGTAACAGAACTATTCAGAAGGTTTTACTTTACTGTAACCTTGATCCAAGCGCCGCATTAATCTCATTTCTTGGAGTTTAGGGGTTTAGGAGATTCGGAGTTTAGACGATAGTAATGTCTACACTCCCAAACTACTACACCCCTAAACTCTTTTCAATTTGGGGGACTTCTCTTTTTTATAGCAGAAAAAATCATTTTAATGATGGAGTTCTCATCAAAATCTATTATATTTGTGGAGAAAATATGCAGGTCGGCTAAAACAAAGCCGAAGTATTTGCGAAATGAGTTTTTGGTATTATTTGTTGACAATTTAAAATTTGATATCATGAACAGAATTGTGTTATCAGCCGCGTTATTGACGGCAGTGGTTTTTGCTCAGGCGCAGAACTACACGCTTAACGGAGTTGAGCATAAAACCGAAACAGTCCCCGTTGTGGTTTCCAATTTCAACGGGCAAACGCTCTCTGTCGCCCCTAAAGGAAAGAATAAGACCGTCACCCTCATAAGGACAAAAATCTCCACCCCATTGAACGATTACAACGCCCTGGCGCGGCCGGAGCTGAAAATTGGAAACATCATAGGGCACCCGACACTCGGTTGGGACGACACCGATTATCACATCCCCGACATCGTGCCGGAGTTTTACGGCGACGGGTGGGTCCTGAACGATGTCTTCTATGACGGCGACTATCCTGTGGCAACTTATGGAAGGGCGCCGAAAACAGAGCTTCTTCCTTGGGGCGAGTCAGAGAAAGACATCTCAAGAAGAGGCAGATACCCGCACCTGATAATGCTCGTCGACCCCTCGAAAGAGGTGAAGAAAGTTTATGACGTTTCATCGATGGCTTTCCCGCCAAAAAGCCGTGCTGCCGACATCGACAGGCAGTCGGTCGACTGGGCTGTCGTGAAGGATGGGATACTTTACTTTAGCACTTCTGGCTTGATGGGTTTTGACAAAGGGCAAAATGCCTACGTTGTAGCTGTCGACATCTCCACCGATAAGACACTATGGGTAAGTAAGCCTAACACTTGCAACACAAACAACTTCCTGATTCTTGACAATTCCATTATCTGTGGATTCGGTGACTCAGGCAAGCCGGATTTTATTAACGTTCTGAATAGGTTTACAGGTGTCCAGAAACAACAGCTTTGGGTGGCTAATGCCCCTAATTGGTTGGCTATCGGCAGCGACGGCATGCTCTATGTGTCTCTTTATGACAAACATGTTGCTTTTAAGATAACTCGGTAAGGCAGCCCCTGTCCACACATAATGTGGAATCCAAATTGGTTTTAAGAGAGGTTCCGGATAAAAGGAGTTGCCGAGAAACGCTGCTGCAGTCTCAGCACCGAATCTCGGCAACACCAAGAATATGAATCAATGTGTAGTTTGAAAACCTTATTTGAAGGTGGGGTTCTTCCGCACAGGGTCGCAAGTCAAGTCGCATCCCAACTTTTTCAGGATTTTGCGGTCTATCTCGCTCAGCATCACGGTGCAGTGCATCTGGCAACCGCGGAGTTTGGGCAGACTTTCCAATGCCCTGCGGCAGTTCTCGTCATGGGGAGAAAGGACGGAGAGCGCCACCAACACCTCATCAGTGTGGAGACGGGGATTCTTGCCTCCAAGATAGTCTATCTTCGTCTTCTGGATAGGCTCAATCATACTTTGAGGAATCAGCTTCACTTCATGGTCGATGCCTGCAAGATATTTGGTGACATTGAGGAGCAGGGCGGCACAACAGCCGAGGAGTGAGCCGGATTGTGACGTGATGATGGTGCCGTCTTCCAGTTCAATAGCAGCACAGGAATGGCCGGTTTTCTCTTTCCGCTCGTTGGCTGCCACTGTGGTGCGGCGGTCGGCAGTAGAGATTTTCAACTGGTTGAAGAGCATCTGAATCTTGTGAACCTCGCTGTCGTTGCATGCGCCGTCGGCCAACTTGTTGGTGGCTGTATAGTAGCGCCGGATGATTTCCGCTTTGGAGGCCTCGCAGCACACCTTGTCGTCAGAGATGCAGAACCCCACCATGTTCACTCCCATGTCGGTGGGCGACTTATAGGGGTTCTCGCCATAGATGCCTTCAAAGAGTGCGTTGAGCACAGGGAAAATCTCTATGTCGCGGTTGTAGTTGATTGCCACCTTGCCGTAAGCGTCAAGATGGAAAGGATCAATCATGTTCACGTCGTTGAGGTCTGCGGTAGCCGCCTCGTAAGCCACGTTGACAGGATGTTTCAACGGAAGGCTCCATACTGGGAATGTCTCAAACTTGGCATAACCTGCATGGACACCGCGTTTGTTCTCACCGTAAAGTTGGCTCAGGCAGACAGCCATCTTTCCGCTTCCAGGACCTGGGGCGGTGACGATGACCAGGGGCCGCTGTGTCTCCACAAAGTCGTTCTTGCCGAAACCGTCGTCAGAGGCTATCAGGGCCACGTTGTGGGGGTAGCCCTCGATGAGATAGTGGAAATAGGTGCTGATGCCCATTCTCTGGAGCCTCTGCCTGAAGGTGTCCGCAGCCCGCTGACCGGCATAATGTGTGATGACTACAGAGCCGACCATGAAGTTGCGGTTGAGAAATGCGTTGCGCAGACGGAGCACGTCTTCTTCGTAAGTGATTCCGAGGTCGGCGCGGATTTTGTTCTCCTCGATGTCTTCTGCATTGATGACAATCACTATCTCAATGCTGTCGCTCAACTGTTGAAGCATCGACAATTTGCTGTCGGGCTTGAATCCGGGCAACACCCGGGATGCATGGTAGTCATCGAAGAGCTTCCCACCCAATTCCAGATATAGTTTTCCTCCAAATTGTGAAATCCGCTCTCTGATGTGTTCGGACTGGATTTTCACATATTTCTCGTCATCAAAACCTATGGTCATTTTCGCTTATTGTTTGTTTTGAGTGCAAAATTATAACAAAAAGTCGGAAATCACGGCAAATGGCTGTTATTTTTGATAAAAAAGTGATGGGCCCGTCAAACAACGATGCCTATATGGTCTCTCTCGCTTGTCCCACGATTTGCCTTCGGCGAATCGCTCTGTCGTTCGGAAAAAGCCTGAAAAACAAGTTTTTCGGCATTTTTCTCTCGCTTGTCCCACGATTTGAGACAACATTACGTTAAATTTGCAGTGTCTTTTTCACCCGAATGAAAACAAAGGTGTGATATAACAGTTACGCCTGTCAGGTTGTGCGCGTTGAACGCATACCTATTTTTGTATATGATAGTGCTAATCTAACGAGTATGAAAACAGCTTTCAAATTCAAGGAATACATCTGGCTGGTTGAAACTATTCATAAGGCTAAGAAAATTACATTCTCGGAGATTCAGGAGAAATGGCTCAGAAGTTCCCTGAGCGAGGGTGTGGAACTTGCCCGCTCCACTTTCAACCGGCACAAGGATGCCATCGAAGACATGTTTGGCATCTTTATCGAATGTGACCGTCAGAATGGCTACAAGTATTACATCGGCAACGACGAGGTGCTGGGAAATGACAGTGTGCAAAACTGGCTTCTCTCCACGCTTTCCGTCAATAACATCATCAGTGAGAGCCTGTCGCTGCAAAAACGGATATTGCTCGAGTCTGTTCCTGCAGAGGACGGCTATCTGGGAATGGTCATCGAGGCGATGAAAAAGAACGTGAGGATTGCCATCGATTACAGGAAGTACGGCACCGACAACGCCAATCACCTGAACTTCGAGCCTTATTGTCTCAAACTCTTCAAGCAGCGATGGTATATCTTGGGGCATTTTCACCGTGTCGCGACGGAGGAGAAACCGGAGTCGGACTACTTCGGGATGTTCTCTTTCGACAGAATCCTCAATATGGAACTGACCGACGTCAAATTCAAGATCGACCCTGACTTTGATGCCCAGGAATACTTCGATGAGTGCTATGGCGTGTTTGTCGGCGATGACACCAAGCCAGAGCGGATAGTCATCAGGGCATACGGATATGAGCGGTATTATCTGAGGGATTTGCCTGTGCACAAAAGCCAATATGAGATAGGCAGTGGCGAGAACTTTGCCGATTTCGAACTGTTCATGCGTCCGACGATTGATTTCAGTGGCTATCTGCTAAGTCGGGGAAACCAAATCAAGGTGCTCACCCCGAAATGGTTGGCCGACGAGATTCACGACATGCACCTTGAGGCTGCGGCCATCTATGAGCCGGAGCAAAATGAGCAGCAAGAGTGATTTCGCAAATATGGAAGAGCCTGAATATGTATGGGGGTAAGGGTTTGTCAATCGTTAAAAGCGAGGTTGTCTCACGTGATGAGATAACCTCGCTTTAACTCATGTCTAATTTTTCTCTCGCTTGTCCCATGATTTGCCTCCGGCGAATCATTATCGCTCGGAAAAAGCCTGAAAAACAAGTTTTTCGGCATTTTTCTCTCGCTTGTCCCATGATTTGAAATAGAGTTGTTTTACTTTTGCCTCAAATTCAAGTACAAGACGTCTTATTTAAATGGAATAGGTTATGAACGAGACAATGCCCAAGACCAAGGAAGAATGCTTTGCCCAACTTGATGCGATGCTCAGCGAAGAGGAGAAGAACGAACTGAAGAACAGTGAAGATTTTTTCGACTACCACTTCACGTTAGGAATGTGGATTCGCAATAACTGGATATATCCCTTGAGCAATGAGGAGATGAAAACTTTCATTAAGATGTTTGTGGACGAGTCTCCTTATGGATTTCTTTTCATCTATCCAGACGATGTCTCGTCCACAATAATAGAAAAGTATGTGGAATATCTGAGAGATAAGAAATGAATGACTTTGTCAGGGATGGTCAAACGTACGCATAGAAAAGACGTAGCAAAAAAGTAAGTAATGATGATACAAAAATTCAAAATCAAAGGAATCCGCAAGTTCAACGATCAAAAGGTAATTGAGCGGACATCGATGTTATTCAAAGACTATATCGATAAGCCGGATATCATGATAAGGTACAAAACGCCAGCAGACAATGAGGCAGAGTCATATACTTTGATGACGGAGAATAATTCCACGCAAGGGGTCAACGTCAAACTCCGGATAGGTGAGACCATTGTTGTCGAATTGCCTTGGCTTGCTTCCGAGATGGATGTCCGTCTATGTTACGCCTTCCTGAATGCGGTTGTGAAAGTGCATCGTATGGCAAGAGTCATGGACGAGGATGAGAAATCTGTCAGACTGACCGACTGCGATGCTGAGGAGCAATGGAGCCAGCGTCATAAGAATATGACTGACATCATCATAAAAGGCGAGAGAATGGTGGTGGCAGGAGTGAACAGAGACTTCTATCTGGATCCTTCGACCTATCAAAACGTTATCGGAGATGCCGATGGCGCCTCAGTCGCTTTCAAGAATTTTGTTTTCTTGCAGTGGGCCGGTCAAGGGAGAAAGGATGTGGCTGAGGAAAAACGCCACATCACGGATGATGCGGAATTCAGTTCAATCAGGGTGGTGGACAATTCGGACGATGTCTTTATCGGTGCCTGCCAGTATGTGGGAATGATGAAGAAGAACACCTGCAAGATGGTTAGGTTCTCGGATTTCTGCCTGTTGCTGGATGGGCAAGGTGAGTTCAGGAGAGTGGACGCGGAGCAAGCTTTTCTCGACAAGATGGATGAAGATAGGTGGCGTGAACTGTTTGACAAAGCGGAGGGCATCGTCAAGGAGCATTTCCGCAAGACCTTCATCATGCGGTGGAACACCGACATTAGCAACTACAAACTGTGCGAGTTTGAGGAAGCGATGGATGAATTCGAAGCGGATGACTTCTATTATGAATGGAGCATCTGGGATCACCAGAAAGTCCACTATGGTGACAAGTTCTATATGGTTCGCACTGGGAATGGAAAACACGGCGTGGTGATGCGTGGCATCATCATCGGCACACCATATCCAGACGAAGACTGGAGCGGAAAGGGCCGGAAGGTGTATTACATCCGAATGGGGCTGAGCCACATGATCCACCCCGACAAGTCGCCGCTCTTGCTGACGACAGAAGAACTGTGCAAGGCCATGCCTGCTTTCAACTGGGAGGAGGGTCATTCAGGGGTGATGCTTGATGACGCAACGGCTATGCGGCTCGATGAGTTATGGCAAGAATATGTGGAGAGGGCACATCTGTTGACAGAGCAAGAAGGGGCGGATGCCAATCATAGGCAATACTATCAAGAAAGGGGTGAAAGAAACCGCCGTTTACGTCGGCCTGTGTAGAAAAATAGCAAAATCCCTTAGCCTGTCCCATAAAATGAGACAGCACCTGCATATCTTTGAGGCCAAATCAGGCTCACAGTCAAGATTAAAGACAACGAGAGAAACAGTATAGGGTAGCACTCCCTACCAGTCAACCATAACCCACTTAAAGAGAACAATATGAACGGAAAAGAGAAGTGTTTGCTGTTGCGATACATACGCCAGAACATTGCCGAATTGAATGGCATAGATTATGTCCCGAAAGAGTGTAAGCACACCGAATGCTCAATAGGAACATGTCCTCTTTGCGATGATGAAGCGGTTCGTCTTATGGATGAATTGCGCAAGAAGGAGGAAGCAGGCTCTCCAATAAAAATCGGCTCAGACTGTCTGCGCATTTTTGAGACCCTCGCAAAAGAGAATACGGATGAGGAAGAAATACCTGAACTACTGCCAATGGGAATTATTGCTCCTCTGGAAGGTAAAATTTGCCCAGAACCTTTTGATGATGCTCCATTTCCCGACAGCACTGAAGAATAAGAATCGGTGAATCTTGATTTTCTTTTTCTCCACGAGAAACTTCATTGATTGTTTTGTCATATTGTGAAAATACGTTATCTTTGCCATGATGTTTGAGCATGAAATCGAAGAATATGAGCGCATCCGTGGTACTTACCTGCAGAAAGTAGCCGACAGGATGGGGCAAAGGCAGTGGATGGAATACAATGAGATATTGTTCTCTGCCCATTCATGTGCAATAGAAGGTAACTCATTCACCGTAGATGACACAAGGATGCTCCGTGAGCAGGGAATGTCGATGGTGCCGGTGGGTCGGTCGTTGTTGGAATGTACGGAGATGGCCGAAAATCGCCAGTTTTGACTAAGAAGATGCTTTTGAATGCAAAAAAATGGAAAAACAATTCTATCATCGGATATTTTTCATAATTTTGCATAAAACAAGCTATCTTTTATGAAACAAACAATTATCTCTTTATTGTGCCTGCTGCTTGCCAGTGGCAACATGTGGGCAGCCGACTATCAAAAGTATTACCAGAATCTGCCTGTCAAAGTGGCACAGGTGGAGCCTTTCACCATTCCTGCCAATGAGGTGAGCATCGCCGACTGCGGCGGTGTGGGCGACGGCGTGAGCCTCAATACCGAAGCCTTCGCCAAAGCCATCTCGCGATTGAGTAAGGTGGGCGGCGGCAGGGTGGTGGTGCCCGACGGCGTGTGGCTCACTGGCCCTATCTCGCTGAAAGACAATATCGAACTGCATCTGCATAAAAACGCCATCATCTATTTCTCGCCCGACAAAAGACTCTATCAGGTGGAAAAAAGCGGGGCCGACAGGGTGTATCCCTGCATCCGGGCCTCGAAGCGCACCAACATAGCTATAACCGGCGAGGGAATCATCGACGGCAATGGCGGCCAGTGGCGGCCAGTCAAACGAGGCAAGCAGAGCGACGTGGAGTGGAAGCAATATCTTGAGATGGGTGGTCAGGTGGCTGACGACGGCAACCTGTGGTATCCGTGGCAGATGAAAAACGGCTTCCCTGATATTGCTGACAGTCCCAAGGCTCAGGAGGGTATGCGCAACGACCTGATTCGGTTCACCGACTGCGTGAACGTGCTCATAGAGGGTGTGACCGTGCAGAACGCCCCGCGCTTTCATGTGCATCCCTGCAACAGCCGCAACGTGGTGGTGGACGGCGTGACGGTGCGCTGTCCTTGGAATGCGCAAAACGGTGATGCCATCGACTTCAGCGATGTCAATGTGGGACTGATAGTCAACTGTGTGGTTGATGCTGGCGACGATGGCATCTGCATGAAGAGCAGTGCTGCCAAGGCACAGTCGCCTGCCAATGGATGCGAGGATATCGTGGTGCAGGACAACACGGTCTTCCATGCCCATGGCGGCTTTGTGCTGGGCAGCAACACCGTGAGTGGCATCCGCCGGGTGGTGGTGCGCCGCAACCGTTTCTCTGGCACCGACACCGGCCTTCGTTTCAAGAGTTCGATAGGGCGTGGCGGAAAGACGGAACAACTCTATATCTCCGACATTGTGATGAGCGACATCAAGGACGAGGCTATCGTCTTCCAGTGCGACTATGTGGACAATGCCGCCGGTAGGGAAAACCGGCAGTCGGCGGCTTGGAAAGAACCGAAGAATGTGCCCGATTTCCAGGATATCCGTATCGAGAACGTCGTGTGCAGGGGCTGCAAGACAGGCATCCGCGCCCAGGGCATCGCCCAGCAAAAGTGCGTCCACGACATCTATATCAGCCGCGCCACCATCGTCTATGACAAGACAGCCCAACAGATAGATGAGGAGACTGCCAGCCTGACTTGCACCGACGTGCAACTGATAGACAGCAGAAGTCTGGCTGCGGGCAAGTCGTCGCCGTCTCCCGACAGGGTGGTCTACTGCAGTTATGTCAGTTCGGGCAAGGCAGCGCTGGGCACCGACTATTGCGAACTGTCGGCCACGCCTGGCGGCAAGGACAGTGTGAAGGTGGTGCTCAATGACGATAGCCGCTTTGCAGAGAAGATGAGCGCCTCTTATGAGGTGAGCGCCAGCGATGTGGAGCGACTACAGCAGGCACTCTCGCAACTGCCGCTCGACAGCATTGCCCACTATCAGGTGTGGGATGAGATGCGTGGCGGCACCGAGTATGGCGTCAAGGTGAGATATGCCAGCGGACGCACGGTGGACGCCTCATGGTATACACATTCTCCGCGAAAGGAAGCCGTAGTGGCCTATCAGGCTATCAGCCGCTTCTTCGCCCCATGGCGGGAGCAGCTGACCCGCAGCAAGAAGGAATGACTTTAAATCACTGCATCATGACCGTCAAAGAAATATTCGAACTGCGCAAGCAGGGACGTGTGGAAGAAGCCTATGAGGCTATCCGTCCTATGTATGCCGTCCACAAGGGTAAGTACACGACTCTGGCGATGTTTTGGACCGCCCATGACATCCTGAAGAAACGGCTGAAAGAGAAACGCACGACCGAGGCCGTGGACATCTTCAAGGCCTTGCTGAGGGTGCTGCCAGCTATCGACGATAAGGATGGACGTTGCCATGAGGCTGTGATGAACAGTGCACGGTTTCTCGGTGAGGAGGCTCAGGGCTTCAGCACCCTGCAATTCGTGCATGACTTCGGCGTGGAGCATTTCACTGAGGCCGACTGGCAGAGTATGGTGCCTGAGCCCCGTGAAGGCGAACCGCAAGACAAGCGCCGTTTCCCTTTGCCCTCTCTGGCACAGCGGCTCCTCACCCAGACTTTCCGCGAGGTGCGCCGTCAGCCCACCGTAGACCATGCGCTTATGGCGGCTCCGTTGCTGAATGAGGCTATCCGCCGTGCTCCTCACAACAAAAACAACCAGCGCTATCTCGCCTTCCTCTATGGTATCATGGGAGAGCGTGCGAAGGCTGCCGATATTTACAAGCGCTTGCTCACACGAGCCAGTGACAGTTGGCTCTATGCCGAACTGGCAGCCCTCACCGACGACCCCGGGCACAAGGCGGCCCTCCTGTGTCAGGCTATCGTCCACCAGCGGCAGGCACAGTTCCGCTCGGGCTATCATCTGCAACTGGCCCAGTTGCTTGTCGACCGCGACCCTTCACGGGCCGCTTACGAACTGCAGCAGTGCGTAGCCATCCGCAAAGCCCAGGGACATCCGCTCACCCGCGAAATCAACGGTCTGCTCGAGAGACTCTCTGGAGTGACACCCGCCGGTGCTGCTGCCCAGCGTGACTTCTACCGAAGGATGGCCATGAAATACGGAGAGAAATAAAACTCTTTTTCGCGGAAATAGTTGCGGCATCCTGTTTTTTTCGTATATTTGCATCGATAAACTCTCAGCGAAGAAACCTATGTTAGTGAAAATTGCCAATCCGATTTACGACTCCGTTTTCAAATATTTGCTTGAAGACGAGCGTGTGGCTCGCATTCTCATCTCTGCCTTGCTGAAGAAAGAGGTGACCAAAGTAGAGTGCCGACCGCATGAATATGTGAACAAGACCCGCAACACGGTTTCTATGTTCCGTATCGACTTTGCCGCGACAGTGCGTGAAGACGATGGAACGGAGCATCTGGTACTTGTGGAGTTGCAGAAAACGTGGCTCGAGAGTGAGACACTCCGATTCCGGCAGTATCTGGGCGTTCAATATGGTCTGAAAGAGAACGTGTTTCGGGAGGGATGCAATAAGGGGTATTCCATGCCCATGGTGGCTGTCTATATTCTCGGTCATACCATAGGCCATATAGAGGAGCCTGTCTTGTATGTGAATCATGAGTGCTTCGATTATGATGGCAACACGGTGAAAAAAGGAATACCCGACCGCTTTGTCGAGAGTCTCACCCATGACAGCATCTTCGTACAGCTTCCTCTGTTGTCAGGACGTCTGGCCAATCGTCTGGAGCGAGTGTTAAGCGTTTTCGACCAGTCTCACCGTGATACATCCAATCATCAGTTTATGCATATAGACAATAGTATCTATCATGGTGACAGTGAGATGGAGCTGGTGGTGCGTCGTCTTCGTGAGGCGGCTTCCGATTATGATGTGAGAATGGATATGAATGTGGAAGAGGAGTTTTTCTCCGCCCTCGACGACAGAGACAATGCCTTAGCTCAAAGGGAAAAAGAGCTTGCCGAGCGCAATAGCCAACTTGCCGAGCGTGACAGTCAACTTGCCGAGCGTGACAGATTGCTGCGTGCTATGGTTAAAACGATGATAGCTAATGGAATGAATGTCGGACAGATTGCTGACGCAATCGGTGAGAGCGAAGAAAAGATAAGGACGCTCCTCTCCGACATGGATGAGCGATGATCAAAGGCCGTTTCGCTCCTTCTCCCACAGGACGCATGCATCTGGGCAATCTCTTTTGTGCCCTCCTCTCTTGGCTTTCGGCGAAGAGTCAAGGCGGGGAATGGCTGCTGCGTATTGAAGACCTCGACCCCGGACGCTCGCGCAAAGAGTATGCCGACCAGTTGATGGACGATCTTGTATGGATGGGACTGGAATGGGATGGCGAGCCCGTCTGGCAAAGCCGTCGGTCGGATATCTATGCGCATTACTGCCACTTGTTGCAGCAGCGTGGACTTACCTATCCTTGTTATTGTACGCGTGCCGACTTGTTGGCCACGCAAGCACCCCATGAGAGTGACGGTCGCGTGGTGTATAAGGGTACGTGCCGCCATCTCGCTCCGCAGCCCGGACGTCAGGGAGCTACACGTCTCATTGTGCCCGACCGTGACATCTTATGCCGGGATGGCCATTATGGTGGTTTCACTGTCAATCTTTCGCGTCAGGTGGGCGATTTCATCATCCGTCGCAAAGACGGAGCCTGGGCCTATCAGTTGGCGGTGGTCGTCGACGACGCGCTGACAGGCGTCACTGAGGTGGTGCGGGGCCGCGACCTGTTGCTATCCTCGCCCCAACAGATGTACGTGGCTGAGTTGTTAGGTTTCCGTCAGCCCTGTTTCATTCACCATCCCTTGCTCTGCAACAGCGACGAGCAGCGGTTGTCGAAGCGTGACAAGAGTCTTGACATGGCTTCGCTGCGACAGCATTACAGTGCCCGTCAGGTCATCGGTCAACTGGCTTTTCTTGCCGGTCTTTCTCCTGCTCCCGATGCCGTTAGCGTAAAGGAACTGCTGCCGTTGTTCTCTTGGGAACGCGTCCCTTTGGAGAACATTGTTGTTTGTGGAGTATAGGAGTTTCGGAGTATAGACAATTGAATGCATGGCTCATCGCGTCTATCTCCGAGAGTAAGTCATAGCTATGCCGGTAAACTCAACTTTTTTTCACTCCGTCAGTTGTAAAAGGGCATGCACCATTGCTTCGGGCAGAAGGAAGCGCGAATCGTCGGTGTCCACATGGATGGCCTTGAGGAAATGTGGCAGCTCTTCTTTGTAGACCTTTTTCATGTGGGCATTGGCTTCGTTGGCATGGCTGAAGGAGTAGGTGAAGTTGGCCATCCTGTCTGCCAGTTTGACGAAGGGGGCATAGGGAGTCTCCCTGATACCCTGATAGTATTTTTCGCCGGCTCTTTCAGCCCTTGTCCGTCCCTTGTCGTTGGTGAGGGCATAGACAATCTCGGCAGCCATAAAAGCCTGCTGGCTGTCCATGTATTGCTTGGCGGCGGCCATGACATCGTTGTAGGTGAGCCGCGCGTCCTCGATGCTGTCGTGGTAATAGGCACCGAAAAGCAGTGGCAGGATATCGTCTTCACAGGAGCATACCAGATGGCCGTATTGGCAGACGGCGTCGGCCACCATGTCGAGATGGAAGCCATAGGGATGCACTTTGTCGTAGGTCTGGTTGACGTGAGCGTGCAGGGCATGTGCGTCGCTCTTGATCAGCTCGATGGTTTGGGCATACTTCATGAGGCCCTTTTGGAATGTCTCTTTTGTCATTGTCTTCCGTTTTTCAAAAAGCTGTTATGCTTGTCTTTTTCTCATTTCGTCTTTGCCTTGTCGAGCGCTTCCTTGGCCCACCTCAGCCTCAGCCGCGCCTTCTCACGGGCATCGGAGGCCCATCCGTTACGCAGGCGCGCCTTGTCGGTGGCTTCTTGGGCCCATCTCATGTATGTGCGTGCCTTGTCGGTGTTGTTGTGGCGCGAGTAGTAGTCGGCCTCACGCAGGTAGTTTTGCGCTTGGTTGTTGTAGTAGTTGGCGTCACGTTCATAATCCTGCGCTTTCTGTGTGTAGTAGTCAGCCTCGCGCATATAGTCTTTGGCCTTGCTGGCATAGTAGTCTACCTGTGCACAAGCAGTGGTGAAGCACGTGAGCCAAAGCAAAAGCAAGAGGGAGCTTCGGGTAATGGCGGTTCTCATGTCGTTTGGTCGTTGAAGGGTGAATGAAGCACCACAGCCACATCATCATGTGAGTGCGTGGAGCCTTTTCATATATAGAGCCTTTTTCCTTATGAATTTCTATCATCCGAAAGCGCTATTTTTTGCAGTAAAGACAAAAATACCTATTTCATGGTATCAGAATACCGCTTGTATGTGATTTTCCGGACAAGGGAAAAGGCCTACCTTTGCACAAAAACAGAAATATGGGAATCTACATCATCGCCGACAACCAACCGCTTACGAGTTTTGCCTTGGAGTCACTCTTGAAAGGTGACGAGAGAAATCTCGTGTTCCATGCGGCCAACAAGAAGGAACTGCTCTCTCTGTTGCTGGAATATGAGAAGAGTGTGGTGTTGCTCGACTATACGTTGTTTGATTTCCCCGACGAGGAGAGCCTGCTGGTTATGAGCGAGCGCTTTTCCATGACCTCATGGATTTTGTTGAGTGACGAACTGACCGCCAAGTTTTTGTTGAGGATGATCTACTCGTCGCATTCGTTCAGCGTAGTTTTTAAGGATATGTCTGTGAAGTCGTTGCGTGACGCGATGACCTATGCCACCGAGGGGCGCCGCTACATCTGCCAGCGTGCCACGGAGATGATTCTTACCCGGCAGGTGGAGGAAGAGAAGAACGCCACGTTGACGGCTACGGAGATAGAGATTGTCAAGGCCATTGCCCAAGGGAAGACGACCAAGGAGATTGCTGCGGAGCGTTATCTCAGCACCCATACTGTCAATACCCACCGCAAGAACATTTTCCGCAAGTTGAATGTCAATACGGCGCATGAGGTCATCCGCTATGCTCTTCGTGCCGGTTGGGTCAACCCTTCGGATTTCTATATTTAACCCGTTTTCAGTGTTTCGTCTCGTATGTTGCTGTAATACAGCAACAAACAGGACGTGGGAGGGGCAGGGCATAGGAGGGACCGTGGCTGGCTATGTGAGCGCCTGCCGGATGTCTGCCAACAAGTCTTCCCGGTCTTCGAGTCCTACGCTGAGGCGCACGGTGGTATCTTTCACGGCCATCGCCTCGCGCTGGGCGGGCGTGAAGAGGCCGAAGATGGTAGAGGCGGGATGGATGGCCAGCGACTTGCGGTCGAAGAGGTTGGTAGCCCTGCGAAATATCTGCAGGCGGTCGATGAACTCGAATGCCGACTTCTCGGAGTCGAGGTCAATGGTAAAGACAGCTCCAGGCAAGTTTCCAAACTGCGATTCCGACAGTTGATGGAAAGGATTGTCGTCCAGTCCTGTATAGTTGACATGACGGATATCCTCTATCTTTTGGCATTCCTGCGATAGCCACAGCGTGCTTTCTGCCTGACGATAGAAACGGAGGTTGAGGGTGTCGAGTCCCAACGTTTCCATGTAGGCGGCTTGTGGTGTCATCACTGCTCCGAGATTGGTGATGAGTTCGGTTTTCACGCGTGCGGTGAAGGCCATTTTTCTGCCGTTGCGCTTGATGCGTGCCTGCAAGGCAGGCGAAGGGCTGGCCGACCAGTCGAACTTCCCGTAGTCGATGAGCAGGCCACCCAGTCCGGTGCCGCCGCCGGAGATATATTTCGTGCTTGAGACAATCTCGATGTCCACGCCCAGTTCGCCGGCGTGAAAGACGGAGAAAGGCACGATGGTGGTATCGGCGATGAGTGGCACTCCAGCCTTATGGGCAATGTTTGCCAGCATCTTGATGTCGGCCACGAACAGTTGCGGGTTGGTGATGATCTCGAAAAACAGAGCACAGGTCTTGTCATCAATCATCGCTTCCACCTCTCTGGGGTCGGTAAAGTCAGCCAGTCGGGATTCCATGCCGAAACTGCCCAGGGTGTCGCGGATGAGTGAGACGCTGTTGCCGAAGAGGTGCTTTGAAGCCACGATGTTGAGGCCTGCTCCACCGACAGCTACGAGGGCGTAGGCGATGGCGGCCATGCCAGTGTTGAGAGCCGTGACGCTTGCGGCTCCCGTGATCTGTTTCACCCTTTGTTCGAGATAAGAAGTCGTGGGATTGGAGATGCGGGAATAGGAGGGTGCCATGCTCCGTCCGCAGAAGGCGTCGCTCATCGCCTTTGCCGAGGGGAACTCGAATGCCGCCGTATAGTAGACGGGCATGGAGAGTGCCCCATAGGCATCGGGCTTCTGATAGTTGGTGGTCAGCACCTTGGTCTCATACTTCATCTGCTTGCCACGATTTTTTTCACTGCAATGACCAGTTTGTCTACATCCTCTCGAGTGTTGTAGAGGGCGAAGGTGGGGCGGACGCTCATCTCATAGCCGAGCGCTCGCAGGGCAGGCTGCGCACAGTGATGCCCGGCACGCACAGCGATGCCTTCTTTGTCGAGCAGGACGCCCGTTTCAGCGACAGGGATGCCGTCGAGAACAAATGAGACGACCGACACGCGGTGCTTGGGATTGCCGATGAGTGTGAGTCCTCTGACCTGACCCAGTTGTTCACGTGCATATTCGGTGAGTTGGTGCTCATGGTGCTCAATGTTTCGGATGCCGATATGCCTGACGTAGTCGAGGGCAGCCCCCAGTCCGATAGCATCAGCCACGTTGGGTGTGCCGGCTTCGAATCGTGCCGGTGGGGTGTTGTATTCCGTCCGTTCGATAGTCACATCCTTGATCATGTTTCCACCTCCTTGCCATGGTTGCAGTTTGTCGAGGATAGCCTTTCGTGCGTAGACCACGCCGATGCCGTTGGGGCCGTAGATTTTATGGCCACTGAAGACGAAGAAGTCAGCGCCCATCTGCTGTACGTCGACAGGGGTGTGGGCGATAGACTGTGCACCGTCGATGAGGACAGGGATATGATGGCTGTGCGCGATGTCGATGATGCGTCGCACGTCGTTGATGGTGCCAAAGGTGTTGTTCACATGTCCCACACTGACAAATCGTGTGCGGGGAGAGATGAGCCGTTCCAGTTCGGAGAGGATGAGGTCGCCGTTGGCGTCAGTGGGAATGGCTTTCAGTGTGCATCCTTTCTCGCGGCACACTTGTTGCCATGGCACGATGTTGGCGTGATGGTCGAGTTCTGAGACAATCACCTCGTTGCCCGGCGTCAGGTATTGTCTGCCATAGGTCTGTGCTACCAGGTTGATGCCTTCGGTGGTACCCCTGACGAAAATAATCTCTTCGCTCGAGGCTGCATTGATGAACCTCTGCACCTTCTCTCGTGCTGCCTCATAGGCATCGGTGGCACGTGCGGCCAAGGTGTGTGCTCCCCTGTGGATATTACTGTTGTAGTTCTTGTAGTAATCGCTGATTTTCTCGATGACAGCCAGCGGCTTCTGTGTCGTGGCGCCGTTGTCGAGCCACACGAGGTCGTGGCCGTTCACTTTCTGGCTCAGCACGGGGAAGTCCTTCTTGATGTCTTCGGTATTGAGCGTGTCGGCCTCTTCGTAATGAAGTTCGCGGAGTTTCTGCGTCTCTGGGATGCCGATGCCGAAGCCGTTGTCGTCGGGGAGTTTCCGACTGCCGGTACTTTGCGGTGCGCCAGGCGAGGGCAGAGGTGGCTGTCCTCCGTTGAGGTACTGCTGTAGGTCGGCCGCCAGAGCCTCAAGGTTGAGTTTCTCGTCGGGCACGACCTCACTGCGTGCAGCCCTTGCCTCTTCGGGGCAATAGCGCTGTGCGATGTCGCGAAGTGTTTGCAGCACTCCTCCGTCGTAAGTGGTAAACGTGTTGATTTCTGACAGGTTGAGCATCATTTCTCTACTTTGTTCCTATGCTGATAGTCGTGATAGTAACCCACCTCCACATTTTCCAATACTGCGATGGCATCGTCGGTCAGGGTGGCCAGTGAGAAATATTTTGTGAGCAGGTAGGAGGCGACGCCGAATTTGTCGAGCCCCATGAGGCGTGCCGACAGGGATGGCGCGATTTCTCCAGGTATGCCGCTTTGGTGGAGTCCTACGACGCCTTGGTTATGTTCGCCCACGCGCACCAGGATGATTTTCGTCGTTCCCACGCCGCGTCCGGTCAGGTATTGTCCTTCCACCTCCACCTTGTCTGATGGTATCAGAGGGACGCCGCGCCACAGGATGACTTTGGTGCCGAAGAGATCAGTGGTGGCAGGTGGCACGCCTCTCCAGGTGCACTCACGCTCAAAGGCAGCGATGGCCCTCGGGTGCGCGATGAAGAAGGCTGGCTCTTTCCACACCAGCGAGAGCAGTTCGTCGAGGTCGTCGGGGGTAGGGGCTCCATATCGTGTGGTGATGCGGTAGGCGGGATTAACGGCTGCCAGCAGTCCGAATTTCCTGTTGTTGACCAATTCCCATTCCTGACGTTCCTTGATGCTCTCGATAGAGAGGCGCAACTGCTCCTCGAGTTGGTTGTAGGGATTGTTGTAGAGGTCCGACACGCGGGTGTGCACGCGAACCACCGTCTGGAGTGTGTTGAGGGGGTATTCCGTGGGGTTTTCCTCGTAGTCGATATACGTTTCGGGGATGATATTGTCCTCTTCGTGTCCTGATACAAGGTCAATGTGCTTCTCCCCGTGGTCGTTGACGGTGGCTTTCAGTCGCAACTGTTTGTCTACGGCTTTGTTGAATGTCTCACGGAAGTCGGGCACCTCGCGGATGAATTTGTCCAGTTCCTTGAGTTTCAGTCCGAGGAAGATGGTGGGTGTGAGTGCCCTTACCGATACGGTCGACTCTGCGTCGTCGAGCAGGTCGGTCTCGCCGAAATACTCGCCTTCACCCAGAAGGGCAATCCTCAGTTCCTCGCCATGGGGACCTTTGCTGATGACCTCGGCCTGACCGGCGGCCACGATAAAGAAGCGCTGCTTGTCTTTGCCCTCTTCCACGAAGAGTTGTCCGTAGGCTACTTCCTGTGTCTCGAAACTCCTTGCCAGACGGTTGACGATCTCATCGTCGAATCCGGAGAACAGCGGGATGGCCTTGAGGCTCTTGGCTGAGAACGAGGGCACACCGTTGAGGTATTGGATAGGCAGCCTTTCGCTCTTTTTCAGTTCCACTTTTGTGCGGTTGACCCTGAACGTTCCTCCTGAGACCTGCACCCATGGTAGCAGTTTAAGGAGCAGTCGGGGGGTGATACTCCCCATTTGCGGGGCTGTCTTTGTGGTGGTGGCCAGTCTTCTGGCTGTGGCAGTGGTCACACTGCGCTGCAAGTTAGAATCTTCCATAATACGGTTTATTTTTTGATGATTACTTTATGAGTCGTTCCTTCGATGTGCTCGACGGCGAGCACGTTGAATCCCTGTTCGCGAGCATTGCGGGGCACATTGTCGAGGGGCTCTCCCTCTGAGAGCAGCACCTCGAGCACGTCGCCCGGCTGCAGTTTTGCCAATTCGATCTTTGTTTTCACGAAAGTCATCGGGCAGTGTTCCCGGGTGATATCTAATAGTTTTGTGGCCATTTTTTTGAGGTTTTTTGGGGGGTGATGGGTCTAATGGTGTGAATGGGGCTAATGGGTCTAATGGTGTGAATGGGGCTAATGGGTCTAATGGGGTGAATGGGGCTAATGGGGGATGGACTTAATGGGAGCTTTTAGATAAACAGTGTCTGTCCGCCGTCAGAGAGTTGGAGGAATGATGCCACGCCCAACACGTCTTTCACCTCGGGGATGAAGTCGTCTTTCGTCAGTCCGAGGACATGCATCGCCATCTCACAGGCATAGAGGTTGACGCCCAGCACTTTTGCTGCTTCCACCAGTTCCTCGAGTGTCGCCACGTTGTTTTTCTTCATCAGCCGGCGGAAGATGCGTGGTCCTGCCCCGAAGAAATTGAAGCGGCTGGTCGGTGTGACGTGCAGTCCGCCCATCATGAATCCGAAGAGGCGTGTCAGCCAGTTGGATCCGATGAAAGCCCTTCCTTGTTTGCGCTTGATGGCATCGAGTCCCCAGAAAGTGAAGAAGATGTTGGTTTCATACCCCACGGCAGAGGCTCCCGTGGCGAGGGTGAAGACGGCCGTGAGTTTGTCGAAGTCGCCGGAGAAGGCGATGATGCTGAGTTTTTTCTGGTTGCCCATAGCTATTTGAATTGATAGATTTGCGTACTCAAGTATCGTTCTCCTGTGTCGGGCAGGAGCACCACGATGGTTTTACCCTCGTTTTCCGGGCGGCGGGCCAGTTTGATGGCGGCGGCTGTTGCGGCACCGCTGCTGATGCCCGCCAGCACCCCGTCGCTCTTGGCCAGCAGTCGTCCTACGGCAAAAGCCTCTTCGTCTTTGACTCTCAGTATTTCGTCGTAGACGTTCACGTTGAGGGTGAGAGGTTGGAATCCCGCTCCTATGCCTTGCAGTTTGTGAGGTCCCGGTTTTCCCCCGCTCAGCACTGACGAGGTGTAGGGCTCCACGCCCACCACCTTCACTTGTCTGTTGAGTCTTTTGAGCACTTGTCCTACACCAGTGATGGTGCCTCCCGTGCCGATGCCTGCGACGAAGATGTCAAGTTCTCCGTCGGTGTCGCTGATGATTTCTTCGGCCGTTGTCCGTCGGTGGATGTCGGGATTGGCCGGGTTCTCAAACTGCTGAGGGATATAGGCATCGCCGATGGTTTCGGCCAGTTGGCGGGCACGGCGGATGGCTCCTGCCATTCCCTCGTGGGCAGGTGTGAGCACCAGTTCCACACCCAGCGCTTTGAGCATCGTCCTCCGTTCCACCGACATCGCGTCGGGCATGGTGAGGATGAGTCGGTAGCCCTTGATGGCTGCGATGAATGCCAGTCCGATGCCGGTGTTGCCCGACGTGGGCTCTATGAGCGTGGTGCCTGGGCCGATAAGTCCCTTTCTTTCTGCCCGCTCGATGAGTGCGAGAGCCGTACGGTCTTTTACGCTTCTGAGCGGGTTGAAGTATTCCAATTTGGCGATAATCCGTGCGTTGAGTCTCAGCTCACGCCGGGTTCCTGTCAGTTCCACAAGCGGGGTATGTCCGATCAGGTCTATCAAACTATGCGCAATCTTTGCCATAACAATTGTATTGAAGTATGATTTCGGATGCAAAGTTAGGGCGATTTCGCTTCCTGTGAAATCGCCCTATCGTGGCATTCTGACTACCAAACATTTGGTATATTGTCTTTCTTGGCCATTTCCAACCCTTTTTATTCTCTTTCTGTCACTTTTTTTACAGGTGTATCTCTTTGTCAATCACCTTACCTCCTTCGATTTTGAAAGAGTTGAGACGCGGGGTATCGTCGAGCAGTGAGAGGATGGCATAGCGGATGTTGGGGTCGTTGGCCAACCGTAGGTCTTCTTGCGACGGCCGTGAGGGCGAGGCAGGGTGTGAGTGCCAATTGGCGAGGATGGTCAGCCCGTGCTGTCGTGCGTATCTCAAGGCGGCAAATTGCTCTCTGGGGTTGAAGGCGAAATGTTCGGGCGAGTGGTCGATGTTCTCCATCGGGTAATTCTCGCTGACGGTGTCGCCGTTGCCGAGCAGATAGCCGCACGACTCAAGGGGAGCATCGCGTCGGGCCTGGGCAATCAGTTGGTCTATCACGTGGCTTTCTATTCTCATCGGTGCTCAGTGTTTTAAGTCGCAGGCAGGTAGTTCATAGTCAATCAGCCGGTCGATGGTAGGGTGTGAGCCGCAGACGGCGCATGATTCGCGGTGGCGCACGGGTACGGTGCGGAACCGCATGGTCTTGGCATCAAAAGTGAGCAGACGGTCGGTGAGCAGTTCGCCTACGCCAGTGAAGTATTTCAGTGTCTCGGCCGCCTGTATCGTACCGAGCATTCCGGCGATGGCGCCCAGAACTCCCGCCTGGCTGCATGTAGGCACAGCGCCTGTGGGCGGCGGTTCCTTGAACATGCACCGGTAGCAGGCGGTGCCTGGCAGATGGGTGAACGTCTGTCCGTTGAAGCGCAGGATGCCCCCGTGCGAGAACGGCTTCCCGGCCATCACGCATGCGTCGTTGATGAGAAACTTGACGGGGAAATTGTCGGTGCCGTCGACGATGAAGTCGTATTCGCTGATGATGTCGAGTGCGTTCGACGAGTCGAGGAATGCATAGTGGGTGTCCACTTTCACGTCAGGGTTGAGTGCGAGCATCTTCTCTTTTGCGCTCTCCACCTTGGGCTTGCCCACGTCTTTGGTGAAATGGATCACCTGGCGCTGGAGGTTGGAAAGGTCGACCACATCTGCATCAATGATGCCAATCCGCCCGATGCCTGCCGCAGCCAGATAGAGACTGACGGGGGCTCCCAGTCCGCCGGCTCCTACCACCAGTACACTTGCCTCCATCATTTTCTCCTGACCTTCTACACCTACGTCTTTCAACAGGATATGGCGCGAATAGCGTTGAATCTGCTCCTCTGTGAAGTCAATCATCGCTTTATTCCTCCTTATCCTTTTCACTCGACTTCGCCAGGCTTCCTCCTCCCATGAAATAGAGGAAGTCCACTCTGTCGTTTTCCTGAATCTGTATCTTCTCCCAGTCTTCGCGCTCAGCGAACTCCTCGTTCACCTGAACCGACACCATCTCCGGACTTTCTATTTCCAGCAGACTGACCAGTTGAGCCACATTGAGCGGCAGGTCCACTTCTTTCGCATCCGCGTTTACATAAATCTTTGCCATATTCTTCACATTTAAAAACTGGTGCAAAGATACGGCGGAAAACGCTCATGCGAAATCCCACAACAGCGGTAATCATCATACCAAACAATAGGTATATTCGGTTATCGCTTTTGTGGGATTTTTAAAGTTAGGTTCTATTAATTATGTCGAGACGATTTTTGATTTTTAGTCGAGAGCAGAGTGTAAGTCGCAAAGGGAGTATAGCGGGCTATACG
>CADBLU010000179.1 GCA_902795605.1 uncultured Prevotellaceae bacterium | reverse complement strand
TCCGGCATCCAGTCCTTCCCAACCCTCGGGAATGTCGTTGGCCGGGCAAACCTGTGTATTGGCGTTGTTGTCGAAAGCGTCGGCAGCGATGCAGTCAGAACCCAGCACGAGGTTGACGCCATTCTCCTTTGCCTTCTTGATCACGTCGAGAGCCACATCCAGTTTGTCGAGCTCGCAGATGGAGTTGCCGATGTTACCTCCCAGTGCCTTGGCGAAGGTGTAGGTCATACCGCCGCAGAGGATGAGGTTGTCCACCTTGCCGAGCAGGTTCTCGATGATACCGATCTTGGTGGAGACTTTCGAGCCGCCCATGATGGCGGTGAAGGGGCGCTTGATATTGCCGAGCACATTGTCGACGGCGGTCACCTCTTTCTCCATCAGGAAGCCGAGCATCTTGTGGTCTTTGTCGAAGAACTCATCGATGACGGCGGTGGAGGCGTGCTTGCGGTGAGCGGTGCCAAAGGCATCCATCACATAGCAGTCAGCATAGCTGGCGAGAGTCTTAGCAAACTCCTTCTGGCTGGCCTTCATGGCTTTCTTGGCCTCTTCGTAGGCGGGGTCGTCCTTCTCAATACCCACGGGCTTGCCTTCCTCCTCGGGATAGAACCTGAGGTTCTCGAGCAGCAGCACCTCGCCGGGCTTCAGTGCGTCGGCAGCCTCTTTGGCCTTGGCGCAGTCGGGAGCGAACTTCACTTCTGTGCCGAGGGCAGCAGCCACTGCGTCCACAATCTGTCCGAGAGAGAATTTGGGATTCACCTTGCCTTTGGGCTTACCCATATGCGACATGATAATGAGAGCGCCACCGTCGGCGAGGATCTTCTTGAGAGTGGGAAGAGCGCCGCGGATGCGGGTGTCGTCAGTGATTTTCCCGTTTTCGTCGAGGGGAACATTGAAGTCTACACGTACAATTGCCTTTTTGCCGGCAAAGTTGAATTGATCAATTTTCATAAGTCTTTATGTATTAAAAAAACAGAATCGTATGAAGTGTAATCTGCACTGCAAAGTTACGAAAAATCAAACAATTTCAGTTTGATTGGCCGTTTTTTTTTCTTTTTTTTAGTTGTGGGGCGTGAGAATGTAAAGTCTACTTGGCAAAAGAGGTGAGCAGATATTTGATTTTCACACATTTACGCCTCGACATCTCACCGGGATTACTGCCCGGCTTTCCTTCGGGCACCTCCAGCCCTCGGCGTGAGTAGAAGTCTTTCCAATAGGGAGTCACCTCGCCTTTCTCGTTGTGGAACGACATGGGGATAGGCGGGAAGATCATCTGGCCCCGGCGGTCGGTGTAGGACGTCTGCACGAGTTCACTGCAATACACCTCTCCGTTGTCGGGCATGAAGATGAAGTCGTAGGGCTTTCCTCGCTGGGCGTGGAGGCGTGCAGAGGTGGTGTCCCAGTCTATTTTCCCTTTCACTCTTCCCACGACGACCGTGTGCGACTGGCGGAGGAAATCCTCGAGTGTCGTCTCCGTCACGCCTTTGTAGTTGGCTTCGATGACCATGGGTTGTCCGTCATGACGGTGGAAGACGGCCACATGGTCGATGGGCAATGCCTTCACCCCTTGTGTCACCTCGGTGATGGCATTCTCATGAACCGTCACGACAAAGAGCAGGTCGCCGTCGCGCAGGAGTCTGTCGTCGGTGATTTTCCTTTGGGCCAGGATGCCTGTGGCACACGAGGCCCATAGGATGAGTGTCAGCCACAGGTGTCTCATCGTGCGATTTTCTTTCCGTTGACGATATAAAGCCCGCGGGGCAACGCTTCGTAGGATCCTGTGCCCACTTGGACGCCCTGCATGTTGAAGATACGGGTGTCGGCGGGGCGTTGTGCATGGGCCGAATGGATGGCGGCAGGGTCGCCGGCAGGCATGAAGACGACCTCGCCCAATGAGGGATTGTCGTTCTTGTGGAAGACGACTTCCTCGATGCTTTTCTCATCCTGTTGGGCCACGTTCCAGAGATTTCCCTGAGCGTAGACCTTATTGGTGGAGTTGTTGTAAATATCGTAGAGCACATCTCTGTTGCCGTTGTCCTTGAAGACATTCATT
Organism: uncultured Prevotellaceae bacterium; assembly: GCA_902795605.1. Taxonomy (GTDB): domain Bacteria; phylum Bacteroidota; class Bacteroidia; order Bacteroidales; family Bacteroidaceae; genus Prevotella. The sequence continues at coordinate 6,469 of CADBLU010000179.1, read as the reverse complement.
CCGGGATTGTAGTCATCGGCATCCTCCGCTACCTCGGTCTTGCCTATATTGACGTCGCCACAGCCTATGACGGTGATTCCCCACAGGTTGCCCTCAATGCGGTTGGCGGTGATGACAGCCTTCTGTTGCAGATAGGGGTCGTAGAGGCTGATACCGCTGCCGCCATTGTCGGGGTTGGTCTCATGGTTGTTGCCGATGAGCTCGTTGCCGATAATATCGACGTCCATGATGCCCATGGTGGTGATGCCGTATCTGTTGTCTTTGATGAGGCAGTGGTCGACGGTTGCCTTCATGCCGCTATAGCCGAACCAGTTGGCGATGGCGATGCCTCCCACCATGGTAAGCGACGGGTCTCCCTCCACGGTGCATTCGCTGACAGTGACGTGAGAAGCTGCGGTGAGGTTGAGTTGAGGCACATTGCCGTTGGCTTGGGAGTTGTGGGTGAACGTACACCTCTCAATGGTCGTCGGGCAACTGTAATTGGCTGCTCCTCCGATGGCCGCCTTCTGGCAATGGTCGAAAGTACAGTCGGAGATATAGAACGTGGCCCCGTCTGCGCCTAAGGAAAGGGCGGCAGAGATGCTGCCGTTGTGGTTGCTGAAATGGCACGACCTGACGTTCATTCCGGCAGTGGTATTGCCCTGCAGGCCAACATATTCGAAATTGAGGTTCTCCACTTCTGTCACGGCATCGTTTTGCACGGAGATGCCGATGCATGAGGAAGCCCCGCCATATTTTGTAAGCGTGGTGGGAAGGCTGGTCGTCAGGTCGGCTGTTCCCTGGATGACGAGTCTCGCATTGTCGGTGAATGCCACGACGGCTCCCTCATCGATTTTGAAATGGTCGCCTTGGCTGATGGTGCATGTGCCTTTGACGACATAGGTGTTGCCGCTCTTGAAGACGCCGCTGTTCTCGATGCCGGCTAAAGTCTGGAAGTTGTAAGTGTTGTTTTTGCCGTTGGTTTGAAAATCCTCGGCCATGACTGCCGAGGCGCATGCCCAGCTCATGGCCAGGCAAAAAAAGAGTTTGTTCATTGTGATACGAGTTAAAAATCGTCGGCAAAATTACACAAACTATATGAGAAAACGTTCAAACCAGCTCTTTTTGTATCCTTTTCGCATACTTTTTGCAGCCATCACCGGTGGATTGAATAATGAGAACTCCCGAATAACGTCGACTTTGGCAAGAACGGGGAGGGGATGTGCCAATGTCGGCACATCCCCTCCTGCTTGTGCGTGGAGTTAGTATTCCACGATGCTCTTGTATTTTTTCCATTGCGAGGCCTTCTTATAGAGGCTTTGACTGCCGGGAGGCACCACCAGGGTGACTTTCTCGTTGTCGTTGCTCTTGAAATCGGGCGGGGTGGGGCTCTCACAGATAATCCGCCGCAGTCCGCTGCATTTGGAGAAGGGTTTCTTGCCTATCGTCTGGACGGAGGCGGGAAGTGTCACCTCTACGAGATTAAGGCATGCGCGGAACGCCTCGTTGCCGATGTTGCGCAAGGTGTTGGGCAAGACAATTTCCGGGAGCGCGTCGCATCCACGGAAAGCCTCCTCCTCGATGCTCTGCAGTCGTGAGGGCAGTTGGATGGCGGTCATCGCCTTGCAGTTGTTGAAGCATTTCTCTGGAATGGCAGTGATTCCTTCGGGCAGTCTGATGGCCCTGAGTCCCCTGCATTCCTGGAAGGCCCCCTCGCCCAGGCGGTTAAGGTTGAAGGGCATAGCAATCTCCATCAGCCTCTGACAGTGTGCGAAGGCGTAATTGCCGATGGAAACCAAGTTTTCGGGCAGTGTCACGCTGGTCAGGTTCTCACAGTTGCTGAACGTATAGTTGCCGATGGTGTTCACTGACTGAGGGATTTCTATTGACAGGATGTTGGGACAATTGGAGAAGGCGTTTTCGCCTATTGTCGTCACGCTGTTGGGGATGTTGATTTTTGTGAGTGCGCATCCGAAGAAAGCGTCAGGGGCAATCATCTGCACACTCTGGGGGATGTTGTAGACCCCTCTCGCTGCGGCCGGCATCTGCAGCAGTGTGGTCCGGCTCCTGTCGAAGAGGACACCTTCGAGGCTGGTGTAGTATCTGTTGCCCCTGTCTACGTCAATCCGCTCCAAATAGATGCTGCTGCCGGGAGAGTCGCCTTCGATGCGGGTGTCTCTGGGGATGTAGATGTCGCGCAGCCGAGTGCCCGAGAGGCTCCATTTACCCAATGTTTGCAGTCCGTCGGGCAACCGCAGTTCGGTGAGCGGGCAATTGTAGAATGCCTTGTTGCCAATATGCCTGAGAGAGTTGGGGAGACGGATTTGGGTGAGTTTCTTGCATTCCAGGAACGCTTCGTCGCCGATTTCCTCCAATCCCTCAGGGAGCCGTATCTCCTGCAGGTTGGAACAGTTGCGGAACGCGCCTTCGCCGATGAATCTCACGTCTCTCGGAATCATGACCGACTCCAGTCGGCTGCAGCCGGAGAAGGTGCGTCGTCCCAAGGCTTTGAGCCGGATGGGCAGGCGTACGCTCCTCAGCCGGTCGGTGTTGTAGAACATCTCCTCGTAGGTGACGTCGCGGTCGCTCGAATAAGTCTTCTCTATCGTGGCTCTCGAGAGGTCGAGGTCTACATAGTTGTCGATGCTTTTCCCTCTGTCGTCCACACACGAGCTTCTGTTGCAGATGCTTCGGATCACGGAGGCGTCGTCTTTGTTGAGTGGACCTTCAATGGTCAGCCTTCTCACGCGTTTCCTCACTTCAGGTGTGATGGCTTCCTTCAGACCACCCGGCCGCGGATTGTTGTATATCAGTTGGTCACCCCTCAGGAATTTCTCCGCACCGACACCTCTTGGGGCGGGCGGCGGTGTGTTTCTGTCTTGTCCTGACGGCTTTCTGTCTTGTCCTGCCGGTCTTCTGTCACCTTGTTTTTGTCCTTCGGTGGAATTGCCGAATTTGCGTTGTGGCGTTTGTTGCTGCCTGTTGTTTTGTGCCCATGAGAGCATCGGCATCGTCAACAATGCGGCGAGTGCCAGCATAGCCCATGTCTTGTTGTGTCTTCTCATATATCTGAATCTAATGATTTGCTTTGCAAAAATAATGAAATGGAGGTGAAGTGCAAAATAAAATGAACACTTTTTCATCTTCATGACCTATTATTTTTTGACATCATTTGCCCAGTCAACTCCTTGAGACTAATTCTGAAAAGTTCTATGGCTGTATTCGCTATAGGAGCGCGCCAGTCTCAGCATTTCTCTCCCTTCAGGAATTTGTCATAGTATTTCTTTTTCACGTCTGCCTCGATGTCGCTGATAGCCCTGTGAGGGTTGGATAATGATTTGATATACACGCTGATGACAAACATGATGACAGTGACGGCGATGCTTGCGCACCATTTCAGCAGTTCGTGGCGGATGGGTATATATTCCACGCTGACGATGCCCGCTGCCACGGGGAAGCCGAAGATCAGCCAGTCGGCACCCGATTTCATGTCGTATGTCGACACCGCGGCGCGATATTCCTCATCCTCCATGAGCAGCCGTTGTTTCTTGGCCTGCCATAACGTCTCAAAATCTTTTTCCTCTTTTTTCATGTGTGTGGTGATTGGTCATTCTGTTTGTGGGAGATGAACGGTCATACCATCATCAGGTCGCTCATCACGGTGTTGCTCACCATGATGCCCTCGAGCGAGAGATGCAGCCGGCCGTTTTCTAAGACGAGCCATTGCCGGCTCAGAGACTTTGCGGCATTGGCGAGCAGGTATCGGGCGCTCTCTTCGCCGAACCGGTCTTGCACCTGCTGCAGGGAGATGCCCTCAGCGGTGCGTAGGGCTGTGGCCACCATGTCGTTGTAGTGCTCCTCGGTGGTCAGATGTTCTATCTCGGCGGGCTGCCGCCCTTGTGAGATGGCAGTGATATATTGGTCGATATCAGCCACATTGCTCATCCTGCAGACACCGTCATAGGAGTGTGCGCCGGCCCCGATGCCCAGATATGGGGTGCCGTTCCAATAGTTACCGTTGTGGAGCGAGCGATGCCCCTCACGGGCGAAATTACTGATTTCATAGTGCTCGTAGCCTGCCTCCTCCAACCGCTCGACCAGTTTTTTATACATTATAATATAGTCGCTGTCGCTGATTTCTCTCACCTGTTGGCGTTGAAGCATCTGATAGAGTGGGGTGCCCTCCTCGTAGGTCAGACTGTAAGCAGAGATATGGTCGGCCTCCAAAGCCAGTGCCTCCTCGATGTCGTACTGCCATTGCGCCAGAGTCTGACCGGGAAATCCGAACATGAGGTCGATGCTGATGTTGGTGATGCCCGCAGCGCGAACCCGGGCTACAGCCTCATGGGCCTGCGCTGCCGTATGCCGGCGGTGGAGGAACCTCAGCCGCTCGTCGGAGAACGACTGTATGCCGATGCTCACACGGTTGACAGGCCACCCTCGGAGTGCGTCGGCGAAAGTGTTGTCGATGTCGTCGGGGTTGCACTCGATGGTGATTTCCTCCTTCTTGTCTACGGCTCCATACTCTTCGCCGATAGTGCCGAAAAGTTGGCTGAGCATGCTGGCAGACAGGGCCGATGGCGTGCCTCCCCCCAGATAGACGGTAGCGACATCGTCGGCCTTGCGCATCCTCATCTCGTGACAAAGAGCGTCGACATACGCTTGCCTTCGCTCCAACATCGTCGTGGAGAAAAAGCCGCAGTAGACGCACCTTCGCTTGCAAAATGGGATATGGATATAGAGTCCTGACATATCATGTGCAAAGATACCCGATATTCGCCGAATATCCTAAATGTTTTTAAAGAAATGCGATTTTGCGGCAAATATTTTGGCTGTTTGTAGGAAAATTCGTACTTTAGTGCGCTAAAAACTGAAATCGATTATTTTCACTTAAAATCTATATTCATTTATGAGAGTCTATCAGACAAACGAGATCAAGAACATCGCGCTCATTGGCAGTGCGGGTAGCGGCAAGACCACTCTTGCCGAAGCCATGCTTTTTGAGGCTGGTATCATCAAGCGTCGCGGTACGGTGGAAGGAAAGAACACCGTGAGCGACTATTTCCCCGTGGAGCAGGAATATGGCTATTCCGTATTTCCTACCGTTTTTCATGTGGAGTGGAACAATAAGAAACTGAACTTTATCGACTGTCCTGGTTCCGACGACTTTGTGGGCGGTGCTATCACAGCCCTGAACGTCACCGACCAGGCCGTCATCGTGGTCAATGGCCAGTATGGTCCTGAGGTGGGCACGATGAACAGTTTCCGTGTCACAGAGAAGATCGGTAAGCCCGTGATTTTCCTTGTCAACCAGCTTGACCGCGAACATTGTGATTTCGATAATGTCATCAACAATATGCGTGAGACTTTCGGCAACAAGTGTGTCGAAGTGCAATATCCCGTGGCCACCGGTGTCGGTTTCAATGCCGTCATCGACGTGCTGCTCATGAAGAAATATTCATGGAAGCCCGAGGGTGGTGCTCCCATCATCGAGGATATCCCCGCCGAGGAGATGGACAAGGCCGAAGAGCTGCACGCAGCCCTTATCGAGGCCGCTGCCGGCAACGATGAGGCCCTCATGGAGAAATATTTCGAGGAAGAGACCCTCTCAGAGGATGAGATCCGCGAAGGTATCCGCAAGGGACTTATCACACGCAGCATCTTCCCCATCTTCTGTGTCTGCGCCAGCAAGGACATGGGCGTCCGCCGTCTGATGGAGTTCCTCAGCAACGTGGTGCCCTTCCCCGACGAGATGCCTAAGGTGAGCGACACCGCAGGTAATGAGATTGCTGTCGACAGCAATGGTCCTGAGAGCCTCTTCTTCTTCAAGACCGGAATGGAGCCCCACATCGGTGAGGTGAGCTATTTCAAGGTGATGAGCGGCGTGGTGCGTCAGGGCGATGACCTGACCAATGCCGACCGTGGTTCGAAGGAGCGCATGGGACAGATTTTCACCTGTGCCGGTGCTACTCGTATCCCCGTCGACGAACTGAGAGCCGGAGATATCGGCTGCACAGTGAAACTGAAGGACGTGAAGACTGGCAACACGCTGAACGCCAAGGACGTGGACATCCGTTTCGATTTCATCAAGTATCCCAACAGCAAATATTCACGTGCCATCAAGGCCGTGAGTGAGAGCGACACCGAGAAACTGATGGCTGCCGTCAACAAGATGCGCCAGGAGGATCCCACATGGGTGGTGGAGCAGAGTAAGGAATTGAAGCAGACCATTATCCATGGTCAGGGCGAGTTCCACCTGCGCACGCTCAAGTGGCGTCTGGAGAACAACGAGAGAATCGCCGTGGTGTATGAGGAGCCGAAGATTCCTTATCGCGAGACCATCACAAAGGTCAACCGCGCCGACTATCGTCACAAGAAGCAGTCGGGCGGTGCCGGTCAGTTCGGCGAAGTGCATCTGATTGTTGAGCCGTACGTTGAAGGCGAACCCGCAAAGTCCGTCTATAAGTTCGGCAACCAGGAATTCAAGATT
>CADBLU010000178.1 GCA_902795605.1 uncultured Prevotellaceae bacterium | reverse complement strand
GGATATGCTTTATGGATGTCCGTAAGGATGCACCTATTTGGAGACAGGACGAACGCCTACACTGTAACTGCGGTAGTCGCCGTCGATACAGTACACATGGTCTATATCGAAACATAAGCAGCAGGCGCCGTCCATGACAGATAAGCCCTTCGAGGACGACCAGGCGTAGCCGTTTTGGTCGACATTGTTAAGAATGCCACCCCAACGACCGCCCGCTGCAGGCAAGAAGATTGTATTGCCGTTCGGACCAATGAAAGTCATGCCTTTGGTCCCATTTCTTACAGTCCAGACATGGGTGCATTTTTTGGCCAGTTCATTAATTTGGTCGAAAGAAGGCATCACCCAACTACCACCCCATTTCACATGGGCGACGTCGTAACTTGTACCAGCGATGTCACTGCCGAGATCTGCTATCTCATCATAGTCCACTTTTCCATCACCGTTCTGGTCTGTCCAGAATTTATAGGATTTCCAATCATACCCATCGTTCTCCTCTGTCTCGCCCCAAGCGTAGTAGCCTCCAGTACCCTCAGGGGTGGTCGCTCCAACGTTGCAGCACGCCCATTTCGTGCCGGAGCGCAAACCGAGGTCTATCATGTGCGGGTGGTGGTCGTCAGGACAAGGATTGTAGTTTGTCTCAACCTCATCATCGTCATCATCAACACATGATGACAAACCCACACAAACAGTTGCCACAAAAATGATTGTCAGTAAACCAAATAGATAGTTCTTTTCTCTCATAATGAATGATGCTTGTTTAAGAGTAACTGTTATGTCTGCAAAAAAAGTAACTTTTCCACATTGTCCATATTGTTGATTGTTAATAATAGCAAATTGAATGTCGACATATTTTTTATTTCTCGTGAATCTGTTTGTTTGCTCAAGTATCTGCGAAGGAGTGTTGGAGTGAAGGGGCTAGGGAGCAAACGGATATGAAACGTTTCGGCCGGATTCGCATTTTTGGCGAATCCGGCCGAAAGTAAAAATGACGGAATAATGAGAGATGTGACCTTATTTTATTTGATCACCTTCTTTCCGTTCACGATATAGATGCCCGAGGGGAGTTCGTCGATGGATGTCGCATTGACGCGCATGCCGCTGAGGTTGTAGATGCCCTTTGAGGTGTCGATGGTCTTGTCGGCCTCCACCTTCTCGATGCCGTTGGCGACACCTCCGAGACCACGCACAAAACCGGCATAGACGTGCTTGCGGTAATAGTTGAGGTCCCAGATGCCCACCGGGGTGTTGGCACGCCATCCGCTGTTGGAGGGCGCGTCGGTAGGACACCACTGGCAGATGCCCCACTGCTGCTCAGGAGGAACGAGGCGGAAATACTCCTTGATAATCCACTCATAGAAGTTTGCCATATTCTTGTGCTGTGCTTCCGTCATATTAGCTGTGGGCACATCCTTGCCGCTGGCATTCACGTAGCCCATATCCATTTCGCTGACACGCACATACTTGCCTGTCGCAGCCATGAGTTTGAACATATTGGTGATGGCGTTCTTCTTGCTGTTTTGCGTACCGCTGTTCTCATAATAAGAGATGTGCATCTGTGTGCCGATGCCGTCAATCTTGGTCACCCCGTCAGACTCCCATTTCTTAATCCAGTTGATGAGCGACTTCAACTTCTTGTTGCCGTCCCAGTCAGACTCAAGGTTGTAGTCGTTGATGAAGAGGACGATGTCCTCAGGACCGTACTTACGAGCCAGGCGGCAGGCCTGCCGCACATATTCAAGGTCGCCCATGTAGTCCTGCCAGTAGAAAGCGCTGCCGCCGACATCCCATGTGCCATCAGGATTATAGCCCTCGGAGTGCTGCAGGGCGTAGTTGCCCTGACCGTCGTTGCCGCCGCCGGAGATGGCCTCGTTGACGAGGTCCCAAGCCTTGACCTTACCGCCGCAGGCCTCCATCATTCCCTTGATCCACTTATCCATGGCATAGACGAGGGTATCGTGCTTCTCCTGCTGTGACAGGGGTACAGAGGTGGGCACGTAGATATAGGAAAGACTCTCACAGATGGTGGGAGCGACGGCTCCGCCGCCATTCTCCTTGACCTTGAACGAACTCACATCAGTGCCTTCAAAGTCACCGTTCTTGATTTTCTCCACCCCGCCAATCTTCAGGCTGACGTTGTCGAAGTAATAGTTGTTCTCGTCGGCAAGTTCGCTGAGGTTGAAAGCGATGCTCTGGCCTGCCGCGCCTAACTTACCGCTGAGGGTGATTCTCTTCCACTCGGTGGTAAAGTTCACATTGCCTAAAGCGTCAACACTTACGAACGAACCGGGAGTGGTGTGAATCTGTGTGGTAGCGTATGCCGGTTTGTCGGCACGCACGTCGGCAGAGAACACGAAACTTGCACCTGAGGCAAAAGAGCCGGGCACCAGCCACATCTGGTTGTCCCACGGGTCACTTTTCCTTGCCGTGGCGTGCGCCTTGAGGCAACGGCGCTCCTCGTTGACCGTCTTGCCTTTCTTCTGCTCCTCAAACTTGATGCTCTTGATACACACCTCACCCACAAAATTGGGCACATGCAACAGCAGGAAACTGCTCTCCATCGTGGGCTTGACGTTGACCTCCACATCCTTCCACTCCGTAGTGAAAGGGACGTTGACATTTGCGCCGCCGTTCCAGTCGCCAAGACTTCCGTCCAGACGTCCGGCCTTGGAGCCTTTTACGGTCATGGTCATCTTGTAGGTCTTGCCTTTTTGGAGAAGGATGTCGGACATGATGACAAACTGCACCTGCCAAGAATATGATTTGGTGGTGGTGACGACAAGGCCGTCTGTCGAGTTGAGTTTGATGGAATAGGCGAACTCAGACTCCGAAGCCTTCCAACCAATATCCTTTACGGTACGTAAGTCCAGAGCGGCGACCTGTGACCAGAAGTCCACATCACCGTCGGTGAGCTCGGGGGCGGGCTTGTCGGCAAGGAGTTTCCTCAGCCACCCGTTGGGCTGCTGCGAGTGCCATGCGAGGGTATGTCCGTAGACGTTGAGCCCCGCTGCGGTGGCAGTATTCACATAGTTCTTCACGGTAGTGAAATTCATGTTGCCATTGCCGTCCACGCAACTCCCCATCTTCATGGCGTTGCCTGCGACCGTCTCGGTGAAGTTCTTGTTGATGAGGTTCTTCACCAGAGATTTACTGAGATAGTCGCTGACCGTCGTACCGGCCCCGAGTTTGAAGTTGGGATACTTTGAATAGTCGATATACTCTTTGAGAGCCAGATACTCATCCAAATATCTGTAGTTGGTGTCATTGGGCTTACCCAATTCAAATCTCTCCTGTGCCACGGCCGACACCGAGAGACAGGCTGCAAAAATAAAAAGGTAAAATCTCTTCATATTAGACTCGTGTTGTTGGGGGCAAAGATACAAAATACTTTCCATAAAACCAAAAACACGAATGAAAGTGAGTCACAAAGCGCATGCCTTTAGCCTGCCGCGATGGCCTGTGCGACGGTGTAGGCCGTGGTCCAGGCGGCTTGGAAGTTGAAACCGCCGGTGACACCGTCGATGTCGAGCACCTCACCGGCAAAGAACAGCCGTGGACAAGAGCGGCTCTCGAGCGTCGTGGGGCTGACGCTCTTGAGCGAGATGCCTCCGCAGGTGACGAACTCGTCGCGGAAAGGAGCCCTACCCGTGACGGTGACAGTGTCGCAAGTGATGCCACCGACGAGCCTGTTGAGGTCCTTGCGCCCGAGATCTCCCCATCGTGCCATGGATTTCGCGGGGAGGTATTTCCCGAGGAGATAGTCCCACAACCGGTGGGGCAAGCCGAGAGGCGCGATGCTTGCCACCTGTTTCAAACGGTGGACGATGCTCATCTCGACGACACCCTCTCTCACCTCCGACTCAGGAAGCCCTGTCCAGTTGACCAGCACCTCGGCATGATACTGACTGTCATGAAGGATTCGGGCGGCATGGCTCGACAGCCGCAGGATGGCCGGACCGCTCAGTCCCCAGTGAGTGATGAGCAGTGGCCCCGATGTACGTATCTTCGTGCCGGGCAGTTGTGTGACGGCCCTCTCGGCCACCACCCCGCTGAGGGCTTTCAGCCTCTGGTCGCCAATGCCGAGCGAGAACAGTGAGGGGACAGGTGTCACAATATCGTGGCCGGCATCACCGAGCCAGTCCATGGCACCGTTGCGCGGCATCCCGCCCGTGGCAATCACCTTGAAGTCGAACCCCTCGAGGTCGGACAACTGTGAGACGGGATGCCCTGTGACGATGCGCACGCCATAGCGGCGGGCATGCCCCATCAGGCAGTCGATAATCGTATGGGAGTCCTGCGACTGGGGAAAGACACAATGGTCGCTCTGCACGGTGAGCGGCACACCGTGGCGCTCAAACCACCCATAGGCGTCGTCCTGACTGAAGACGTTCATCAGCCGTTTCATCAGCCGGTGTCCACGGGGATAGACAGCACTCAGGTCGCTGATATCCTCAAAGGTGTTGGTGCAGTTGCAACGTCCGCCTCCGGAAATCTCTACTTTCGACAGCAGCCGGCTGCCTCTCTCGAAGATGGTGACATCCATCTCCGGCCGCATCTCCTTCAGGTTGACAGCCAGGAAAAATCCGGCGGCACCTCCTCCTACAATCGCTGTTCTCATCCTATCACCTTTTGGGGTACAAAGTTACGAATAAACATGCGGAGAACGAAATGAATTCATTCATTTCTTATGCAGAGGAGTAACTTCGGCGAAGTCAAAGTTTCACCTCGGCGAGCGGGGAGCAGAACCTGCGCCTCAGCAGACAGGGTGCCATGGAGAGACTTTGAATCTATACAGAACTCTTGAATATCCATATTCCAATTCAACAATCATCAGGGGGTATTCTTCACAGACAAAACAGAATGGTCGGTCAACAACGCGATCATAAGGGAGTAACTGGAATGTTTGTACTAGATTGCTAAAAGAACATCATAATTCGATATGATTATAACAAATTAGGGTATTTCGTATAATAAAAGTTCTATTGTTATCGTTACTCATTGTGAGTTACTATTCCTTTAGCACTTACGTTGAAGTTATAACGGCAGATTGGTTGACTATCAAGCAAGAAGGTGTGATGAAAGCCAATGGAGAAATACTTTTCTTGTTAATCGCATGGGCTTGAATATCATGATTAGTCTTCACTAGAACAGGGCTTCCCAATCATTTCCATGTTGAAATATAGAAAATAAAAGGATAAATAAGTCTGTATATGACCTCTAGAGATATCATGAAATCAAAATACAAACAGCGTGGCGGCACCTGTCTTCTCGCCAGCTATGCCTTCTTGTTGGAATATGCTGGGGTTTTCCAGTCTAACCGGTTTATTAGGGGAGTATATGATGTTATGGCTGAGTATTTGATATTTCACAATACGATAGAGCCCATAGAGCGCTTCACCGCCGAAAAAATAGAGTCGTTGGGCGAAGAAGCAGAAAGGATGATAGGCAAAGCCATCAATTCATATTGCTTCGCTCATGGACATATCGCTGGGTACCAACAGATAAAGAATTTTCACCAATGGTTAACCAACAGAGGGACAGTCTCTAATATAGAGATCGTTACCGTAATGCCACCCATCGGAAAACCTCGTTCAAAGCCGATAGTAGATGCATTTAGGACTTTAAGCTTCTTTCTCAAAAAGGAAAATGTACAGGAATATTATGGTTCGCTGATATTGTACTTGGCTGGTAAAGGTGCACATACAGTTTTCCTTGGGTATGACGGGGACTTTTTCATTCGAGACAGCAACTATTCATGCGTTACGTGCAACAATGCTTCATTCGATTTTACTTTTAACTCCCAGAGCTCAATAACGGAATATATGCTTTTTAAAATTCATAAATAAGTCTCTAACAATAGTTCGTTAAATAATCGATATATGGCTGAAGAAGACCACGGAAATTGCCACTTATTCCGTCAAACTTTTCTGCAAAAAAGAACATACTTCATCAAATATCTCCGCTGAAAAGAATGGAAAAAGATTTTTTCATCTTTTTTCTTGCATGTCCCACATTCTGACACAGCATGGTCCTAACTTTGCTTCCGTAATCAAACATCAACGACTATGGGCAAGAATACTTTTTCAGTAGACTACGAGGTCTACAACGTGAACACCGACGAGACCATTGACCGCAAAAGCATGGAGGTGGAAGTGACTGACAAGCAGCTCCGGGAAATGGCAAAGGTGATGGAAAACAACGGAGGCTTTGCACCGGAATTTCCCGTCTTCCAACACGTCTACGATTACCTGTGCGAGGAATGTTTCATGGATTACCAGGAGTATTACGCACCCGATGATGACGAGTTCTGGGAGAAGAACTCCATCGATCTGGGCGAGAAATTGCCCGACGAGCTGCTTCAAGCTGCCGAGAATTACGTCAAGCACAAGGAAGTGAATATCATCTACTACTACGAGGTAGAAGGAGAGCAAAAAACCGGCAACGCCCTTGTCCGACTGCCATCCGTCACATACCGAGCCATGGTGGAAGTGGCCAAGACAAAGCCGTCTGAGAAAGAAGACTTCGCACACTTGAAGGACGCTTGCCCCAAAGTCTACGACGAAGTCAAAAAACTCGTAGCCAAAGAAGCAGGGAGTGCCATAACCAATTTCATCCTGAAAGAGTTCCCCTATCAGGTGCTTGAACAAGCCATGGCTTCCATGTGATGCCATTCCTCATAGAGCGGGAAAGGAGGGGACGTGACAAACGGCGGCTGAGCGCGACAGTAGCATTGACCAGTATCGTCTGCGAAGACGGCTTCCTCATTTTCAACCTTGGCGAGATACTCTGCAAATCCACCAGCTGAAAACCAACAGATGATGATAACAAGAAATATGTTAGAGAAAAGACTTGCCCGG
>CADBLU010000177.1 GCA_902795605.1 uncultured Prevotellaceae bacterium | reverse complement strand
GGAGACGCTCGGTGAGCACCTTCACACCAGTGTCGGAGGTCTTCGACTCACCCTCAGTGAAGAGCAGGCCAGTGGTGTTGACCAGTGTCTTCAGCTCATCGATAGCAGCCTGCAGTTCAGCGTCGTCCTTGATCTCCTTGGCTCTGTACTCGTCGACAAGCACTTCCTCGCCAGTCTCAGGATCAATCTCAGTACCCTGTACGAGAACCACGTACTTGGCGGTCACTTCCTTGAGCTGAGTATAGAGAGAGGTAGAAGCGAACTTCTTCTCGGCATTGTTGTCGATAATCTGCTGAGCCTGTACGGGCAGCGGATCATAGGCGTCGCAGAGTGCGCGGTGATCCTTGAGGGCCTGCGAGTTGTTGTCGAGGATAGCGGCAGCCTCTCTGTAGGCAGAGGGAGCGGTGTAGTTGGGACCTTCGGCCTCATACTTCTCAATAGCGGCCTTCAGAGTGTCGTAAGCGGGACCGCTGAAGCGTGATGCAGAGTTCTCCTCGAGGGTCTTCTTGGCATTCTCAAGAGCAGTAGCCAGGAGCTGTGTCTCCTCGATACCAGCCACGTTGGGCACGTACTTCACGCGCGGGTTGGCAAGGAGCACCTCGTTGAATCCACCCTGCTCGCCGCTTTCGCCAGTGGCGGGGATCCATCTCAGTTTGTAGTTGCCGTCAGCTTCGGGGATGAACTTGATGTCGATGCTGTTGGAGTTGTTGACAGCTGCGCCAGTGTTACCATTGACATTGGGGGTAGCTCTCACCACCTGCTCATACAGGATTTCGTCTTCCTCAGTGCGGATTTCGAACTTGATGTGTGTTCCGTTGTCCTTCCATGCGGCAGCATTGAAGTGGATGTTGTACTTCTTACCAGCTTCGAGCGCCAGTTTGTAGCCTTCGAGGCAGCCATACTCCACATACTGGTCGCGGAAATAGAGAGCCTTGGTGAAGTCACCACCGGCAGCGAAGTCGAACAGACGAGCGCCAGAAGTGTAGCTGTTGGGAGCCACGCGCTGCTCCTCACCGAAGACTACGAGGAAGCCCTCGGGGATACCACCGTTGCTGGTAGCAGCGAAGTAGTCGGGAAGGAGGTCCTTAGGTACATCGTTGGGATCCTGGCTGACCTTGCCGAGGTTGATGGTCCAAATAGAGTCGCCGTAGATGCTGTCGTCGAGACGGAGCTCGGGATAGATCTTGCTCACGGTGACGGTGTACTCGCCGTCGTTCAGGTTGCCGGAAGAGTTGCGCACGAGAGTCACTTCCTCAGCGAATCCGTCGGCGGGGCTGACGCTCAGCTTCTCTTTGTTCAGCTTGGCTTCAAGAGCGGCGCAGTCCACCTTCTTGTCGAAGGTCAGCTTGATTTCCTTGAGGTCGTTGGGCAGGTTGAACGAGCCGTCCTCAGGATCAGCCTTCATGATGACAGGAGTCAGGTAGGCATAAGGATAGCCTTCGTTGTCCTGGATGTCCATGTTGTAGGTGGCAATGCCCGAGAAAGCGTTGACGTCGCCGCCAGGACCAGAGGTATAAGTCAGGTGGAAGGTAGGGTCGGTGGGGTTGGTGAAGGTCACCAGCACCTCGTCGTCTTCCATGAGAGGCTCGTCGAGGAAGATGTAGAAACGGCCGTCTTCGAAGCCTTCCACAGAGTAGATGGCTTTCTCCTCACCGCCTACAGAGACAGAGACACATGACTCGGGGAACATGAGGCGTTTCTTGCCACCTGCTTTGACGAGTTCGGGAATGTTGGTCTCGAATCCGAAGTCGATCTGAATGACGTCGTCGCTGAACTCAGCCACTGTACCATATTTATATACCTCAAACTTGATGTTGTCGAAGAAGAAGTCGATGTCGTTGGCTTTGTCCTTGGAGAGGTTGAAAGCGATAGAGTGCATGAGACCACCGTTTTGGTTGGGGCCTGCCTGAGAGGCTGTAATCGTACCCTCTTGGTTGTAGACTTGCCATTCGGTGGTGAAGCTCGGCGAGCCGATCATCTCATAGTGGATGTAGTCGCTGGGGTCGGCATGAGCCTGAGTGTCGGCTGTGCCGTCCAAGCTTGAGCGGTAGGCGAAGGATACGCGATACTTTGTTCCTTCGGGAAGGATTTCGGGCAGGTTGATCCAGAACTGAGCGTCCCAGTCCGTAGCGGCGCCTGCTGCGGAGTGAACCATGATACCACGGCTGCCGTCAACACCGATACCGTCGGTGATGATGGAGGGGAAGGGTGAACCGGCATTCTCCTTGGAGTAGAAGCAGCTCACGTCGTCACCCTCGAGGTCGCCGTTGGTGATAAGGTCGGTCCATCCCACCACCTGAGCCTTGCCTTGCTTGACAAGCTCCATCTTGGTGATGGTGACATTGGCCCAGTTGGCACCCTTGATGGCATGCAGGTGGGCAAAGCCCTTGTCTTTCGTCATCTGCTTGAGGTCGACGATGTAGTCCTGGCCGTCAACGGTGAAGTAGCGGTCTGTCCATCCGTTCTTGGGATATTCGAGAAGGTTCGACTCAGCTTCGTTGGCATTGTACTGTCCCTCGTCCACCGTACGGTTGAAGAGGAAACGGGGAGTTCCCTCAGTGCAGGTGACAATGAGTTTCGAGTAGAGCGACAGGTCGGCGTAGTTGATGACTTGAGAGTCACCGTACGGCTGCCCTGTGGACTCGTTGAGCACGTAGAGACAATCAGCGGGACCCGTCTTTTGTGCGTCGGCTCCCCATCCGTCCCATGCGAAGAACATGTCCTGTGTCAGAGGCACAGTCTCTTGCGCATTGACGTTCGCTGCACCCAATACAAGTACTGTAAGTGCAAGGAATAGTTTGTAAATCTTTCGCATAAAATTAAAAGTTGGTTAGTAAAAAAAGTTGATGTTTGTTAGTCTTACAATAGATTTCTGTTGCAAAGATATAATATATCTTATGAAATGTTTTTGATTTTTGTCTCTGATGTTTGTAAATTCATCTCACTATATGAGACACTGGCCGTTTTTTGACAGGCCAGTGTCTCAAATGTATCATGGAAGAGGCAAATACCAGTTTTTCCTGTCCATCAGCAGAGCCCTGAGCGTCTCATCGGTCGTGCCGTTGCGACGTGAGACAGGGTCGGCCAGATACTCGGGTGCGTTGCGTCTGAGTGCCACGCGCATGAGATCGTAGAAACGATAACCTTCGAACGCTCCCTCGAGAGCCATCTCATTGATGATGTAATCTTCGACGAGAGGTATCTGGTAGGCGATGGTGTCTTGCCGGGTGGCGAGAGCAGTCGACGGCATCGGGAGCACATAATAGGCGTTGGCGTTGGAGTCGCCTGAGCCCACGGAGTGGATGCCGATGACGGTGGTGCGTGTGAAGACATTGTTGTCGAAAGCGATGAGGTCTCCTGCCGCCACACGTTCCAGACTGTCGATACAGTTCACAGCCGTCTCCGGGCACAGACCGTCTTTGAGGATGGTGAATGCGGATTGTGGATATCCGGCTCTGTTGAGTGCCTCAGCATATCGCAGGTAGATCATGTTGAGCCGGTAGGTGGCTACCCAACTTGAGGTGATCTTGCTGATGTTCTGCTGGATGGATGAATACTCCGAGAACTCGTCTTGTGCGCCTCTTGACGACTGCGTGAAGCAGGAGTAGAGTCTCAGGTCACCGGCCATGATGTCTTTCATCAGTCCCACCTTGGGTGCGTAGATGGTGTCTGTCTGCGCGTCGTTTTTGAACTCCAGGCAATATGTCTGGTCGGCTGAGAGTTTCAGCATGGCAGGCGACGGAGTCATCTGGTAGAAATAGTTGTTTTCGAGAGTGGAGTTGTAGACATTGGGCAGGTCGCTCACCACGCCGTCGAACACTCTGGCTTCCATGGGGATGATGCTGATGGCCTCTCGCGTGGAGGTGGCTGAGTAGCCCTGGCGTGGAGTGGCGAGGTTGAACTCCGTGACATCCGACGGCCACATGGCGCGTGCCGAGGCATTCATCGGTCTGGGGTTGTCTTTGTCGTTGAGATAGTCATGATACCAGGCAGCAGCCTCTTGGTATCTGCCGGCCCACAGGCAAAGGTCGCCGAGGAGAGCCCTGACAGGGAGGAAGAACCGCTCAGAGTCGTAGCTGTTGAGGGTGCCATACCGTGGGAGTTGAGTCATGGCGTAAGGACGGAGGTCGTCGATGAAATAGTTGCAGATGTCGACGATGCCCTTGCGCTCCTTCCTCATCTCGTCGCGTGCGCTTTGCTCGGTCATTACGGGGTCGAGCACGAGAGGCACTTCGCCATAGGCTTTGACCAGTTCCAGGTAGGTCCATGCCCTGAAGGCTTTGACGGCAGCGTATTCGGGGATGAAGATATTGCGTCCTCTTCGCTGCAGGGTAGTGTCGACGTGTGCGATGAAATAGTTGCAGTTGTTGATGACGGCATAGTAGTCACTCACCTTATTATATACATTGTCTGTCGTAAGGTCGAAAGCGGCCAGCCGTTTCAGGTCGGCGGAAGCGGCTTCTGTGGTTGTCATCAGGTCGCCTCTCACTTCTCCCAGCAAGACGTTGCGGTCGGCGATAAATTGCATCTTGCCGATGATGCCCATCACGCTGTAGACGGAGTCTGTGGGATGGTCGAGCGTGTTTTCCTTCTCAAACTCTACAAGTTCTGAGTCGGTGTCCATCATGTCGGCGCAGCTGAAGAGTGCGCACGACATGCAAATGGCGGTAAGGATTTGATTGAAATATTTCATGTTGCAGAGAAGTTAGAGGTTGATAATAACACCGAGTGAGAATGAGCGCGAGGGGGCGATGAATCCCGTGTCGATGCCTTGCGAGAGGATGCTGCCAGGCAGTGCGCGGTCGGGATTGGTTCCCAGATAGTGTGTGACCGTGAAGAGGTCGGACGCATTGCCCCACAGTGTGATACCCTGCAGATAGGTGCTTGTGATGGGCAGGTGGTAGCTCAGTGTGACAGAGCTGAGTCTGAGATAGCTGCCGTCTTCTATCCATCTGTCGCTGAATCGTGAATTGCCCATGGGGTCGGTATAGACGATTCTCGGGATGGATGTCACTTGGTTCTCTGTATGCCAGCGGCTGTTCATGGCCGTGGTCTGATTCATGAAGAGGTTGCCTCCCTCAAGAAGTGAGCGCTGATAGTTGAAGACATCGTTGCCGAGAGAGTAGTTGAGCACTGCCGAGAGCGAGAAGTTCTTCCATGACAGGGTGGTGAAGATGTTTCCATAGAGATCGGGATTGGGATCGCCGATGACACATCTGTCGGCGTTGTCGATGACATGGTTGCCGTCGAGGTCGACGAATCTCATGTCGCCTGCCTGGAAGTAGTTGCGTCCGCCGTTGACAGTATTGATGTATTTTCCTTCTTCTTTTGCCTCAGTGGTGTTGGAGTAGACACCGTTGGTCTTCCAACCGTAGAACTGTCCCACGGGGTGTCCCACCTTGGTCAGCACTGTGGCACCGTAGACGTTGGTCTCGAAAGGCTTTCCGTCGGGCAGCTGTGTCACCTTGTTGGAGTAATGGCCGGCAGAGGCTCCGATTTCCCACTGCAGGTTTCTCAGTGCCAGCACTTTGGCTCTGAGGCTTACGTCGAATCCGCTGTTTTCGAGTTTGCCGTCGTTGGTCCAGTTCTCTTGCAGTCCGCTGGTCCATGCGAGCTGTTTCATTGCGAGGAGGTTGGATGTCCAGCTCTTGAAGATATTGGCCTTGAGGTTGACGCGGTTGTTGAGGAAGTTGGCTTCCAGTCCTGCCGTCACTCTGCTTGTGGTCTCCCATTTCAGCTGTGTGTTGCCGATGTTACCGATAGAGAGGTTGGTGACCTGGTTGTTGAGCATGAGGTTGGAGACGAAGTAGCTTCGCGATGCGGTGTAGTCGATGTCATCGTTGCCGGTCACATCAAATCCGGCGTTGAGACGCAGATAGTTGATGCCCTTGACGTTGGCGAGGAACTTCTCGTTGGAGAGCACCCAAGCGGCTTCGATACTGGGGAAGAGTCCCCAAACCACGCCGGCCATTTTCAGGCCTTCGGCCTCATCGCCGATGCGTGAGGAGGTGTGCATCGTCAGTCCGCCGTCGACATAGAATCGCTCTGCGAAGTTGTAGCTGGCCAGTCCGTACCATGAGATTTCCTTCGTCTTGTCGTCGGCACCGTCGGTATTCTTGAACTGCAGCGAGTTGCTCATGTTCGGGGTCTTGTCGTTGCCGGTGTTGTAACCCATCTGCGAGGTGGCCTTGTATTCGCTGCTGATGTACCTCACTCCGCCTCTGACGTCGATGCGGTGGGCACGGAAGCGCTTGTTCCAGTTGACATAGGTGTCGCTCTGGATAGAGGTCTGTCTCGCGGCTTCACTCTGTACGAAGTTCTGCAGGGTGGTTCCCTCGTCGAGTCCCTTGATGGTGAATGTGGGCACGCCCTGGATAGGCAGGTAGTAGTTCTCGTTGGTATTGACGAGTCCGAGTGAGAAATGCTCACTGACAGTCAGATGCCTGTTGATGCGGTAGGTAGGTGTGGCAGCGAACATGATGAGTCGGTTGCCGAAAGAGTTGCGGTTGCTGCCCTCACCATATTTCAGGATGCTGGTGGGGTTGGCCAGCCGTCCTTTGCCCTGGAACATGCCCTCGAGATAGTCGTCGGCCTCGGCCAGGTAGTGGCTGATGTTGCCGCCGGTGTCGTAGGCATAGGGAGAGAGGAAGGGAGCCTTGACCAGCGAGAGGAAGGTGGGCGAGGTGATGACTCCGGAGAGGGGGTCGATGGGTGCGCCGTCGTCGGTGAGCTTGCGGTCAACATCGCTGTAGGATGCGTCGAACCTCACCATCAGTCCTCTGAAGACCTCGATATCTGAGTTGAGCCTCATGTTGAATCTCGAGAAGTCGTTCTTCTTGATGGTGCTGTTGGCCAGAGAATAGCCCACGGAGAGGTTGTAGGACGCCACGTTGTCACCGCCTTGCACGTTGATGCCGTAGTTCTGTGAGAAAGCGTTCTCATACACCTCTTTCGTCCAGTCGGTCTGATTGTGATACTGGTTGTAGTAGAAGTAGTTGGGGTCGTTGCTGAGGAACTTCATGGAGCCCAGCTGCTTTGTCTTGCCTGCAAGCAGTTCGGTGGCATAGAGCCTATAGTCTTCGGCATCCATCATCGTGGGGAGCTTAGGCACCAGTTCGTAGCGGCCGTTGATGGTCACGTCGATCTTCGTCGCCAGACTCTTGTTTCGCTTGGTCTGGATGAGGATGACTCCGTCGGCAGCCTTGGCTCCGTAGAGAGCGGTGCCGTTCTTCATCACGGTCACTTTCTCGATGTCGTTGACATTGAGGTTGACGAACATATTGTTGAAATAGCCGTTGTGCAGCATCTGCCTGTCGTACTGCATGTCCATCACCACACCGTCGATGACGATGAGTGGCTGAGCGTTGGCGTGCAGCGAGTTGATGCCCTCGACGAGCATCCTGTTGCCAATGCCGTTGATGCCGCTGATGTTCACAGGCCTGACGTCGGCGGCCAGTTGCTGGCCCACCAGCGGGTCGATGCTTGTGACCGATGTGTTCTCAAAGCGATTGGCCTCTGCCGTCGTGTTGGCGTTGGTGCTGTTCTTATAATCACCGGTGAAGTTATCTTGATAGAGGTGCGCGTTGGCTATCCCGCTGGTATTGATGGCACACTGCTCGACATTGTAGCCGTCGACCCGCATGAGGATCGAGCGGGTGTAGTCGGGTGTCTTCAGCGTGTAGGTGCCGTTCTCATTGGTCAGTGTCGAGTAGCGTGCGTCTCCATAGGCCTGCACGATGACGCCTGCCAAAGGTTTCCCCGTGGCTGCGTCCACCACTTGTCCTTTCACTTCTTTCATGTCCTGGGCTGTCATGGAAGCCGCCGCCAGCAACATGGCGAATAATAAAGTCTTTCTCATTGTTCTTCGGATTTAGTGGTTCGTGGTCTGAGATAGATGCAGTCGAGATACATTTCTCGAGCGTACGAGGATGTCTCGCGTGCCAGGATAGAGCACTGGATCTTGACCGTCACCTTGATGTCGTTCTGGTCGAAGTTGCAGGCGGGGAAGTTGAAGTTCTCTGCGAGCATCACGGTGTCCACGCGCTCAGGATCGGTTTTGAACTGCACGTTTCCGCAGTTGAAGGTCTGCGGGTTGCCGAGAGAGTCGACGTAGCTGATCGTCGCCCTGAACTTGCACGGTTTCAAGTTGGGGTTGGTGGGGTTGTCGACGCTTTTGGGCAGGATGACGGCGCAGACGTCATAGTTGCCGCTGAGGGTATTGTTCACGCGGTAGGTGAGCTCCCAATTGGCGGTGGCGGTGCGGGGCACCACATGTAGGTATCCGCCTTTCGAGATGCTGTCGGCAGCCTGTCGCCTGATGTTGTAGGTGCAGTCTTTCTCGGTGGTGATGAGATAGGTGTTCTCTGCCTCACTCCAGATTTCCTTGAAATAAGTGCTCTCCGGGGTGAAGGGCCATTCCTGGGCGATATAGAGGTCGCCGTTGCTGCATTTCTCATGCCATGTGTTTGCCAGGATTCCTCCGTTGTCGAAGGGTCTGTAGAACACGTCATACTCTGGCGTGGTGCGCCTGTACTGCACGGAGATGAGCGAGTCGGTGGGCGACTTCTGGTCGGTCATGTTGAAGATGGCGTCGTCGAGGAGTGCCCTGTTGGTCCAGTACTGCTGTATGGAGTCGCGTTTCAGCACCGACTGATCGTAGACGAAATGCTTGCTGGCTTCCTCCCATGCTTTCTGCCATCCGGCATTGGTGGGAACGACCATGAGATAGGTGGAGTCCTCGGCGTCGATGTATCCGATGCGCTGGAGGATTCTGTTGCGCTCTATGACCACGGAGTCGACATAGACGGGCACACCTTCCACGATACCGTTGGAGACGGAGTGGTCGGCATCGAAGTAGTCTTCCTCATACATCCTGAGCTTGTTTCCGATTTGGCTGACAGAAGCGTTGTTGCAGAGCGTCTCATAGATGTTATAGAGATAGGGCAGGGGAGCCTCTGTGATGTGCAGCACACCGTTTTTGGCAGGGGTGTTGGGTTGCACCACTCTGACGCCTTCGATGCCGTCGGGTCCTATCTGCACATATTTAGAGTTGAGCAGGAGCATCGTGTTGACATCGGGAGTGACCGACTTGAGCGTGCGCGACAAGTGGTTGAACACGAAGAATTTCTCTACGACAGAGTCACCTTGGTTGGTCTCAGTGAGGCTGAGGAGTGAGTCGCGGTTGAAGGTGCCGTTGAGCGGTGCCACGACGGTGAACGACTGTCCGCTGTTGAGGAGGTCGGCATAGCTCACCGGGGTTTTCTTGTGCATTCTGAAAACCTTTGTCCTCTCGAGCACCTGGCAGAAATCGCTGAGTTGCGGGTTGGCATTCAGCTGCTGCCACAGTGTCACGGAACTTCCCTCCACACCGGTGTTCTCGTAGTGGTCGTCCCAGTCGGCACATCCATAGAGGCAGCAGATCGCGCAGATTGCGCAGATGATATGTTTGTGATTGGTCATCATTGTTGTGACTGTTTAGGATTGATGTGTATTAATGGGTGTCCTCTCCCTCCGGACTACCGTAGACGCTCTTCGGGCAGAGTTCGATGTAGTCAAACGACCAGTATCTGTCGGGGTCGTCGAGCACTTGCCTGAACCTGAGGTAGTAGGTCTTGTTGGAGTCGAGATATTGTGTGGCGAGAACACGGCGGAGGTTCCAGTTGTTGCCGCGAAGGGGATTGTCGGCATCCCAGGGTCTGTAGCTGTCCATACCTTTCATATATCCGCGGTTGTGCATGGCCTTGTCGTTGGCGGTGTTCTCCTCCTCGTCGTCGGTGTCTTCCACCCATCCGATATTGGGGTCGGGACCGTAGACTCTGAGGTCGACGGGGATGCCGCACGGCTCGTTGTTGAGGTACACCTGCACCACTCCGCGCTCTTCACCCACGGTGTATCCGAGTCGGATCTCATAGGTGCCGGAGGGAACCGGCAGCAGTTTGAACGCCACGTCGAAGACACCGCTGATACACACGGCGTTGGCCTGATAGGAGTTCCAGTAGCCCACGTCGCTGTGCACACCTACATAGGTCTCGTCGCTCACCTTCCAGTCGGTGATATACTTGTTCTTGAATCCGGTGAGGATATCCTCTCCATAGCGGCCGCGGCCGTTGCAGTTCATGAAATCAGGGCTCAGCACCGTGGCGTCGATGCGGATGCGGCAGTTGAGCACCACGTCGCGCACCTGTGGCGTATAGGCGAGGATGTCGTCGAGGTAGTGGTAGACACCGTTGAGGGCGTTCTGGTCGGTGGTTCCCGACTCAGAGGGCGAGAGCACTTTCACGCCTCTCACGCTGCAGTTGTTCTGCAGACCCTTGCGGTTGATGAACAGTCCGGCAGGAGGACCGGCAAACCTCATCATGGTGCCCGGGCACATGGTCTCATAGAACTCCTCTGGGTCGCTGAGCGAGGTATACCAGCAGTGCTCCCTCAGTTCTCCTGACATCACCCAACTGTTGTACTGGCCGATGCGCGGGAGCAGGTGGTAGCTCACGAAGCGGTTGAGCGGGTTCTTGCGGTTCTTGGGGTCGTCGTCGTAGAGACCGGCGTCCTCGGGATAGGTCTCGTCGTACACTTTCTTGGCGTATGCCTTAAGGTCGTCGAGGTTCTGGATGCCCTTGGCGTGGTAGACAGAGTCGGGCTCGACGAAGGCGGTATACTTGAAATAGCGTTTCTCAGGCCAGAACGACCTCGTGTAGAGGGCGGAGCCCGACGTACATCTCACCATGACGCCCTCGTGGACGCTATCCTCACTGCATGTGTAGGTCTCGTCGATGTATTTGACCAGTGAGTCGCACATTCCCGTGAGTGAGAGTGCCTGTGAGAAGATGGTGAGGTTGGGGTCCTCGGCGATTTTGTCGGGGAGGAGGAGGCTACTCGACGAGATGACGTTGTTGAGCACATGCACCACACCGTTGGTCACGGAGTCGTCATACTCCACCATGCGTGAGTTTTTGTTGATGTAATAGATCAGCGCGTTGTGGTTGGTCACGTCCGAATCGCTCGAGAGCACGATATAGGCATCGTCCATGTTGAGTTCGGGCAGTGCGCCCTCGCCGATGTCGGTGGTGTAGAATGCTCCTTTTTTGATGATATGTGTACGCGCCAGCGTGTCGCAGGTCTCCACGGGGATGTTTTCCACCTGTTGGTATCCCGTGCGGGCGAGGTATCTGGCGATGGCGTCGTTGTTGGGCGCGAACAGTGTGTAGGTGCCGTATGTGGAAAGCATGGAGAAGTAGGGAGTGCGCTTGAGGATGGCGATAAACTCACTGAACTGCTCCTGGTTCTCCTCGAGGAAGCCCGCTGCGGTGACTTTCTTCGATTGATAATAGTTCATGGGTATGTCGTCGTCATTGTCGACGCATGCTGCGATGCTGCAGATGACGATGGCAGCCATAAGCATGATAGCGAATCTCTTCATAATCGTTTTCTTTATTATGTGTGATGAGTGCTTTATTTGCTCAGTTCATTGTCTTCCTCATTGCCGTAGGCGGGATTTTGCACAAGCAATGGATTGACCCTGAGTTCGGCCTTCGCGTAGGGGAAGTAGATGATGTTGGGGTCGGCCAGCTTGATCTTGATGGCATTGACGTTCTCGATATACTTCCTTGAGGCCAGAGACACCAATCGGGTGTTGTTGCCGTCGCGGCGGGCGATTCTGACGAGGTCGAACCACCGTTTTCCTTCAAACATGAACTCTCTCTGCCGCTCTTCGAGCAAGAGCTCCTCCATCGAAGCCTTAGAGTTGATGTAGTCGGCCATCTTGAGGGTGTCTGCCCTGGCGGTGGATGTCACGTCGTTGGCGCGCTTGTTGACGGTGTTGATGAGCATGAAAGCTCTCTCGTATCCTTCCTCGCCCTTCTGAATCTCTGCTTCGGCCTTGATGAGGAGCATGTCGCTGAGGCGATAGAATATCCAGTTGGCATCGCCGCCGGTGCGCCTGTTGCTGACCAGGTGAAGGTCGGCTTCTTTGGTGACGTTCTGTGTGGAGTAGCTCACGTTGGTACGCACATATTTGGTGATGGCATAGCGTGAGTTGTCGAGCTCAGACGCCGCATAGACACGTCCGTCGGTTCTCTTGAAGATGTTGTTGGTGCCCTGTGCCGCATCCTTGCAGAGGAAATCGGGAGCACTGAGCCGCCCCATGGTGTTGGTGCTGTTGCCGTAAAAACTGTTTACCCATGAGTTCTGCTGACTCTGGTTGGTGCGGAAATAGAGCTCGAAAATGCTCTCGAAGGAGTTGCCTGTGCCGAAAATCTCATTGTAGGCATTTCCGCAGACGGTGCTTCCCACGGGTTTCTCGAGAATCATAGGGATATCGCCGAAGAGAGCGATGTCGTTGACGTTGCCGTCGCGCTCCACCATCTCCTTATACTGCTGGCGCTTGAAGTCGATGACGAGGTCGCAGTATTTGATGCAGTTGTCCCAGTCGCCTTTCCAGAGATAGAGGTCGGCGAGGAGCGCGTAGATGGCCCATCGTGTGATCTTGCTGGAGTTCTGGTAGGCATTGGGGCTGTCGTCGGTATAGTATCTCTTGACGGCGTCGTCCTTCACCTTCTCGAGGTCGGTGATGAGCGAGTCGAGCACAGCGTTGAACGGCGTGGCGGGCACGACATAGGTCTGCGTGTCGTCGATGCTGGGCTGTGTGGAGTAGGGCACATCGCGGAAGGTGCGGATGAGATAGAAATAGCAGAGTGCGCGTATGGCGGATGCCTCGGCGATGTTGGCTTTCATCTCCTCCAGGGTGTAGTTGGGGTCGATGGCCTGCACCTGCGGCGCATAGTGGCATACGGTGTTGCACCTGTTGATCGCCTGGTAGAATATGGCCCAGTTGCACATGGGGTTGGAGGGCAGCAGGTTCTCTTTGAGAATCTCGTTGATTTCATTGGGCACACTTGCTCCCAACCTCAGGTTGTCGGACCTCAGTTCGCCCCAGACACCCATTCTGGTGAGGCAGTCACTGTTTTCGAGTGTCTCATAGCAGCTGTTGACCACGCTGCTCACGTCGCTTTTTTCCGTCCAGTAGTTTTCGAGCACCACTTCGTTCATTGGCAGGATCTCGAAGAAGTCGTTGCACCCTGTCAGTGTGACGGTGAGGCATGCGGCGTAGAATATATTTTTCAACTTGTCGGTCATGATTTTGAGAATTCTATGTGTTTCCATTGTCAGAATTGAACTGTAATACCTGCCGTGAACGACTTGGAGCGAGGTGTCTTGGCATCATCGCAGACCAGTCCGTAAGAGCCATATCCCACCTCGGGGTCAGCTCCGGAGTATTTGGTCAGGCAGAACAGGTTGTTGGCCGAGAGATAGAGACTCACTTGCCGCAGACCCAATTTCTTGATGAGTTTGGGGTCCATGTTGTAGCTGAGCTGTGAGTAGTTGAGTCGGATGAACGAGCCGTCTTCCACGAAGCGGTCGCTGCCGAGCCAGTTGTAACCATACTGATAAAGAGCTCTTGGGATATCAGTGATGTCGCCCTCCACTCGCCAGCGCCAGTTGACGGCGCGGCTCTGGTTGTTGTTGGAGTACATGTTCTCTGCCCTCATCCTCGCGCGGTTGACAATCTTGTTGCCGTAGCGGAAATTGAACTGGTTGTTCCATGAGAATCGTCCGAACTTGATCTTGAATCCGCAACCGCCGGTGATCTTCGGCAGTGAGGAGCCGAGGTAGACGATGTCGAGCTCGTTGATCTGGCCGTCGTGGTTGATATCCTCGTAGATGGCGTCGCCGCCCTTGAACTCATAGTTGACGGAGCCGTAGCAGAAAGTCATGGGTTTGGTCATGTTGTTCTCGTCGATGATGACCACGCCGTTCTCGTCGCGTGCCACAGGAGCGTTGGGGCCGCTGACGCCGTGGATCTCCTCAGGAGAATACTCGGAGTACTGATAGACACCTTTGTATCTGAATCCGTAGATACTGCCTAAAGAGCGGTTGAGCTCTACGCGTGTGAGGTAGGAGCCGTTGTTGCGGTCGAACTCGCTGTTGAGGCTGGCCAGGCAGGTCTCCTCCATCGAGGTTATCTGGTTTTTGTTGTTGGCGAAGGTGATGTTGAAGTCGAACCTCACTTTGCCGATTTTCACGATGTCGTTGCCGTTGATGTTGAACTCCCAACCGAAGTTTTTCATCTCGCCCACGTTCTGATAGGACAGCTGAGAGTAGCCCGACGAGGTAGGGATGCCGCGTCCGCCCATGAGCAGGTCGGTGGTGTGCTCCCTGTAGATTTCCAAATTACCGTCAATCTTGTTGTTGAAGAAGCCGTAGTTGAATCCTAAGTTGTAGGTCTCTTTCTGCTCCCATTTCAGGTTCTTCAGCTGAATGTTCTGCGGATAGATGCTTCGCTGGTTGAGATAGCCGTTGCCGTTGGCATACTTACTGAAGAAGAGGTATTCGGCTCCTGGCTGCTTACCCACGATACCCCATCCTGGTCTGACGGAGAGGACGGAGATCCAAGGCAGGTGCTCATGGATGAAACGCTCCTTGTGGATGTTCCAGCGCAGAGAGAATGCGGGGAAGTTACCCCATCGCTGGTCGGCGCCGAACTTGGTGCTGCCGTCGCGACGCATGGTGAACTCTGCCACATATTTTCCTTTGTAGGCATAGTGGCCGGAATAGGTGAAGTAGATGCTTCTCCACTGTCCGCTGCCGGTATTGATGCCGTCGATGATGCCGGGAGCTGCCGTACTGGTGATGGTGCCTGAAGGCAGACCCCATTCCGTGGTGCTCTGTGAGTTGGACCTGCCGTCGGTGAGCTGTCCGCGGAGCAGCATGGTGAGCTGATGGTCTTTGTTCTTGAAGACGGGAGTGAAGGTGAGGGTGTGTGTGGTGGTGACACCGAAACTCTTCGATGAGTTGGCGGTGGTCCTGTTGCTCTGCTTCCCGTCGGTGTCGTTCCAGCCTCTCGTGCTGAGCGAGAGCGGCATGAACGTGTCGTCGTAACGGTTGAAGATGTTGAAGACCACCTTTCCCTCATAGATGAGGCGTGTCTGTGTCTCCTGCAGTCCGAGAAGGTTGTATCTCAGTTTAAACTCAGGCTGTATATTGTAGCTGGTCTCATGGCTCTTGGCCTCATGTGCCAGTGCCACGGGGTTCTGGTTGCTCAGCTGGTCTCTGAGTTGGCTCGACACGGTGGGGAGCATACTGTAGTATTCGTCGAGGTCGTTGCCGTTCTTGTCCTGCTCATAGATAGAGAGGTTAGGCATACGTGTATATGCGATGGCCAGCAGGTCGCCGTTGTTCTTCTGGTTCTTGGTGTAGGTGAGGGCGATGTTGGTCTCAATCCTGATACGGTCGCTGACGAAGTAGTCGAGGTTGACACGGGAGGTGAAGCGGTCGAGTTGCTGCTTGATGATGGAGCCGGTCTCATTGTCGTAGCCGGCGCCGATGCGGAAGTGGGCTTTCTCGCCACCGCCGGTGAGTGCCAGGTAGTGGTTCTGGCGCCAACCTATCTGCTTGACTTCCTTGAGCCAGTCGGTGTTGTTGTTGTACATCTCATATTCAGGGAAACTGGGGTTGTAGTTCAACTCCGGGATGTTGCTCGCGTGGTCGCTCATCGAGGGGTTGAAATACTCTTCCTTGAGCAGCATGGTGTATTCGTCGCCGTTGAGCATCTTGTAGCCGTTGGGCTGGTAGGTGCCCGTGAGACGATAGCTGTAGGAGGCCCTGGTCGAACCTCTCGTACCGCGCTTGGTCTTGATTTCGATGACACCATTGGAGCCCTGCGAACCGAAGATGGCGCAGGCGGCGGCATCCTTGAGCACTGAGATGCTTTCGATGTCCTCAGGGTTGACGTTGAGCAGCTCGGCGAATTTCTCCTCATTGGCAGAGGAGAAGTCGAAGTCGTTGACGTTGGTCTCCCAGATGTTGCCGTCGACGACGATGAGCGGCTCGCTCGAGCCGTTGATACTCGACACACCACGCAGGCGCATGGAGGTGCCGGCGCCGAGGTTACCCGAGTTGGCTACGATGTCGAGACCGGAGATACGTCCCTGCAGGGCCTCGTCGACGGTGGTGATGGCGAGTCCGGTGAACTCGCTCATGCTGATGCTCTCTCGTGCCGCCGAGATCTCGTCGATAGGGATGGCGAGGCCGGAGCCCTGTGCGCGACGTGTGGAGGTGACGATCAACTCGTCGATCTCCTGTGCGTCGGACATGGTGACGTCATACTTGAGTTTGTTGATGTTCTGCGTGATGGTCTTGTAGCCCACATACGAGAATCTGATCTTGTCTTTCGGATTCTTGAGCTTGAAAGAGAAATTACCATTGATATCGGTCACGGCCGATGCCACGATACGGTTGGCAGCGTCGAGCTCCACCACATTGGCTCCGATGACCGCTCCATCGGAGTCGGTGACGGTACCGCTGATGATATCACCTGCGCTTTGGGCGTAAGAACTGACAACCGACATCGGCAGCAGGACAATGGCCATGCCGATGGTTCTCATAAATCTATTTTTCATCATAGTCTTCATTATTCAAGGGTCAATTCTGTATCATCAGTGGTTGGTCAATGAGGTGTATGACCGCCGAAGAGGAGGTCTCAATCGAGTTGGCGCTGGAGGCGTCGGTCGTGTTGTACTGGAACTCGCGGGCCACCAGGTTGTAGAGAGTAGGATTCGAGGTCACCACATGCCGTGTGTTGCGGGCATGGTCGATGATGGTGATGCCTTGGCTGTCGAGCTTGGCATTGACACGGTAGAAGCGCTCGGTGGTGGGGTCGATGACAGCCGTCTCGAAGTCGCCGGAGTCTTCGTTTGCCCCGATGAAGAGGGCGTTGTCCTGGATGTGGTATTTCAGGAAGTTGACAATCTGCAGCGAGTCGCGTGTCTTGGCGGTGCGGTTGCCGGCCTCCTCGAAGGCATCCACCACATCCCACGAGGAGAGTTTGCCTTGCTTCTGCAGGGCTTCGATGCTCTCGTTGCTGGGAACGTAGATAGTATAGTGATAGGTGTTGAACACGGAGATGTTTGTGCCGCCGCAGGCGTTTCTCCTGTTGTGTATCTGCTCGAAGAGACCGCTGCCGTCCATGAGCTCGAGGAATTTCGAGAACTCTGGTTTGCTGGCGAGCACGTCGCGCACGGTATGGCGTGTGCCCATGATGGGCTGGCCGTCGAGGATATAGCTCTTACCGTTGCCGCCGTCGGTCTGGTCGTAGATGTCATAGACGCGGATAGGCTCACCCTCGTTGGTCTGGTAGCTGCCCTCGACGGTCATGCCGTTGGCGCCGGCCTTGACGTTGTTCACACGGATTTCCGTGCCGCCCTTGGTGCGGTAGTAGGTGTGTCCGTCCTCCACGTTGCCGATGACGATATGTGTGTCGAGGATATCCTTCAGCCTGTTTCTGATCTGTGTGTAGTCGGCCTTTCCGATAGAGTCGCCCACGACACCGGTCTCTGTGTCATAGTTCCAGATGCTGGCCCACACGCGGTCCTGCACGTTCACCTTGGAGGCGTCATAGTGGAATTTGAACAACTGTGTCTGGCTCTTGCCATAGGAGCAGGGGTCGATATACTCGAGCAATGCTTTGTTGGTGGGGATGAAGAAACTGTAGTAGGAGTTGAGTGAGTTGAGATACACATTATACTGCAGTTGCTCGATGCCCCAGTAGAGGATCTTCATGCTCTCGTTGACGAGTGCCGGGAACGACACGCTGACGTAGGCGGTGGGGGAGTAGACGCGGTTGGTGAGATAGATGGCGCCGTTGCATCCGAGCCATACGGAGTCGATGGCTTCTTCTTCCACGCCCATGGGGTCGTTGGCGTCGTTGAGGATGCCCTGGAATTTGGAGGGCACCGACGAGATGAACGAGCTCAGCATATTGTTGTTGAGCAGTTTGACCACCACCTCATCGGGCACGTTCTCCCAGGTGCCGTAGTAGTCCTTGAGCACCTTGCCTGCTCCCGACTCCCAATATTCGGTCATGGCCTGGTCGCTGGGCACCATCATCACGGCCATGTCGCGCTGCAGGGCGATGTTGCCGCCCTGGTCGTTGAGACCGGCGTAATAGGCGTTCCATTCAGGGTCGAATTTCAGCAGACCGTTGACGGGGCCGTTGTCGGGTGTGGCGTTGAGCGGATTTCCCTCCTGTGATTTCTCAGAGAAGAACCTCTTCTGGTAGACGGAGTCGACGCTCTTGTCATATAAATAATTATATTGTGTGGTCGTAGCCTCTCCCACCCAGTAGGGGGCACAGAAGCGCTCAAGCAGTTTGCAGAAAATCTTGGTGTTGGGCTTCTGGGCAATGAGTTCGGCCATATTGGGCAGCGGCGTGATGACGTCGCTCATCTTATGGATGAATCCATTAGAGCATTTGATGTTGGGCTCTTCCACTTGCACACCGTTGACACTGGCATCGCCTGGCTCGCGATGAGTGGTCTTGTTGTAGAGGAAGTCGTAGTCGCTGTTGGTGATACGCTTGTTGACCAACTGCTTCTCGATGAACTGCACGAGGGGCACGACGGAGTTGTCGGTCATACACACCATCGGTTGTCCCGCGGTCTTGTAGCGTGCCCAATAGGGGTTGTCGGGCATCTTGTCGGGCGTGAGGATGGTCACAGAGTCGTAGGGCGTGCTCGACGCGAAACGTCTCATACACTCACCCTCCCGGGGCGGTGTTCCCTCTACGCTTGGCAGACTGTTGAGCTGCATCGAGTTGTCCATCATGCTGCCAAAGAGCAGGAGTTTCTTCTGAGAGGTGCTCAACTGTTCATAGCTGTTCACTCCCCAACTGTTGTTGCGGAAGAATCGGTCGTAGGCACTGTCGTCGGCCACGAAGAGGGTTTTCGAACCCGTCTTGGCAAGCACTTCTTTGTAGCCCAGATCCTCAATCATCCGCACCGTGTTGGTGTAATTGCCTTCTTCTGCCAGCCAACTGTAGATGCTCGAGCCCCATCCTTCAGGGGTCCGCTCATCTAAGTCGTATTCTGAGCAGGAGTTCATGGCAAACCCAACTGCCATCATAGCACAAGCTGCGATGAACTTGCTGCGATGATGACTCCAAAAAGTTTTTTCGGTTCCCATAAGAATTTTTTGATTGATCTTGCAAATTAATTTTTTGCAAAGTTAATTATTATTAATGTGAGCCTTTCAAGGTTTTTGTTGCATCGTCTTTTTGATTTTTTGTCAAATGCATAATTGTGTTACATAAAATTTGTATCATGTAACATTTTTGCGAATTAAGGCGGTTTTTAGGGTGTTTTTCAAGTATTTTAACACAATTTTAAGGGTGTTTCACCCATCGCGACCGTTCGGCGAATGATGCTGATTCGTGATTCGCCGAACGGTCACTTTATGTCTTATTTGCTTGTTTGGGATGCCTTTTTCGAAGTCATGATACGTAGCACCATGTCGTCGGTGATCCCCATGCCATTGGCACCGATGGCCGTGAGGTTGTGGATGCTTTTGTCAACGTCTTCGTCCACGATGCCCTCTGTCGACGAGACACATTTCCCCTCTATGGAGAGGAGGGCGGAGAGGACGGCGGTGCTCACTCCAGAGGTGATTTTGAGCGAGCACGACGGTTTCGCTCCGTCGCAGATCATTCCCGTCAGGTTGGCGATCATGTTTTTCACCGAGTAGCACACACGCTCATAGTTGCCTCCCATCAGATAGGTGATGCCTACGCTGCTGCCGATGGATGCCACCACGCAACCGCAAAGCGCGGAGAGCGGTCCTAAACTCTGCTTGATATAGATGGCTGTCAGATGACTGAGCATGAGGGCACGTATCAGTTCCTCTTCTGTATTCTCATTCTCCTTGGCGTATACACACACAGGGTTGGTGGCGCAGATGCCCTGGTTGCCCGACCCGGAGTTGGACATCACGGGAATCATGGCACCGCCCATACGGGCGTCGCAGGCCGAGGCGGTGCGTGAGATGATGTGTGAGAAGATGCTGTTGCCGAAAATGCCTTTCGACATGGGTCTCTCGATGGTCTTTCCCAGGTTGTGGCCGTAGTTGCCTTTGAGGGCTTCCCGTGCGGCATTCATGTTGTAGGCGCGTGTCTGTTCAATGAACCTTATTTCATCGAGGGGTGCCGTGGTGGCGAAATCGTAGACAAGTCGCATGTTGAGCTCGATGTCGTCTGTCGCGCTGTCTGTGGCTGTCGTCACGGTGTCCTCGGTCACGAAATGGGTATGTCCGCCCGCAATGATGGCGCTTGATGACTTGGCGCCTGACGAGGTAGTCACTTCGATATACAGCTTGTCGCACGCTCCTTCCTTCAGGCTGATAGCGATACGGCCCTCCGCCACGTACTTTTTCCCTTCCTCGAGGGCTTCCGGGGTAAGGTCCTTGAGCACTTCCAACTGGTATTCCGACTTGCCGATGAGTGCGCCGAGGGCAATGGCGATGGGCAGTCCGGTCATCCCAGTGCCGGGAATGCCTACACCCATAGCGTTTTTCAGGATGTTGGCACTGAGTTTGACGTCGATGTGCTCGGGCCGGCAGTGTAGCTGCTCTGTAGCCTTGGCGGTGCATAAGGCCACCGCCATCGGTTCGGTGCATCCGATGGCTGGCACTACTTCGCGTTTGACGACGGAAATGATGCGTTCTCTTGTCTCTTTGTCTGTCATA
Organism: uncultured Prevotellaceae bacterium; assembly: GCA_902795605.1. Classification (GTDB taxonomy): domain Bacteria; phylum Bacteroidota; class Bacteroidia; order Bacteroidales; family Bacteroidaceae; genus Prevotella. The sequence goes on along the minus strand of CADBLU010000177.1, from coordinate 1,077 downwards.
GTTAAGATTTTGGTAAATGATGATTGTTAACGATATTAATCGCAAGTATCCATTTCGTCTGCAAAAATAGGAAAAATTTGCAGAAGAAACGAGTGCTCGCGACTTTTTTGCTATTCTTTCTTGGCATTCTGGCGGAGATTTCTCAAAAATCGGCGCTACTTGCCTGCTGGCAAGTAGCGCCGATGAGGTGGTGGGGGCTAGTTTTTTCTAGTTTTTCTAGTTTTCCTAGTACTCCTAGATATTCTAGGTTTCCCGGTCTCTATCTGATAAAGAGCAGCTCGCGGTATTTGGGGAGCGGCCAGAGGCTGTCGTCGACGATGAGCTCGAGCTTGTCTATCTGGTAGCGGATGTCGTCGAGCCATGGCTCCACGGTGTCGTGATAGGCGATGGCCTTCTGATGCTCGTCCTCTATCTTGTTGGCCTGTCTGCGGGCATTGACCAGTTCGTCCACCATGCGCTCAATCTCGCTGGTGCGCTCTGCGATTTCCTCGATGATTTTCTTATTGCGGCCAGAGAGTTTGTCGGCGGTGTCGATGGGGAATACGACGGCCATGTTGCTGATGTTCTGCAACAACTGTGTCTGGTAGCGGGTGGCCACGGGGATGATATGGTTCATCGAGAGGTCGCCCAGCACACGGGCCTCAATCTGGATTTTCTTCGTGTAGGTCTCCCATTTCACCTCGTTGCGGGCTTCCAGTTCCTTCTTCGTCATCACGCCGAGACTCTCAAACATCTTGATGCTCTCATCGTCAAGATAGCGCTCGAAGATCTTCGGGCACGACTTCTCAACGTCGAGGCCGCGCTTTTGGGCTTCCTCCACCCACTCGTCGCTATACCCGTTGCCGTCGAAGCGGATGGGCTTGCAGGTAGTGATGTCTTCGCGCAGCACATCGATGATGGCATGGTAGATGGCGCTATGGTCGGTGCCTTCAAGTTTTTTCTCAAACACGGGAATGCGCTCGTCAACACGCTGCTTGAACGAAACAAGTGCTTCGGCTACTGCACTGTTGAGTGCAAGCATGGCAGAGGCACAGTTGGCTTCCGAACCGACGGCACGGAATTCAAAGCGGTTGCCTG
>CADBLU010000176.1 GCA_902795605.1 uncultured Prevotellaceae bacterium | reverse complement strand
GATGATCCACTGCAACTGTCCGTTGGTGGAGCGGAACTCATCGGCGGCCCATGCCTCAATGGCATTCATCGTGTCGCTGTCGACACGCAGGATGAAACTTTTGGTGCTTGACGCTTTTTTGGCCATAACTTTTATATTGAAGATTGAAGATTGGCCTTCAGCCGAAGTTGCTCATGCTCGGCAGACCTCAAGCAAGCTTGGTCTGCTCTCGCTCAATCGCAACATTGGCCTTCAGCCGAAGTTGCTCATGCTCGGCAGACTTCAAGCAAGCTTGGTCTGCTCTCGCTCAATCGCAACATTGGCCTTCGGCCGAAGTTGCTCATGCTCGGCAGACCTCAAGCAAGCTTGCTCTGCTCTCGCTCAATCGCAACATTTAGTTTCGCTTGAATGTTCAATCTTCAATTCTCAAATCTCATGAATATTTAGGTGTGTTATCACCACGACATTATTATTAGCATTCACCTTTAGTGATTGAGTGTGCCGGTGTTGACGACGGGCTGGGCGGCATCGTCGCCGCAGAGCACCACCATGAGGTTACTCACCATGGCTGCCTTTTTGTCGTCGTCGAGTTCCACCACATCCTCGTCGGAGAGTTTCTGCAGGGCCATCTTCACCATAGAGACGGCACCCTCGACGATTTTCTCACGGGCGGTGATGATGGCCGAAGCCTGCTGGCGGCGCAGCATCACGGCGGCGATCTCAGGAGCGTAGGCCAGATAGTTGATGCGTGCTTCCACCACCTCTATACCAGCCAGTGCCAGCCGCTCGTCGAGTTTCTGCTCCAGTTGCTCATTGATCTCGTCGGCGCTTGAGCGCAGGGTGGGTTCACTGGTCTTGCCGTCCTCGTCGTCGTAGGCATATTGTCCTGCCACCTGACGCAGAGCGGCGTCGCTCTGCACGGCGACAAACTTCTCGAGTGCGTTCATGATGCTCTTGGCGCTGGCGCCGATTTCTGCGGGACTGCTGGCCATTGTCTGCGAGTCGACTTCAAAAATAGCCTTGTAGGTATCTTTCAGTTTCCACACCAGCACCAGTCCGATCATCACCGGGTTGCCGGTCTTGTCGTTCACCTTGATGGGCTGTGCGTCGAGGTTGCGTGCGCGCAGCGACAGTTTCTTGGCGGAGTAGAAGGGGTTGATCCAATAGAATCCTGTCTGTGTGAATGTGCCGGCATATTTGCCGAACCATGTGATGACGCGTGCCTCGTTGGGCTCAAGCATCAGGAATCCGCACCAGCAGCAGATGTTGACCATCAAGAGCAGACAGCCGATGATCAGGATGAAGGGACTTTCGATAATTCCAAATACGATGGCTCCCACGGATAGGATCAGCATAATCAGATTGACAAACAGCATGAGAAAACCATTGACGGTTGTTCCCTTGAATGCAAATTCATTTTTTGTTTCCATCACCTTGTTATTTTGATATGGTTAATAATGTGATATTATTTTGATATCACAAAGTTATCGAATTGTTTTAATACTTGTTTCTTTTAAAACATTTTTTAGTTTATTTTTAGGCTTTGTAACACATTCTGCCGCATCAGGTAAATGGCCTAATGCGGCAGAATGGATAGAGGATCATTGCTGTCTGGTGCTTCGTATGTTGCTGTAATACAGCAACAAACAGGACATTGGAGGGCCAAGTATGAGGGTCGGCATAGGGCCCGGGGAGCGGCTATTTCTTGACGCTATTGCATCTGTCGGTGTAGAACTTCTTGAAGTCGGCCCATTTGTAGTAGGGGAACTGTGTGGTGGGCACGGGCAGTGTGGCTTCCTCGCCGTTGAGGAGGCATTTGAGCAGGATGTCGGCCGGATGCTTCTTGCTGCGGTAAAACACCAGTTGGATGTTGCTGGCCTTGCATGTCTCCCAGTTCTGGTAGCAGTTTTTCACCTCATAGGGGTCTTCGGGGTCGAGGTCTGCGCCGTTGATGCCCATGAGCACGGTGAGGGGTCCGAGGCATGTGTCGTGGCCGAACCTGAGGTCGGCGATGCGGTCACTGCTGCCGTTGATGACAGCGTCAGCCTTTTTCATGATGTCCTCAAGGATGGGAATCATCTCATATTGCGGTCCGAAGACCCATGAGTAGGAACCCAGGTTGGACTCTTCCCACTGTCCTTTCATGTCGTTGTCGGTGATGATGTTGCCCATCATGCCCTCGTGCCCGATGCTTGGCAGCGAGGTGTAGAGGTTGATGAGGTTGCTCCCGATGTGGTTGGGGTTGCCGGGCAGTCCTTCGGTGCTGGTGAAGGCGCGTGCGACGATGGTCTGTCGCAGCGTGTTCTCGCTCTTAAACTTGTCGCGGTTTTTCTCGTAGCGTGGCTTGACGTTCCTGGGGTAGTTGTTTTTCACTGGATTCTGCCTGTCGGTGGGCACCACGCCGTCGAGTGTGGAGCGTGCCGACTGCTCACGTATCTCTATTTTCGGGTTGCACTGCACGAGTTCCTGGCAGAAGGCCGACATGCTGATGACGCATCGTCCTTGCAGCGACGAGATGGCGAGCACGTTGCCGCCTTTCTTGAACACCTCGGGGAATTGTGTGTACATGGTGCGTGCGATGCGCTGGTGCTGTTCCCATCCCAGGTCGCTCAGCTCGCTCCAACTCATGGCCAGTTCGTCCTTGCAGGCGTTGTATTTGGTGTAGAAGGCCTCGCCCTCGGCGGTGAGCTGGTGCTTGTTGTGTGCAGTAGTGAGCAGACTGTCGATTTCTCGGTAGAGGGTGTTGTTCCAGTAGTAGCGAGAGCCGTGGCGCGCATAGTGGCTGATGTAGAAAGGTTGATAGCCCTTGGGTGCCTTTGTGAGGCTGACGGGTGCGAACGAGTAAGGGTAGTCGTTGCCGTAGGCTCTTCTCGGGTCGTTGTTGAGTCGCTCGAGTGCTTTGCTGCCTTGCGACCATGCTGCGGTGGCGGCGAGGAGCATGATGAATAGGAGAGTGACGTTCTTTTTCATGAATAGTTGTAGGTAATTAGTTAGTATCAAAATTTCATCCTCGCAAAAATAGACAAAAAAAGTGAGATAATCCGATGAAAGTGCAGAAAAATGACAGAAAAGGCCGTTATGGCATATAAAAGAAAGAAAGAGAACCTTCCCGGTTCCCTTTCTTCCATAGCATGGCCCCTTTCAATGTTGGGTGCTTCATGCCGGAGAAAACAATCTTTTTTCTATTTATTTCACCAAAACTTTTCTTGTTTTTCCGTCGGCGGTGCGCACGATATTGAGTCCGCGGCTGATGGCCGACTTCCTGGTGCCCGATACCGTCCATACGCCCTCTTCGTGAGCTCCGGCCTTGATGCCTGCGATGGCACTGGGCGTGGCGACCTTCCTCACCGAGCATTGCAGGAGCAGGTATTCATCAAAGCCGCTGCTGTTGCTCTCATTGGTGAAGCTGATGATATATTTGCCTTCCTTGTCGACCGTGAAGGGCAGTGTGCGGCTCACGGCAGACGAGACGTTGGCGCTTGTGCTGCCGTTGACATTGGGTGCGGCAGTGTATGTGTCGGATGTGGCGATGCTCTTGCCTGTCTCAGCGTCGATGATCTGCGCCTTGTATTTCGGATTGGCCTTCCATCCCGCCATGGCGAAGATGAGTTGGTAGTTACCCGGCTCCAGTGTGAGGGGCCGTGCGCTTTGGCGGCCATACTCGGCACATCCCTCGCGCCAGTAGAGCGCGCCTCCCTGATAGCCGGAGAATCCTGTGAAGACGCGTGCGCCGAGGCTGTATGAGTTGGGGTACTCGTGCACCTCATTGTTTTCCTGCACGCATCTCCATCCGTCGGGCATGCTGCCGTTGAGAGGAGCGGTGAAGTCGAGCTGGTAGACAGACGTCATGTCTTTGAAGACCGGCATGAGTGTCACGTTGTCGTCGGGCATGGTGAAGGTGATGGCTCCTTCTGACTCATTGATGTCGATGGTCTTTGCCATGGTGAAGTAGACGGAGTTGACCACTCTCAGTTCGGTGAGCTGGTATCCGTCCTCAGCGTCGACGGTGAGGGTGACGGTCTCTCCCTCGGCGGCCTCTGTCACGTCGGCATGGAGGCGGCCGTGCTCACCCTCTCGCAGGGTGACGAGGAATTTCTCCTCTTCCGTGCCTGCCGGAGTGTAGATAATCTGGTCGATGAGCATCGGCATCCCTTCGGTGTTGTTGATGCGCAGGTCGTTGACGCCTTCTTTCATCGTGGTGGTCACCTTTGCCTTCTTCCACTCCATGCCGGAGGTCTTGGGGCAGTTGAGTGTCTGCTTCTCGCCGTTCATGTCGATGCTGATGTTGCCCGACTTGCTGGTGCACTGGTAGCGTACGGTGACGGTGTATTCGCCCGGATGATTCACTTTGAGTTGGTGGCGCAGCGAACCGGCTTTGTTGGTGCCCATCTCCACGTATCCCATGCCGGAGAACTCGTGCATGTCGGGAGCATACCATCCGGCGTTGGTGATGACCACGCTTTTCACGCTTTTGTAGTCCATATCCTCGCCCTCGATGATGATGGGGCCGTAGTATTCCTCGGGCTGCTTCGGTTTCTCAAGCGGCTGGATGGGCCTGGCGGTGTGGTCGCGCTCGGCATCGCCCGAGCATTGGATGGTGATGTCTACGGGTCCGCAGTGGTTGACGGTGAGGGTGAAGGTGTGCGCCTCCTCGTTGTATTCGGCGGTGGCGGTGGAGCTGGTGGCCAGTGTGCGCTTGGTCATCTTAAAGGTAGGCTCGCCCTTGACGCCGTTGACGGTGATGATATCCTTGCGCACGTTGGTGGAGTCGCTGCGGTAGTTGTTGAGATAGAAGTTGATGTGGTCCTCATACTCCCTAATGACGCCGCTTGAGAGTCGGCTGTAGGTGAGGTCGAGCGACTGGCAGGTGTTGTATTGCAGGGGGATGTTGGCCGAGGCCGACGTCTTGCTGTTGAGATAGGAATAAGGAGTATAGGTGACCAGTTGGTTCTGGTACCTCTCCACGAAGAGGTCGCCTGTCGACACCTCAGGATAGAGTTCGTTGAACTCGGCGGTCTTCTTGCTGATGGTGCTCCATCTCGAGTTGCGTGTCGACTTCTTCATCTGCACGGGAATGGCCTTGGCGGCGTCGTCGTAGAGGCCCACGACGATGGGGATGGCCCCGTATCGTCCGGTCTTCTTGAAATAGCAGAAGTTGTCCATCCACTGTCCGTTGCCGCGGTTGAAGGGGTCGGTCTGCTTGTAGAGTCCGTCGTAGAGGTTGCCCCAAGCGGCATATTTCTCTTCATCGTTGCCGCTGTTGACGTCGTTGATGATGACCAGTTTCGTCTTCTCGAGCACCTCTTCCCGCGAGGGGATATACATGGTGCCGTCGATGATCTTCTTGAACATGTCGAGCCAGATGCCGCGGAAATTGGAGAAGGTGCCCCAGTTGCGGCGGGTATAACCGCTGACGGTGGAGTTGCTCTGTCCCTGGAAGTCTTCGGTCCAGATGAGCTCGGGTCCGTCCCACACGGCGCCGCCGTTCATGCATGTCTGCTCCATGATGGTGCCGATGCCTGCGGCTCCTGGGTATTTCTTCCCGTGGTTTTCGCCTAAGAGCGCATCGAGGGTGCCGTTCCATCCGCAGTTGTCATAGCGCACGCCGTAGTTCTTGGTCAGTCCGGAGATGAAAGGTCCGTAGGTGACGCTCTCATTGTTGTACCAGCAAGAGGAGGTGGTGTATTTGTAGAGCCAGAGGATGGATTCCGGGCAGTCTTTGCACGCGCGCAGCAGTTCGGGGTTGCGCTTCATCATACCGATGGGGTTGAGTCCGTGCGACCAGACGTTGCCGCAGAACGAGATGGTGAGGAATCCTCCGTACTGGTGCGACATCCTCACTAATTTGGCAAAGAGGGCGATGCGCGACTCCTGGTTGCTGGAGCATTTGTCGCCCACCTCGTCGAATCCCCAGAACTGCTCGGCGTAGTTCCAGCCCAGGAAGTTGGGGTATTTTTTGAAGAAGTATTCGAATGTCTCGAGGTCGTCGTCCTGGATGTGCGTCTTGCCACCGCTGGCGGGCTGGCAGGTGAACCACAGTCCGTTCTGCTGGCATACGGAGGCCCATGACTTATAGGTGCGCACGGCGCATCTCGGCATCTTGTAGATGTTGCGGCTGGTGTCATAGCCGCATGAGAGCGAGAGGTTCATGCACACATAGGGCTTGATGTCGTCGGGGATGAGGTTGATGATTTTCTGCGGGTCTGCCGAGTTCCAGACGTCGATGTGCACGAGCCACAGCGGGTGTTGGCTGTCGATGGGTCGGCGCTGCTGTGCCGAGAGGGCCTGTGCCGCGACGAGGAGTAGCAGTACAAGTCTGAGTCGTGAAAAAAAGTTTTGCATGTCGTCGTAGTTTGAATTCTGCGTGCAAAGGTAAACGTTGCAGGCGAGAACTCCAACGACTATTGTGTCACATGCTTTTAGATTTGTCTCATGTGCGGTCTTTGTCTCATGGCGTGTCGCCAGACTGCTGCTCAAACTCCTCTTTATGGTCTTTCTGGGCGGCATACTCAGAAGGAGTGACACCGTAGTAGGTCTTGAAGACGGTGGAGAAGTGGGCCTGGTCGCTGAAGCCGACGCTGTAGGCCACCTGCGAGATGTTGACGTTGCCTTGGCGGATGAGGCGCCCTGCCTGCCGCATGCGGATGTCGCGCACGAAGCGTCCGGTGGCGAGGCCGGTCATCTCCTTCATCTTCCGGTGCAGTTGTGCGCGGCTCAGTCCCACGTCTTTGGCGAGAGCCTCCACGTTGTAGTCGGCGTCCGAGAGGTTGGCGTTGATAGAGGCCATGATGCGGTTCATGAGTTGCTCGTCGTTGCCCTTCACCTCGATGTCCTCCACTTTGTCTTTCTGTGTGGATGCGCCGCTGAAGACACCTTTGAGGCGGCGCACGGTGCTCACGAGGTTGTCGATCTGCACATGCAGCTCCTCCATGTCGAAGGGTTTGGCCAGATAGGCGTCGGCGCCTTTCTTCAGTCCCTCGAGCCTGTAGTCGACCTCTGTCTTCGAGGTGAGGAGAATGACGGGGATGTCGCTGGTCTGCGGGTTCTCTTTGATATGCTTGAGCAGTTCGATGCCGTCCATCTCGGGCATCATGATGTCCGACACCACGATGTCGCACCGTTTGCTGTCGGTGAGCAGGGTCTTGAGAGCCTCTTTGCCGTTGGGGCAGATGGTGAATTTGTAGAAGCCGCCCAGTTCGAACCTGATGTAGTCGAGGATTTCCTGGTTGTCGTCCACAATCATCACGCGGATGTCCTTGCGCCGGGTGGTGCGGGCGGTAGAGAGCACTTCGCTCTTGGTCTCGCTGTCCACAATCTGCTCGGGCTTGAGGTGCTGGTTGCCCTTGGGTATTCTCACGGTGATGCAGGCTCCCCGTTGTCCGTCGTTGCGGTTTTCGGCCTTGATGCGTCCTCCGTGCAGCTCGATGATGCTCTGGCAGAGGTTGAGTCCGATGCCTGTGCCCTGTGTGGTGAGGTTGACGCTGTTGGACCCTTGGTGGAATCTCTTGAAGAGGTTTTTGGTCGACTCACCTTTCTTGAATCCCACGCCTGAGTCGATGAATCTCACTTCCACGTCTTTGTCGTTGGAGATGAGGGCCACTTTGATCTCACCTCCGTCGCTGGTGTATTTGAAAGCGTTAGAGAGCAGGTTGGACACCACTTTGTCGAAACTCATCCTGTCAAGCCACAGCGGCACGTTGTTTTGCGCGTGCTCGAAGGTGAAGGCGATATTGCGCTGCTGAGCCTCGTATTGGAAGAGTTTGCACACGCTGCTGATGAATTCCACCATGTTGGTCTCCTGACAGTGCAGCCGCATCTCGTTTTTGTCGATGCGTCTCTGGTCGAGGATTTGGTTGACGAGCATCATCAGTTTTTCCGCGTTGCGCTCGATGGTCTCCAGATACACCTTTCCTGTCTCGTCGCTCACGATGGTCTTGAGTTTCGTGAGGGGACCGTGGATGAGGGTGAGGGGCGAGCGGATGTCGTGGGTGGCGTTGATGAGGAACTTCATCTTCTCCTCGTCCATGAGGTGGCGCTGTTTCCTGCGCCATGCCCATCCGATGGCTCCTATGAGTGCGAGCAGAGCGATGAGATAGAGGAGCTGGGCGAGGGTGGTGCGGTACCACGGGGGGCTGACGGTGACATGGATGGTCTTCGTCTCGGAATACTGGCCGTGGGCCTGCGCTCTCACGTCGATGTCGTAGCTTCCCGGCTGCAGATGGCTCAGCAAGATGGCGTTCTGCCCCACGGGCATGGTGATCCAGTCTCCGTTGTTGATGCGGTAGTCGAAGCTGACGCTTCCTAAGTTGTCGTATTCGAGGAGGGAGTATTCGAGCGACATCGTGTTGTCGAGGTATGACACACGGAACTGGTCGCTGAGGATGGCTGGGCCTTTGAGGATTTGGTGTCCGTTCGACTTGGTGTTGGTGTTGACGGGCTTTCCTCCGATCATCAGTCCTGTGAGTTTCACCTCTGGCAGCGCCTCCTGGTTGTCGGCCACTTCGGCGGGCCTGAAGACGGTGAGTCCGTCGTTGTTGGCGAAATAGATCAGGTCGTTGTCGGTGTGCAGGCCCACGCAGTTGATATATTCCTTGGTGGTGAGGCCGTTGCCGCTGATGTGGCTCACCAGTTGCTTCTTCTTGGCGTCGAATTGCCAGATGCCCATTGTGGTGGAGCACCAGATGTCGCCGTTGTTGGCCTCCACGATATATCCCACTGCCTTGTTCCTCAGCTCATCGTCTCCGGAGAAGACGACGGCCTCTGCCTTGCCTGGCTCATAGTCGTAGAGTCCCTGGTCGGTGCCGATGAGGATGTGTCCCTGGCTGGTCTCGCAGAGGGAGTAGCAGAGCGCGCCCTTGAGCAGTTGCATCCATCCGAAGGGCTTGAAAGTGTCGGCTTTGGGGTCATAGCACGACACGCCGTCGGCGGTGGCCAGCCAGATGCGTCCCTTCCTGTCGTGTGTCATGGCCAGCACCCATCTGTTGCATATCCATCCTTTCGTCTCGTCTTTCACGTCGCTGTTGAAGTGATGCAGTTCGCCTGTCGTGAGGTCGTAGGAGCAGAATCCCCTCGAGAAGGTCGATACATAGAGGTGTCCGTCGCCGTTGTCGGTCATGTCGTTGTAGCGGTCGCAGTCGAAGGTGATTTTCCGCTGGCTCCTGCCGGTGATGGGGTCGTAGGCATAGAGGGCGTCGTCGGTGCCCAGCCAGTAGTTGCCCTTTTTGTCGCGGTACATCATCTCCGCGTTCGACGGTGCGCTGGGGTGCGCCTTCACCTGTCCGTTGACGTCGAGTCCGAAGACGCCGTTGCCCTGTACGGTGCACCAGGTGATGCCTCCGTCGCCCTCGCAGATGGAGGTGACGGTGGAGCTGATGTTGACGCCCTGTGCCGAGAAACTCCACATCTGGAACTTGGAGTGGCGTCGCGGCAGGATGACGAGTCCTTTCGACTGGCATCCCACCCAGATGTTGCCTTGCCGGTCTTCGGCGATGGCCCACACCTTGGCTGTATTGAGGTCGATGCCCTGTGCGTTGTTGGTGACGCGCTCGAGGGCGCGGCTGCCGGCCTTGAGGCAGAGGAGTCCGCTGCCTCGAGTGCCCACGTAGATATTGCCTTGGCTGTCTTTGTGGATGCGGTTGATCACTTTTTCTCCCTCATAGAGGAGATGCTGGTCGATGTCCGACGTCTCGAGTTGTCCGTTGCGGTAGACGTGGATGCCTCTGAGGCAGAAGATGAGCAGTTCGTTGTCTTTCTCTGTGAAGAAGACGATGTCGCCGAGGGTGGAGTTGAACCGGTGGATGCCCCGCTGGTCTTTCATGGTGAACACGGTGCCGTAGCCGCATTTCCACACCCTCTTGCTCGAGTCGGTGTAGATACGGTTGTAGAAGAATCCTTCCTCCTTGGTGGTCAGGTCGCTCACCGCCTCGAGCCGTTTGGCTTTGTCATTCAGGGCAAACATGCCGTAGCCGGCCGTGCACACCCACAGTTGGTCGTCGGTCTGGCGGCTGATGTCGCTCACACGGGGTCGTATGTTGTCGGGGAAGGGGATATGGGTGAAGTTGTCGCTTGCATAGTCGTAGCGGTCGAGTCCTTTCCTGGTGCCTATCCACAACTGGCCTTTCGGGTCGCAGAAGAGGCTCACGGCATTGTTGTCGGAGAGGGTGGTGCTGTCTTCCTGGTGGTGGAAATAGGAGGTGAACCGATAGCCGTCGAATTTGTTGAGACCGTAGTCGGTGGCTATCCAGATATACCCGTATTTGTCTTGGCAGATATCGTTGATCATGCCGCTTGAGAAGCGTTCCGACGAGATGAACGTGCCGGTCTGTGCAGAGGCGATGGTGGCGGCGAATGTCAGCAGTAATAGTAGGATTCGTTGCATGGTATGTGATTTTGCGTTCAAAATTACGCAAAAATACATAAATGTGAAAGGGTTTTTGTTGCGTAATCTATGAAAAACGTCTCACTGCCATTCCTCCCTCGGTATTACAGCCACCTACATTGTCGGATAGTTCAAGATGGCCGACAAAAAACCGATGCCGCTGACTGTTGCCAGCGGCACCGACTATGGGTGTGCACCTGTGGGGTGAGGTCGTCGTCAGAGACCTCTTGCCTTGAGCAGTGCGGAGGTGTCGGGTTGCTTCATTCCTGTGAAGTCGGTGAATATCTGCATCAGGTCGGCGGTGTTGCCGCGGCTGAGCACCTTGTCGCAGAAGTCTTGTCCCGTCTCGGGGGCCAGGGGGCCTCGTGCCGCGAAGACGTCGGCGATGTTGACTGCCAGCACCTCTGTCCACAGATAGCTGTAGTAGCCTGCGGCATATCCTCCTCCCCACACGTGATTGAAGTAGCTGGTCTTGTAGCGTGGCGGTATCTGTGGGTCGAGCAGTCCCACCAGTTTCAGTGCCTCGTTCTCGAAGTCGGCGGCTTTGTCGGCTGCGGGAATCTTGTCTGAGCTGAACATGTGCCATGCCAGGTCGAGGCAGGTGGCGGCGAGGTTCTCACCTAACGCGTAGGCCGAATGGAAGTTGATGGACTTGAGCATGCGGTCCTTGAGTTCGGCGGGCATGGGCTCACCTGTCTCGTAGTGGCGGGCATAGTGGTCGAAGATCTCCGGGATGGAAGCGAACGACTCGTTGAACTGTGATGGCATCTCCACGAAGTCGCGGGCCACCGATGTGCCGCTCAGCATGTTGTATTGGCAGTCGGAGAGGATGCCGTGGAGGGCATGTCCGAACTCGTGGAACATCGTGGTCACCTCGTCCCAAGTGAGGAGCGACGGCTGTCCCTCGGGAGCCTTGGCGCTGTTGCATACGTTGAAGATGATGGGCAGCTGCTGGCGCTGGCGGCTCTGCTTGGCGAATCCGTCCATCCATGCGCCGCCACGCTTGGTGGGCCTTCTGAAATAGTCGCAGTAGAAGAGCGCCTTTTCCTTCCCGTTCTTGTCAGTCACTTCGAAGACTTTCATGTCGGGGTGGTAGGTGGGGATGTCGGTGCGCTCTTTGAAAGAGAGTCCATATACCCTGTTGGCGGCATAGAAGACACCGTTGATGAGCACGCTGTCGACGTTGAAGTAGGGTTTCACTTCTTCGTCGGAGATGTTGAGCAGCTCTTTCTTCATCTTGGCCGAGTAATAGAAGCGGTCGTAAGGCTGCAGCTGGAAGCTGGCACCTTCCGTCTTCCGGGCGTATGCCTCTATGGCTTTCGTCTCGGCATT
>CADBLU010000175.1 GCA_902795605.1 uncultured Prevotellaceae bacterium | reverse complement strand
GTTCTCCTCTTTAGCATACATGCGTATGATATCTGAGAGTTTGTCTCTTTGGTCACATATTTCCGGCCATGTCATGATATGGCCAGCTTTGTAATCATCCAGTTGCTTTTTGGCTATCACATAACTCTTGACTACATCGTCTGTAATGCTGTCTTCGCCTATGATCTGCTCCGCAACTTCGTAGTAATGTTGATAGGCGAGAATACCGTCGGCATTGTTGGCGGGAATATCCGGTCCCGACAATCTGCCAACACAGAATGCTGCAACGATGCAGATGAGGCTAATGAAAATAAACGTCCGTTTCATCTTTGAATTTTTAATTGGTTGAACATGCTTTCTATTTCATAATACCAATTATCCGCTCTAAGTGAACAAGCAGAGGGTGATTGTTGTATGAATTACGACCTTTTCTGTGTGAAATGATGTTTCGCATAGCGGTATATCAGCCAACTGATGATGGCGTCGACCAGGAAGGCAACGACGAATATCAAGATGTTGACGGTGACGTAGCCCGACCAGGTATGTCCTGACATGGCTTTCAGTTCTCCTATACATAGGCGCCCCGCATCTACTAATGGGAGGTGGATGTAATGCGTCCATACGACGATGGTCATGCACAGATTCAGCACGAACCATGCTCCGGAAACGAGGAGAGACAGGTAGTTGTGTTGGCGCTCTTTTCTCAACGAACGGACACTGACGCAAAGAGCCGGCAAGGCAAAAACAGTAGGAAGAAGTGAATGAAGGTAAATGTTCTCCAAGACGGTGAACTCCAGGTATGTCAGGCCTGTCATGATTGCCATTTCGCACATGATAGCACAGCATACTGCATACAGACCCTCTGTCACGCTCAATGGCGAGAATATGCTGACAGCAACGCCACAAGCCGCAACCTGCAGCATCCATAATACCACAGCCCACCGTTTCAGCCAGGGATAGAGAGCCAGAAACACGTTTGACAGCATGAGTGCCATCCACCCGCCCAAGGCAGCAGGATAAGCTTTGTCTCGTCCGTATCTCTCTTCGTCATGCAGCATCTGGCATATCTCGTTGTCGATATGGATGCCCGCGTGCCATATTCCATATCCATAAAAGACGATGCAGAAGAGCGCTACAAGGGCAAACAGGAAGTGCCGTTTCCAGCAAAGCACAATAAACGCCACTATGGCGGTGAGGAAATTGAGAATGATGAGATATTCCATATCAAATGTTATGCGCTTTTTTCGAGTTGTAGATATCTATCGGAGCCACCACCTCCTGATTGAGATTGATACCTCTCTGTTTGAGTTTATCCTTCAGTCCGGTCAGTTGATAGTCGGAGACCTTCCTGTATTTACACAGCTCAATTTTAAACTGTGTCTTGTAGATGTGATGTATCAGTTCCGAACAATAAAACAGGTTGTTGCCTGGCTTGAACGACCTGTCATAGGGACGGCCAAGCAGGTGGCTGTATTTCACCTTCACGGGTTTGTCGATGACCCGCTTCGCCCACCATTGTTTGCCTTTTCCCCGGTCGATGAATTCCTGCAAAGGGGTCAGTTTCAGTCTCCCTGTTGCCTCAAGCACATACAAGCCGTCGGATTTCTCGATGATGATGCCGCAGTGGCTCAGCGCCGACATCGTGGCATACTGGATGAGTGGCGACTGCTCAGACTTTGACGTGTGGAAGATGAGGTCGCCCTCCTTCAATTTTTCGACCTTCGTCTGCCCGTCGCAGTATTTGAAACCGAAGACTAACATTACAAGGACTAAAATGCCAAAAATGATTTTAATCTTTTTCATATTATATAATTATTCAAGTTCCGTTTTTCTTAACTTTTTGGAGTTTAGGAGATTGGGAGTTTGGACCATAGAACTGATTATTCATCGTCAGTATAGGCTATGACTTGCAAGAGTAATGTCTAAACTCTTCAACCATCACACTCCTACACTCCTTTCAACTTATAAAGTTGAGTTATAACTATAAGATAGGTTTATTTCTTCTTTGATGTCTGGTTGATGTTTTTTTCCAACTCCTTGATGGGATTGATAAAGAAGAGATGTTTTTTCGGATCCCAATGTCCTTCACCTTGCGGGATGATGGTGGGGATGCTGTAGTGCAGGTGTGGGGGCTTGCCCGCCGCATTGCCTGTATCACCAACCTTGCCGATGACAGACTTCTTGGTGACGATAGCGCCAACGTGCGTATTGATCTCACTCATGTGGGCGTAGTAGTGGCAACGTAGTTTCGAACTGATTATCACCACGAGGTTTCCTCCAATCTTATGATTGTGCATAGTAGCGATAACGATTCCTCCAATGGCAGGATGAATAGGGGTTCCCTTTTTGGCGAAGATGTCCACACCGCGATGCATGTGGTCGCCCCAGGGGTGCCAGAACGATTTCGGGTGGTAGCTTTCCTTTCCGCATCCCTCCACAGGGTTTTGGATATCAGCGGGCAGCAGCATGTCTACAGCAATAAGAACCGCTAACACTCCGAAGAAGATGCTCAGTCTCTTTTTGAATTTCTTTTTCATTTTAATATGGCGATTTGGTTTTTACAACGCAAAGATAGTCGGTTAGGCCAGGTATTCCAAATAAAAGTTGGTGTGATGTATGAATACCTTTGTTTATTGTATGAGATGGCGTGTCATGACATAGGTTTTATCCGACCTTAGGATTATGTTTGATTTTTATCTGGTTTAGGCTCATTAATAAAGAGTGCTGAACGGCAAAAAACTATCGCTTTGTGTAAGTGGCTTATTACCAGAGGTTTTACAACGCCAAACGTTATATAAAAGGAACGATGCCCGCGGTACGACATCCTCTGTATAAAACGAACGCGTCCTGCCGACAGACGGCAGGACGCGTTCGTCCAAACTCCAAATCTCCTAAACTCCCAAAAGTTGAGCAAATGCGAAACTTTAGTCAATGCCTTTTAACGGGACACCTATTCTTTGAGTTCCCATCCGAGAGCCGAGGCTCCCAGCACAGCGGCATTGGCATCGTCCAGGCCACTGATGAGGAACTTAGGCTTGTTTTGGAACATCTTCAGGGCATGGCTGTTGTATGACTCTCGAATAGGCCTCATGAGCAGTTCGCCTGCTTTTGTCAGACCTCCAAAGAAAATGAATGCCTCGGGACTGCTGAAGGCAGCGAAGTCGGCACAAGCCTCACCAAGCAGACCACCTGTATATTCGTAGATTTCTATGGCCAGAGCGTCACCCTTTTCGGCAGCTTCAGAGACATCTTTAGAGGTTATCTTCTCCGGGTCCAGTTCGCGCAGCAGACTTGGACGGTCCGACGCCGCCAGCCACTCACGAGCCGTCTGGGCAACACCTGTAGCAGAGCAGTAGCACTCAAGGCAACCACTGCGTCCACATCCGCACGGACGGCCTTCTTTGCCACGTACGATGACGACATGTCCCAACTCTCCCGCAAAGCCGTCGTGCCCATAAAGTAGTTCACCGTTGACCACGATGCCGGAGCCTACTCCTGTGCCTAAAGTGATGACGATGAAGTCCTTCATGTCATGCGCCACGCCATAAATCATCTCGCCGATGGCAGCGGCGTTGGCGTCATTTGTCATCGCCACGGGAAGACCGTTCAGTCTGTCACTGAACATTTTTGCCAGAGGCACAGAACGGTCCTTTGCCCAACGCAAATTGGCGGCATACTCGATGGTGCCGGTATGATAGTTGGCGGCAGGGGCTCCGATGCCCATTGCCTTGATTTTCGCAAAGCCGCCAGCTTTCTCTATCAGGGGTTGAATTGCCTTGACACCAGCATCCACAAATTCTTCGGCCTTCTCGTAGTTGCCGGTTTTAATAGTTGTGGTTTCCAGGACGTTTCCTTTTGAATCTACGATGCCGAAAACGGAGTTGGTGCCTCCTAAATCCAGTCCTATCACATACGGTTTCGATGCGTCAGCCTTGCCGTCGTTGTCGTCATCGTCATTGTCACATGCCGCCAATGCCATTGTGGAAAGCACGATGCATAAAAATAGTCTTAGAATCTTCATTGTTATTGATCTTTTATATTTGTTGTTTCTATTGTTGGTTGCAAAATTACTGAAAAACTTTTGAATTGAGGCGGATTCTTATTTTTTTGTTCCGGATAAGTGTAAATGTTAAAAATGCCTTGAATTGCCATATTTGATACTATAACCTAACGGAAAATGCAGATAAAGTACTAATTTCGCACTCGTAATCATCTTTGAAACACTAAAATAATAACAATCATTATGCAATTTGTTATAACAGCATACGACGGAGCAGGAATGCTTGATAAGCGGATGGAGGTGCGCCCCCTCCACTTGGAAGGAATGGAGAGGTTGAAGGAGCATCTCGTTTGTGCGGGTGGTCTGTTGGATGAAGCCGGCAATCTGAAAGGCTCGGTACTTGTCATGGAGTTTCAGAACCGTGAGGAAGTTGACGAATACCTCGCTACCGAGATATACGTGACAGAACATGTGTGGGAAAAGATCACCGTTGAACGGATGAATGTGGTCTATGCCCATGGTGAGCGAGTAGGCAAATAAAAAATGAGTAGAAACGAAAAAATACGTATAAAAATGGAAAGTCACATAACAAGAGAGGCGGCCTGGGAGCTGCTGAGAAAGTATAACAAGGACTCGTTTCATCTGCAGCATGCACTGACGGTGGAAGGGGTTATGCGCTGGTATGCAGGACAATTAGGCTTCGCCGATGAGGTGGATTTCTGGGGGATGGTCGGACTGCTGCACGACATCGACTTTGAACTCTATCCAGAGGAGCATTGCATCAAGGCGCCTGAACTGCTGTGCGAAGGGGGCGTGAGCGAAGAAATGATTCACGCCATCTGCAGCCACGGCTATGGCCTGCATGTGGATGTCAAACCCGAACACCTGATGGAGAAGGTACTCTTCGCCACCGATGAACTGACCGGACTGATATGGGCGGCGGCGCTGATGCGCCCCTCGAAGAGCGTGCAGGATATGGAACTGAAGTCGCTCAAAAAGAAGTACAAGTCGAAGGGATTCGCCGCCGGCTGCTCTCGCGAAGTGATTGAGCGAGGTGCGGAGATGCTGGGATGGCCCTTGGATGAGGTGCTGCAAAAGACGCTCGATGCCATGAGGGATTGTGAAGCCCATGTGGCAAGTGAGATGGAGGGGATTTAATTTAAGCGATGCCCTTGGACTAAAGTTCTTCGTGTCAAGGTTAAAAACTAAGATATATTGAAAAATCTTTGGAGCTTTCACTTTTTTTCTATTACTTTGTCACGAAAACTTATTTACTACTAATTATCTATTGAATTATGAAGAAAACAATGATGACACTTCTTGCAGCCATGACACTGATGCTGTCGAGCTGCCTCACAACGGGACTCGGAACCACACCTACCACCAACAACTCAACTGGCGGCATCTTGGGCAGTGTGCTCGGCAGCGTATTGACCAATGTGTTGCTCGGTGGAATGACATTTGATCAGTCGAGTCTTATTGGAAACTGGAACTACAGTGCTCCAAGTGCTGCGTTTACTACTGAGCAGGCACTGACAAAGGCCGGAGGTAATGCAACAATTGCCAACATGGCTTCGTCGCTGGCAAGCAATTACAGGAACATCGGTATTAATCGCAACAACACTTCTTTCTCGTTCCTTGACGGTAACAAGTTCTCGGCCAAGGTGAATGGCATCCCATTCAGCGGAACCTATACCTACAACCCCCAGAACGGCGAAATCGCCCTCAAGACTGCCTCTGAGACCATCAAGGGCAACGTGACAAAGACCAATAAAGGAATGGGACTGATGTTTGACGCCACGCAGATGGTCAACATCCTTCAGAAAGAAGGTAAGGTCAGCAACACTGCCGCTGTTCAGGCTGTCAGCCAACTCGCCAAGAGTGCCAACGGTGCCCGTGTAGGCTTTGAGCTTACAAAATAATACTACTCAAGTTCGGCATTGATTTCAATTTTAGGAGTTTAGGAGACTCGGAGTTTAGACAATAGTAATGTCTACACTCCCAAACTCCTAAACTCCTTCTAATTTGAGTAAAACTTTATATATCCTTGTCGACCATCGCTGCCACGCACGAATCCGACCACACGTTTTCTGCGGTCTCCACCATATCAATGATAGTGTAAATGGGCAGGATGATGCCCAGGATGGTGATGGGGGCGCCAATACCCGACATCAGCGAGAGGGTGAGGAAATAGCACCCCATAGGCACACCGGCGTTGCCGACGGCGGAGATGACGGAGATGAAGATCCACAGGAGGATAGTGCTCCATGTGAGAGGTGTGCCGCCGTTCTGCATCACAAAGAGTGAGGTGACAAGTATGAATGCCGCGCAACCGTTCATGTTGATGGTGGTGCAGATGGGGAGTACAAAACGGGCAATCTTCTTGCTGACACCCAAGCGCTCTTCGGCGGTCTCCATGGTGACGGGTAGGGTAGCGGCACTACTCTTTGTGAACAGTGCCATCAGCACGGCGGGCATCATCTTGCCCAACACGTGAATGGGATTGAGCCCTCGAGCCAAAAGGAACAAGGGCAGCACGACGAAGAACTGAATGACATTGCCGCCCAACACCACGAGCACATACTTGCCGATGCTGTCGGCCACCACACCTGCCGACACTTGCGCCGACAATTGGGCAGAAAAGGCAACAATACCCAACGGCAGCGTCCAAATGAGCCAGCGGATGAGCAGGAAGAGAAGTTCCTGCAACCCTTGCAAGCCCTTAGTCACTACAGCCTTGTTTTCGCTGTCGGGCAACTTCGAGAGTCCGATGCCTATGGCAAAAGCGAGTAAGAGCAATGAGAGCACATTGCCTTCGAGGAAAGGATGGACGATGTTGTTGGGGATGATGCTGATGAGGTGGGAATAGTAAGAGACTTCCTCTAAATTCCCTTGTTGAGAGGGAGCACCCACCCCCTCCTCTAAAGATAGGCTGGAAAGGTCGATATTGCCCGGAGCGATTAATACGAACAACACAGCGCCTACGATAGCAGCGGCGAGAGTGGTGAGCAGTGTATAGGTGAGCGTGCGGCCAAAGATGCGGCCAGAGCCTTTCGAGCCGAAGGTGGCAAAGGTGGTGATGACGGCCAGCACTATCGT
>CADBLU010000174.1 GCA_902795605.1 uncultured Prevotellaceae bacterium | reverse complement strand
TTGTTGAGGTCAGCGACACCACATTCACCCTTTTGCCCACCACATGTCCCGTTCCGATGCGATGCAAGTTCGGGCCTATCTTCTATAAAGGCCCGATAGCCATTGACCGGGAGCGGTCACGCGGCTACGTGATAGGAGTCGACAGTCTGTGCCGGCGTCAGTATGTCCTGTCGGTGGATTACTCTCGCACCCCCGCCTCCCTGACTCTCTATTACACAGACATACTTGAGCACAGCAGTATCACAATCCCGGTGGTTACTCCAGAAGGCGACCTGCTGTTGGTGGGTGGTATTCCAAATGACAACTACAAGCCGCTGGCTTCCGTCTGGCTCTACCATTTTGTCACCGACAGCCCCGCAGTAGCCAGCATGCCTTCAGCAACATTACTGATATTTCTGATTCTCCTCGTCTTGGCACTTGTCGCTACGCTCACCTACATCATTCTCCGTAGACACCGTAGACCAACTCCTTCCACATTGCCCGATGACGAGCAGCCCCCACAAGTATACAGCGCACTTATGGAACAGATTGTCCGTCTGATGGACGAAGAGCAACTGTATCTCCGCAGCGACTTGAAGGTTCAGGATGTGGCCGTTTCTCTTGGTACGAACAGCCATTACGTGAGCGAGTGTATCAACAGTGTCCGTGGCCAGACGTTCACCCAATTTGTGAATGTCTGCCGCGTTCGCCATGCCCAGGAGCTATTGCGTCAGCCCGATGCCAAAATTTCCAGTGTTTCCATACAGTCGGGGTTCAGTACGGAGTCCTCCTTCTTCCGCAATTTCAAATCCGTCACCGGTATGACTCCACGTGAGTGGTTGGCCAAACAATAGTTTTTCTTGATAAAAGACTATCATTTTCAAGGTTTGATAGTCGTAATTCATGATTTGATAGTCGCAGTGGCATAGATTATTATATCTTTGCAACCATAATATTCGTAAAAAATGTAAAGATGTAATAATAACACCACTTTGCCTATGATGTAAAGAAGAAAGCAAATGAACGCAAACAAGGAGATTCTTTTTTAGAACGGTTCCTCTCCTTTTTGCAAAACTCCATCATTTATTTCAATTACGCCAATGGAATCGGGTATAATATACACCTTCAATAACAAAAACTGAAATTCCAGGCATCAAACAAAAACAACTAATAATATGAAATCCAAACTGACAACCATTCTCTTGTCGCTCATGTTCACCACGGTGGCATGGGCGCAAAATGCCGTCACCATCTATCAGACTGACGGAAAAACGGCGAATTTTGCTTTTGCAGAGAAGCCAGTTGTGACATATACGGAGGACAATCTGGTACTCACCACCACCAAGACCTCCGTGCAATACCCTATCTACCTTATCCAAAAAATTGAGTTCCAAGAAGAATGGTTCGCGCCGACCGACATCAAGCCCACAATTGAGGAAGCCGACGTGAAGTTCAGTTTCCAAGGTGGTGTCATCACCATCAGCGGAGGGGTGCCCAACTCAGAGGTCTTTATCTACAACATCAAGGGCTTTAAAGTGCGACAGTACAAGCTCGACGAACAAGGCAATACGTCTATCTCCACCACCAATCTCGATAAGGACATCTACATCGTGAAGACCAAAAACATCAGCTTCAAATTCAGAAAGTTATGAAAAATCCATTCCATATTTCCACCTTACGGGTGATGGGGAGACCGTTGCTCCTCCTGCTTGTTTTCATGCTCAACATCCCCGCATGGGCGGACGACATCACGATCGAACAGGCATTCCAAATTGCCACTCAATTCTCGGAGAGTCCACAGACTCAACAACTCGCCAAGCGAAGGGGAATGGCACAGAAGGCTAAACCGACACTCGCATATGCCATGCGCTCAAGAGTCGCCGACAAGGATAACGTCTATGTCATCAATCTCGGCAACGACCAGGGATTCGTCATCGTGGCAGGAGAGACCGGAGCCGACGGAGAAGTCCTTGGGTATTGCGACCACGGTTCTTTCGCTTACGACACAGCACCCATACAACTGCAGAGTCTGCTCGACAACTACTCCGCCGGCATCGACTCATTACGCCGCAACCCGTCACTGGCTAAGAAACCACAGCTAAAGGGAAAAGTCGTCGATATCGGCAGCATCATCGTCGGGCCGTTGCTCACCACCACCTGGAATCAGTGGGGGCCCTACAACATGTATTGTCCTGAAGGATGCCCCGCAGGATGCTATCCTGTCGCTCTTGCACAGTTGATGAACTACTGGAAATGGCCCAAGCAGTCGCAAGGCTACCTCAACACCATCGGTGAATTCCATGGGGAAGATTTCTCCGGACATGTCTATGACTGGGACAACATGATCGACAACTATAGTATCGATTATCTTGAGAGAAAACAATACACAGCCGAACAGGCCAATGCCGTGGCATATCTTATGGCTGATATAGGAAAGGCTTTCAATACGGTTTATTCACCGGAAGGAAGCGGAACACCGTTCAGCGTGGATGCGCTGGTGTCGAACTTCGGATATGAGGCGGACTATTATTTTCGCGAAGCCGATGAAGCCAAAAAACTCACGGGGTACATGAAGTCGGATTTGGACGACTTGCGTCCCGTCCTTTATAGTGGCAAGAGTGGGGGAGTTTACCATGCCATGGTTTGCGACGGTTATACCTCCAATGATTTCTTTCACTTCAATTACGGGTGGGGCGGTGAGGCCGATGGGTATTATAAAAACGCTTCGGTCGGGTATTATAACGACGCCAGTATCTACCAATGCATACGCCCATACGATGCCCAGCGAAAGGTGATAGACGGGATTGAGTACGGACTGATGCCTGACGGGACGGCCGATGTATGGAATTACACACTCGGATCTTTCGGCATGAATAACGGAACCGTCCACATCCCTTCTTTCGTCACCTACAACGGCAAAGACTATGCCGTGACACGCATACGCCAGATGGCATTCTACCGAAAAGGCAATTTCGACAAACTCGTTGTCGGAGACAACCTCAAAATGGTGGATCCAGCATCCTTCTTCTACACACATATCGACACGCTCGTGCTTGGTGACAAAATGGAAGTGGTCCCAGACGATGCCTTCGGATACACATACATCAAGCACCTCACCATCGGAAAGAATATCAAGCGCATCGGAAAACGTGCCTTCTATTACTGTACCCTATCAACCGTCGATTGCAAGAGCCCAGCGTTCGAGGTGGACGAGGAGGCATTCGCCATCACTTCACCATGGAACGGTGAATGGTTCGGGCACATCACCAAACTGGGACGAAAGGCTTTCTATGCGGCTAAGATCAATCTGACGGACTTTAAGAAAAACCAGTTCACCAATCTCGAAGTCATCGGAGACTCCGCACTTATGCTTGGCAGTTTCGGCGGAACGCCTAAGGCCTGGTTCACACCAAAGCTGCGAGAGATAGCACCCTCTGCTTTCGACGGATGGCCCAATAATTCGTTTATCGAGATGGGGGAAGACAATCCATATTTCACGGTTCATGGACATCCGATTACCAGCAATGTTTACAATAAGAACATGACCAGCGCCATTGCGTTGATAGGAAATCCCAACAACAACTTCCCTGAGACCGTGGTGAGACTGGAACCCAGGTGCTTCCGACCCAAATGCACGCTCAACCGCATCCCCCGGACCGTGGTGGAGATGGTGGACGCCTTCAAGGACTTCCCTGGATTCGAGGACGACCTGTACTGCATGCCTGTCACCCCGCCACTCCTCACCGACGAATCCTTCAGCGAAGCCATGCTTAAGGACATGAAGTACACCACGCTGCATGTGCCTCATGGAACAGAGGAGCTCTACCGCAAAGCGCCAGGGTGGAGGCTTTTCACCGACATCGTGGGCGACCAGGAGTTCAATCCCGTGCCGGCACAAGGAAGGGAGTACCAGTTGGTGATACACCGCAGCGGAGAGGAGCAGACCAAGATCTGCATCCCTTTGAGCAAGATTAAAGACATGCGCGTGGACGAGACCGACGGCAATAAGGACTTAGTCATCAAGAGAACAGGAAAGGATGACGTCGTTGCCGACATCGCCACCATCGACAGCATCACTTACAGACCGGGGTTCATCTTCGGGAATGCTGAGATTTTCGACCTCAACGACTCCACACTCAGTGCCAAGGCTCAGAAATGCGATGTCAAGTTCGATCCAACGGTCATCGATGAAGACGTGCAACTCTGCGTAAGATACGCCGCACTCACACCGAAGGTGACTGACAAAACCCTACGAGGATTCGCTCTTGACCTCAGCCTGTCCAACGACATCCACCAACTCAGCGGAACCGTCGATATCACTGTTCCTATGGAGACGGAAGAAGGAGAGAAAATGCACGCAGCATACTACAATGAGGATACAGGTGAATGGGAACCCGTCTTTTTCAGATACGACGAGGACAACGGAAAAGTCGTCATCACCTCCGACCACCTCTCCACCTTCTCGATTTTCACGACACCTTCTGATGTCGAGTTCACACGGGATGCCATCATGGAACTCTACTACGAGGTGTGCCCGGAGCTCTACTCGCTGAACGAGGCCATGAAGATACTGCTCGACATCGTCTCATCCGACGACCCCGACAAGCAGATGATTAACGAATTCAAGGACGAGATGTCGTTCTGGCAGTCTGTCGGACTCGACGGGTTCTACAATCTTGTCGTTTCCGTGACCGACCCGCTCCTCAACTTCAAACCCGAGGCCATCGACAACGCCGTTACTTACATGGGTTATCTCGGCACGGCCATCAGTATCGTCAATGTTGCGGGTGCTGACATCAAGGGCGACGACATCGGGGTGGCGTCCGGCACGCTTAGCACGATTCTCAATTTCTCAACAGGGCAGATGGCCGCCGCGATTGGAACTCCAATCATGTCTGCGGCTATGGGATGCGTCGCTTTCATCGGAATCGTGCTCAACAAGTTCGGAACCCTGGTGCAGGACTACAAACTCGATTTCCTTAGAAGGGCTTACAGATACTACTACAGTATGCAGGGGTACCATGACTTGTTCAATTGGACCAAGTTCTATGACGGAAATCCCAACCTCAACCTGGGGTCACAGAAATTCCCGCATCGGCAATACAGAACGTGCAAGGACTGGTATGACTATCTCTATCCTGCCTTCGCCGAAGGAAAGATGACTGAAGAACAACTCAATAATTTCATACAGCAGGCTGTAAGGATGTATTGCGAACGCTTCTGGGAAGAAGACGGTATCTGTCAGGAAATGGCTTACCTAAACGTGGAGACCAACTGGAACATCAAGCCCAGTTTCCCATCTGACCTCGAAAGCGAACGGAAGAAAATCAGCGAAGAGTACTATGCCGACCTCATGACAGGAGAACTCGTGAGCGTGATCAGTGCCATCAAGAGGAACATCATGGTGCAGGCCAACAAGAGATACATCAAGGCGGCTAAGGACGTCTCAGACATGATGAACACAAAGATCGGACTAAAATTCATTGATTCCGGATGGAAGGAGGGCGAGAAGTCCAAATATGCTGGATGGAAGGTCGCATTCACAGAGATTCCGTCAACACTCAAAGACAAAGAACTGTGGCAGAAGACCATCAACGAGAGAGGACATGCCGGCATTGGCTATTTCACTGTGTATTCGCTTGTGCAGAACAAGATGAAGACGCAAATCACACTTTACAACGAGGAAGACGTGGAGCAGAAAACCTACGACTTCCAAATTCCAGAGAACACCGGAAAAATCATCCTCGACTTCGACATCGAAAAGGGAGGAAAGGAGATCGAAGCCCCCAGGCTCAATGGACTGCAACTCACTTACGATCCCGACTATTTGCAGGGCACGGCTTATCTATCTGGAAAGAATGACAAGGAGAGGGGGGACTCACCCGATGAATACCCAGTCATCTTCATGCCCGACGGACAATTCTTCAGGAATGTACGTATGCAGAAAGAAATCGAGAAGTTCTTCAAGAAGCACGACTTCATCAATGTGGACAAAGCTGGAAACATCCAGATCGGCGACGACATCGTAGGTAAGTTCGATGGCGACAAGGGGACGGGAAAGTTCACCATCAACACGACGAATCCGTTCACTGAGACAACGCTCGATAAGTGGCTGAAGGAAATCAATGATGCCACGAATACCGGAGGCATACAGAATATGGTAATTCTGCACGGTATCTTCAACGGAACAATCAAGCACAAGATCGACTGTGAGTTTACGTTAACACGCACCGGAGAGGAAGGGGAGTACCTCGTCTCCTATACTGGCACCGGCACTTACCAAGTGGATGCCAACGTGGTCGAAGAGGTTGTCAACCTCACACGCGGTGAGATGATGGGTGTGTTCATCCCTGGTGATCCCATTTCTGCAGACGACGTCACCATCAGTCCTTGGTCTGGAGAAGGAAAAGTCACACTCAACTACAGCACCAAAATTAAATGAGGAAAGGGCTACAGATGCCCCCGTATAATAACACAAAAGAAAAAAGGAACGCCTGAGATGACATCCCAGGCGTTCTTTTTTAATGAGGGGAAATCTCATCCATAGAATTCGTAATAGAGGATGCAAAACATCCCC
This sequence comes from uncultured Prevotellaceae bacterium, assembly GCA_902795605.1. Lineage (GTDB taxonomy): Bacteria > Bacteroidota > Bacteroidia > Bacteroidales > Bacteroidaceae > Prevotella. The sequence goes on along the minus strand of CADBLU010000174.1, from coordinate 11,637 downwards.
CTGACATAGATTTTCTTGAGGGTGTGACAAAATGAAGATTTTCATTGCCGACATTTACAATTTGTCGTCATTGTGGCGGCCGTTCTCCTTCCTTACAATCTGTATGTTGTGCTCTTATAGAGTCAACTTCTACTGATGACCGAACCCTCTCTTGGTTCTTCCGTATCGTCATAATCGGAAGCGTATTCTTTGGAGTCGCTGATTTCAACAAACAGACACAGGGCTTCGTCATAAGCCCAATGTTGTTTCTTGAACCACCGGTTCATGAGGCGTGTCTTTCTCTTCACTTGTTCTTCCCATTCTTCCTTTGGAACCATGGGCCGCAATAGCTTCAGTTGTATCTCAAAAAAACATTTGCGGGAGTCGTGAATGGCGTTGTAAAGGTAGTCCTTGTGCTCCCGGTAGTACCATTGGCCGTCCTCAGCATTGTCGCGGACGTAGCGCCATTTCTTTTCCTCTTCTTCGCGGTCTTGGAGTTCCCATATACATGACAGATGCCAACATACTTCCTCGCAGACCCATATCATCAGTTTTTCCTTGTTAGCGAACCGTTCAACTACATGGTCTTCCTCACGTTCGCCTATGCACCAAACTTCCAAAGGGTCTTTTTTTACATAATACGGTCTCATTCCTTCAAAAGCTCGTTTCACGATGTCTTGTGGAAGGTCATGTGGCAATTTGCCCAGTATCCATTTTCTGTCGTACCATTCACTCATTGTCGGGTTGTCGTTTGTTTGGAAGATTTCGGAGTTCTCCTGCTCCGGTGATACTATTCTTGATTGATACCATACCCGAACAGGGCATAGTCGCCTTTCAGCGGGTCGTCGGGGAAGATGCCGGCAAGGGTGGCGGTCAGACGGCGTGCTGTGGCCATTGTCGCCGTTTTGCTTTTGAGCAGTCCGAGGCGATCTGATTGCCGGAGCACATGGGTATCCAGTGGGATGATGAGTGTGCGGCGGTCGATGAAGTCCGCCCATAGTCCCAAGTCGACAGGAGAGTTGCCTCGCACCATCCATCTCAGGAACAGGCATACGCGCTTGCAGGCGGATTGGGTATTCTTGGGGATGATTGTGCTGATGCCGTGATGATTGAAGTATCCGCAGATGGCAGCGACGGCAGTGCCCCCGTCGGAGGCGTGAAGCCGCACATAATCGCCAAGTGAGCCGTATGTCAGCAGCAGTTGCTGGTAGGCATGGAAGAACCGGTGCATGGTGTCGTTATTATACAGACGATAGAAGCATCCTGTGTCGTCTTTCTTGAAATGGTCTTCGTATTGTCCTGTTCTGATCCATTCATCCACTTCGCCACCTGTCTGGTCGAGAACCATTTGGATTTTGGGATTGAATTGCTTCCTGCTCCCATAACTGAGGCTTGAGGCAATGAATGCCATTGCCTCCTGGTTTTTGCTGCCTCTCACCAGATGCATGAATCTTGAAGGGTCGTCTTTCAGGAAGTCGGCAGTCTCGTATTTTTCGGCGTATTGGCGTAGAAGTCGCCCGGTGGACATGACCATCTCTCAGTTCATCTTGGTCATCCGGTAGCCCATCCGTCTCAGCTGCATGGCCACTCCCATCAGGTAGAGCTGGTGCAGGCAGGCGACGTATGCGTTGAATGCATCCCTTGTTCCGGGCTCGATGTTCTGATGGCGCAGGGCGTTGTAGACGCGGGAGGCGCATTCGCCGACGATTGTCTCGAGTCTGATGTAGTCTGTGCCGCTCAGCAGCAGCACTTCCTCGCGGATATACTCATCCATGCTGTCGTAGCCGCGCTTGTCGCGCATGAAGTCATAGAGATTGTCCATTTCCGAGTAGAGCTCCCACTTGACATCCCAGAATTTCGCGACAGCCATGCCGATGTACATCATCCATCCCAGACTGGCGGAAGGGAAGTCGTTGAACTCCCTGATGCCATCAGGAATGTAGGCTTTCGCTATCTCCTCCCATTTTTCCTCCACGTCAGGGCACTCTGGCAGCCGTTCATCCACTTCCTTTATGCTGACAAGGAAGTGATGCAGGTCATCGTGCAGTTGGTTTTCGAATTGTTCCATTTTTATAGTGAATAAAGTTTCGCGTTTGCTCAACTTTTGGGAGTTTAGGAGTTTAGGAGATTCGGAGTTTGGACAATAGTCCGATTGAGCGAGAGGAGAGAAAGAAACTGAGTTTTGTTATCTCTCCAGAGCGTGAGAACTATCGGCGAAGCTATGACTTGCAAGAGTAATGTCTACACTCCTAAACTTCCAAACTCCTACACTCCTTTCAAGTTGAGAAACTTGAGTGATAGAATCTATGGACGCCTACTCCTCGGTGACGAAGCGGTCGGCATCGGGACGGGCCTCCTCTGCCTGGATGAGTTCGATGTTCAACTGCTGGAGGAGATTGGGCTTCACATCATTGTTGGAGGATATCGGATGATACCATGACCACTTGGAGAAATAGTCCTGCAAATCCTTCGATTGGAAACGGTAGCCGTTTTGGGCGAGGATGGAATTGCGCATGATGCGGAGGGTGGATTTCTTCAACCGGCGGAACTGGCCGTCATTGAGCAGGAAACTGTTGGCAAAGTTGAAACGGGGGAAATCGTTTCTGGCCCATTTCAGCACCTCTTTGCGTCCCTTGCGGTGGAACATGCCGTATTCGTCTTCTTCCACCTCGTAAAGCGTGATGCCGTCGAGTGACAGGGCGGCCTCCCATTTTCCTTTGAGGCGGTTGTCGCCCGTGATGTTGATTACGCGTGTGACACAGTCGTTGAAGAGCAAGTGCTCATAAGGAGCCTCCTTGCCTGCCACCGTCACGGAATTCCATTCGATGATGACAGGTTCGCCATTGGCCGCAGTATACCTGCCCTGCAATTGTGCGCCCCACTTATCTTTCGCGTCATCTACTGCGCTGATGATAGTATTCCCGTCAAGCACATTCTGCAACAGACCTTTCTGGTCATAGAGGCATAGCAGTTTGTAGCCCTCTTCATCGATGAGCTTCGCCCGGGGCGTTTCGCTGAAGGGATTGAAGCCGTCGGCATTGGGCTCCTCGCCCAGCACATACTCATTCTTCTTGCTGCGGTTGGGCGTGAGCCGGAAGTCCAGTTCCTGTCCTTCTGTCATCGCGGTGAAAGATATCGTCTTGTCGGCATTGACCTTGGCCGTGTATTTGAGACTTTCGATGCTCCATTCAGAACCGTCGGTGATGCCCGGATTGCTGGGGATAAGACGTCCCTCTCCTGGCTCCATCGAGTCAATCTTCCAGTCCTTTCCCACTTTGACGAGCGTCAACTGAATCGGAAACTCATACACATCTTTGTTGAATTTAGAGCGATAGAGCACTTTGTAAGTATTCGCCCTGACCTTCTCTACCAGGATGTCCTTACATTCACCTAAATCCCATTCACCTTCTTGGTAGAACAGCCATGTAGCCAAGCCGTCTCCAGAGTCATCGTCATATAAATAATTCTCGTGGAGATATGCCAACGCTTTTTTCGTGAGGTGTTTCTTCACGAATTCCTTATCAAAAAAGCATTCTGTGCCCTCCTGATAGAAATTTTCCAAAAATGTCTTGCCGTCATCCGCTATCGGTGCGGCCTGTGCCTGCAGGATGAAGGCTGCGAGTGAAAGAACGAAGCAAAATAGTTTTTTCATATTCAGAATTTTTTCATTGATACAAAGTAATGAAAAAAAATTGAGATATGCAAACTATCTGTCGTAAATCATCCTATAGGGGGTGAGACTCTATGGCCCATAGCGCATATTGTCCTTCCCGGTCGTCGAGGATGATAGACCGTCGTGGAGTATCACCCCATGATTTTTTCTGCCAGCGTTGCAAGTTTCTTGTAGGGGAGTGCGCCGACCTGCCGCTCGATGTCGCCGCTCTTGGTGATGAAGAAGAACGTCGGGATGGACCGGATGTGTGCAGCCGTTGCCAGCGCCTGGTTCTTGTCCACATCCACCTTGAGAACTTTCACACGGCCCTCAAATTCATGTGCAAGCTGTCTCAATAATGGCGCCATGCCCTGGCAGGGGCCACACCATGTGGCAAAGAAATCGATGATGACGGGAATCTTGCCCGTGTAGTCGTATCCTCTGAGATACTGCAGATAGTCTTTGATATTCTCCATAATTGTATTGTTATTTTGCTGAACCATGTCGTATTCGTTTCCTGTTTTCTGTTTCGACTGCAAAAATATGAAGAATGTAATGGAATAGTGAACGAATTTTTCTATCTTTGCATCGAATTAGTCTATTGTAGAAAGCGAATGACCTTACAGCAACTGAAATACATCATAGCCATCGACCGCTACCGCAATTTTGCCAAGGCTGCCGAATCCTGCGGCATCTCGCAGCCCACCCTGAGCGCCATGTTGGTGAAACTGGAAGAGGAATTGGATGTGCGCATCTTTGAGCGCAGCAACAAGAGTGTCGCTCCCACGGCCAACGGAGAAAAGATTATCCGTCAGGCAGAACGTGCCATTGCTGAGGCTGAGCGCATCACCTGGTTGGTGAACGAGGAGAAAGGCAGCGTGTCCGGCGAGCTGTCTCTTTCCGTCGGTCCTACCATCGCCCCGTATATCCTTCCGAAGTTCATCAGATATTATGTGGAGGACTATCCCGCAGTCAAGTTAAGTGTCAAGGAAATGAAGGTCGATATGATGCTGGGCGAATTGTTGTTGGGCCATCTCGATGCCGGTATCGCCATCAGTGGGAACGTCCGGCAGGGCGTGTTGGAGATACCGCTTTACACGGAGAATTTCATGGTCTATCTGGCGGAGAACTGCTGGCGGAAACTTCCCGTGTTCAAGCCCGAGAACCTGGAGCACGAGAAGATGTGGGTGATGAGGGAGGCGCAGTGCCTACGTGATAGCGCTTTCAGTTTCTGCAAGGCCCGTACCAAAGGGCAGCATATCTATGAGGCAGGCACCATCGAGACCCTTATCCGCATCGTCGATGAGAACGGCGGTTTCACCATCATCCCCGAGATGCATCTGCCATTCCTCACCGACAAGCAACGTGAGAATGTGCGCCGCATAGAGGGCGACTATCTGTCGCAGCGCCGTGTCTCGCTCTATATCCGCGAGGACTACATCCGTCAGAGCATGCTCAACACCATCACGAAAACGCTCCTCCGTTTCATGCCCGAAGGAATGATGGAGGAGCGGATAGTGAAGTACGGAATAAAACTGTAGTCTTTTACTTTTATTTCAGCAGGCAGTATTTTGCGGAAATGTAGAAAATATTGCCATTGAACCTTGTCTTGTAAAAACCTTTCTCCTTGCCCAGATAGGGTAGTCTCGTACCTTTCGGGAGGTAATAGGGTGCCCATTCAGCCTCCAGACCCCAATCATCGGTCTTGGGCTTTTTGCTGTCGATGATAAACTGATTGTGATACACCGAGGCGGAGTTTTGCTTGTTGTAGCAGTAGTAGCCGTAACTGGTGGAGGGCCCTTCTCTCAACCTTACGTTCGTTCCGTTCAACAGGAGATAGCGCTCTCCGTTGGAACCAGGCAGGCGGGTGACGCTTTTGGGTATGCCGACATTGGCTGCAGGATATGGCCAGTAGTTGTAAGTGGGGCTGCCGTCGTTCCACACTGTTATCGCAGTGCCTTTTTCCAAAGTGACAGGCTGTGACCAACGCGGGTCGTCATACGTGTAATTCTTTTTTATGATGACGACGATTTCCTTTGTCTTATCTTGAGCCATGACATTGATTGCCTGACAGAAGAAAACAATGACTGTTAAGAGAAACACTTTTGTCTTTACCATAATAGAAACGGTTGATTGTTAAACTTCAAATGGATTGACTAAATTGGCAGGCGATGGCTGTCAAAAGTCTGGTTGAAGGCGTGTCTGTGCGCCTTTGGCTACATCCACCGGCAGCATGTGCTCAACGAACTGAACGCTACCCGGTGGTCTAAACTCAATTATTTGTTCGGGCTGTAAAAGTATAGGTTTTCAGGGAAAGTTCCAAATTTCCAGTCCGTTTTTAAACATTTTTTTGAAGGTGAAAGCTTGTGGGACAAAGAGTGAGGCAGACGTCCTTGGCTTTCAGCAATGCTTTCATCTTCTCGTCGTTGTAGCTTCTGACCCCATGACCGATGCGCTGTGTGCCGAAGTCTATCGCATGTCGCATGCTTTCCACGCCGACCGCCTCTCCCGAATGGATGGTGAAGGGGATGCCGGCGGCACGGGCATAGGTGAAGATGTAGCGGAAGTTCTCCGTCGGGTATAATGCCTCGGCTCCGGCAAGGTCGATGGCACAGATGCCATCACCAAGGTATTTTTCTCCCAAGTGCACCGTCTCCATGTTTTCTTTCATGTTGTCATTCCCACGCATGCAACTGAGAATCAGGTTGGCTTTGAAACCATTCACACAGTTGCGAAGGCCACGCTTCAGACCGTCGATGGCTGCTCTCACCACCCCTTCTTGGTCAAGGCCTTTTAGTATATGCTGTTGGGGGCGAAGCGAATCTCCGCGTACAGCAGTCCCATGGCATCGAGACGTCTGACCAGGCTCTCCACGCTGTAGGCGATGGTGCTTGTGGTCTGCATCACGGAGATTGGCAAATAGAAGCTATCAGCTGATGGCCGCGGCTGGCCACGTCGTCCAACAACGTGTCGAACTAGCTCCAATCATATTCGATAGTGCCGTCATCGCCGCAGCCTGTCACCACCTTGCATGGCAGGCAATAGGAGAACTCCAGTTGGATGGTCTCGCCGTATGTGGCATTCCTGTCACGGGCTTCGTCAGGCCACAGCACCAGTCCCGTCATCGGCTGGGGATGGGTGACCTGTCTCGTCAGTGCCACCGATTGCCATGACCGAGCATGACAGACAGCGGCTATCCATAGCAGGATAAATGTCAATCTCTTCATCTTTCTTATGGTTAGGGTAAAGAGAGTGTGTGCTGAGCGTGTCTCTATTTCATTTGTTCCAACATCCTTGCCAGACCTTCGAGGTCGCGCGGGTTGACATTGACATCGAGCACCTGTCCGTCGCGGTCGATGAGGCGGTAGGTGGGGAAGAACTGCACGTTGAGGAAGTTCTCCACCGCATTCTGCTGGTCTGCGGGCAGGTTGTAATGCACCACGTTGTCGCCCAGGAGATTGTACTCCTTGATGACATTTTTCCACGACTCGTCGTCAGAGCGGTTGGCCAAGTAGAGGAACACCATGTCGATGTCTTTCAGCCGCTCGTATTCCTCAGTGGAATGCGAGAGCGCTTCCTTGCATGGGCCACACCAAGTGCCCCAGATGTCGAGAAGAATCAACTTCCCTTTATAAGGTTCGATGATTTTGCGCAGAATCTGCTCGCCGTCGCTCATTTCAGCCATGTCCTTGGCCGACTTCAGACTGGGTGAGTCAGAGATGTCTCGATGTAGGATGGCGAGGTATTTGTCGTTGATGTCCTTCACCCTGGCGAATGCGGCTGGCAGTAGGATCTCTTTTTCCGCGAATTGCATGAGGTTGTCACTCACCGGTTGGCGGGTGGCGTCTATCTGCTGATGGATGCGCTGTGCCAGGATGATGTCGCGCAGGGTCTTGTCGCATCCTACGGAATCGGCCGCATCCAACACCTGTATGAAACTATAAGTTTCCATCGGCTCTTTGCATCTATCCAGCAACCCGCTCAAGACGGTCACCATCTTTGAACTGTTGAAGGCTTCGACAACGGCTTGCCGCTCGTTTTCATCCTTCGCGTTCTGAAAGTCTTCCTGCACTTTCTTTGTGGCGGCGGGATAGGCGGCCAGTTGTTCCTTCTCCTCATCGCTCAGGGTGACCTTGCCGTCTTGCTCCAACCGTTTCATTATCTCTGGCAGACCCTCTTTCCGTCCCGTTATGAGTTCGCTCAAGAAGTCGTTGTTCATCGTTGTGAAGTCGCGGTGGAGAGTGTATGGCTTGGGGGCTTTCTTCCAGAAGTCGCGTCCTACATATTCCAGGTATTCCCTGGGCACGATGCGGTTCTTGGCACTGAAGCGGGCCTGCATCATGTTCCGCCCTTGCAGCATGTGATAGTAGCCTGTCAGGTAGTCCACATACCGTTGCGACAAGGTGGGATGGCTTTGGAGCAGGGCTTCCAGGTGTCTCAGTTGCACCTCTCTTGCGCTGTCGGCCTCCACGCGGAATGCCAGGAGGTCCACATCATTGCGGTCGTAGGGAACCCCTGCCTCGGTTCTGGAGCGTGGGTGTGTCAGGATTTCGTTTTGCACCCGAACGTCGTCGCCCATCCAGAGTTTCTGTCCTGTCTTGAAGTCGTAGAGGAAGAAGTAGGTCTTTCCCGGCTCGAGGAAGGCGTTGACGGTGGCGCGTCCCCAGTCGACAAACACCTCCGAGGTGTTGAGCAACGGCATCTTCAGTGTGAATCGCCCCAGGGAGTCCATCTCGGCATAGGCACTCACCTCCTTGTTGGAGATGATGTCCTCGTAGTTCACCTTGAACTCCTTTCCTGCCTGCCAGGCAGGTTCTGGCATGTCCTTCAGCCATCCGATGATGGTCGCGCTGTCGGTAGGGTTGTAGCCGTTGTCGACGAATCCCTTGCGGGTGTCCTTCACCGGGTAGTCGGGCAGCGATGCGGTGGTGATGGGACTGCATGTCACAGGCTTTCCGTCGTCGATGGTGATGGTGCGCAGACCTTTTTTCATCTTGCTCACCTTGATTGTCTCACCATTGCTAAGCGTCAGTCCATAACCACCCTTTTTCTCCGTCAGGCTGGTGATGTCCCAGACATGGTTTTGATAAACAACATGTCCGTTTGAGAATCCGATGAGCCAGTCGCCCGTCGCCTCGTCGCGCCAATAGGTGTCGGTGATGCCTTTGGGCTGAAGGCTTGCGTCGCGGATGTTTATTACGCACCATCCTCCGGGTTCCACGAGGTCTATCGTTTCTGTCTTTGCGGGTAAGGGTTCGAAAGTCAGCACGAAGTCCAACGTGTCCTCCGGCATGGTGAAGCGTTCTCCAAGCGTCAGCACGGTGGCCTTTCTCACCATGTAGTCTCTGCCGTCGGCTTTGAGCACTGTGTTGGGTGCGATGGCTATCCACTGTCCTTTGATGAAATCAATGTGTATGGAAAGTTCTGTCCGGTCTTCGTACATGGCCACGCGTGTCACTTTCACCGCGCTGGCATTGGCGTAGCCCGATACGACATCGTTCCACACTTTTATCTGTGCCTGTCCCGTCATACAAGAAAGGACAAACAGCATGACAGTCAAGAATGCTGGCATGAAAGGAGGTTTTCTCCAATGGTTCTTCATAAGTTTTGATGTGTAATGAATAATTGTTTTGCAAAACTAAGAAAAACCACGCAAAGAACAAAGGTTTCTTACAAAAATGATATGGTTTTATTCAAGTTCCTCTTGCCAGAAGAAGTATAGGAGTGAAGGAACTTGGGAGTGTAGACATGATTGTTGTGAATCACGGGGCAGCACCGGCATCTCTCCACCTGTGCCGCCGATGGTTCTTGCGAACGATTGTCTCAACTCCCAAGCTCCAATCACTTAACCCAAGTCGTAACTTGAGTAAATCAATGTGTCACCTTTTCAAGGAAAGACTATCGGCTGCCGTTAACCTTTGATGACGGCCACGGGGAGCAGTCGGGTCTTTACCTTTACCAGGTCGGCCTCATTGGCGATGACCGTCTCGATGTCCTTGTAGGCACCTGTCGCCTCCTGCATGTCCTCCTGGTTGCGGATGGCGTGGACGATGCCCTTGGCTTCAAGTTGGGCCACCTCTGCGGCCATGTCAAGTGTCCTGATGGCTGCTGAGCGCGACAGTACGCGACCGGCGCCGTGTGAGCATGAGCAGAACGAATCGGGGTTGCCGAGTCCCTCGACGATATAGGACGCCGTGCCCTGCGACCCGGGAATGATGCCGGTGATACCTTCGCGGGCGAGGGTAGCGCCCTTGCGGTGGACGATGACGTTCTTTCCGTAGTGGTTCTCCCATGCGGCGTAGTTGTGGGCGATGTTGATCATCGGCTCGAACTCTATGCCAGGCAGAGCGTCGGCAAGCACTTCCTCGATGCGCTCCATCATCAGACGACGGTTGCAGAGTGCGAAGTCGATGCAGTATTGCATCTCCTTCCAGTACATGTCGAATTCCTTGCATCCGCGGGCGAGGAACGGCAGGCGGATGTCGGGCGACACCACCGAGTGCCACCGTGCGTTGAGCGTGGCGGCTATCTTGTTATAGTAGTCACCCACCTGCTTGCCAAGGTTGCGTGAGCCGGAATGGATCATGATCCAGAGGATGCCGTCCTCATCTTTCTGCAACTCGATGAAGTGGTTGCCGCCACCCAACGTTCCCACCTCTTTGGGGATGGAACTAAGGCGGCGCCTCACCACCTCAAGGGCGTCGATGTCGTGGCCTGTGGGCAGGTATTTCTCATCCTGCGCCTCTTTGTGATGGTCCATTCCAAGAGGGATGCGAGTGCGGATTCCTTTCATGATCTGCTTACGCATTACCTCGGTGGGGATGTCGCTCACTTTCCAGTTGGTCTTCACGGCGCACATGCCGCAGCCGATGTCTACGCCCACGGCGTTGGGAATCACTGCGTCCACGCATGCCAGCACACCACCGATAGGCATTCCCATACCAGCATGCACGTCGGGCATGATGGCCAGGTGATGGAAGAGGAAGGGCAGTGTGGTCAGGTTCTCTATCTGGCTCATGGCCGTTTCCTCAACGTTGTCCGTCCATATTTTCACAGGGCGGTTGTTAATCATCTTGACTTGCATTGTCTTTTCTTTTTAGTTGTAATACATCTTTGATAAATAGGTGGTGCTCCGTAGCTCAGCTTTCTATACGTGTCTGGTTGGTTACAGACCGCGGTGCAAAGCTATAACAATGCTACGCAATTTTTTTGCGTATTTGAGGAAATGTTTAGAAAAAACTGCAAAAAATCAAAAAGAGAAACTCAAACCGCATTCGCGGACATAGCAAAGCGGTTGATGATTTCCTAAGAAAGCATAAGCATTCTACGAAGTGCTGGCTCAAATCACCTGTCATTCCTCCGTGCTCATCCCTTTTTTGATGATGGAGAGTAATTCAGCGCGATAGCCATGCGGGTCGTAGCCGAGGCTGCTCTCTATCAATTTGCAGGCCATTTCAAGGGTGGCGTCACCTTTGTGTGGTGAGGTCCTCAACACCATGCCGTATGCCGCTACACCAGCGGCGAAGCTCAGGTTCTCGGACATTTGAAGTGGCTGGCCGTTTCTGAGCATATCCTCCACAGCCAAGTCGATTTTCAATGGGATACTTGTACTGTTTAGCGATTTCTTATAGCGGAAGTCGAAGGTGGCGACATGATGCTTTGCCGCGGAAGGATTCTTCAGACTCTGTTGGAATTTCTCTGTAGGTACGATTTCATAGAGAGCGGTGATGGTCTGTCCGGCTCCGATTTCACCGGCGTCTTTTTTGTCGTCCTCGAAATCCTCAGTGTTGAGCGCCCGGTTCTCGTAGCCGATCAGACGGTATTGGTCAACCATCTCTTTGTCAAACGTGACCTGACATTTGGCATCGTTTGCCACGCTGACAAAACGTTCGCGCTCATTCACGAACACCTTGACCATCTCTTCCTCGCTGTCGATATAATAATATGTGCCGTTTCCCGCATTGGAGATTTTCTCCATCATAGCATCGTTCAAGTTGCCAAATCCA
>CADBLU010000173.1 GCA_902795605.1 uncultured Prevotellaceae bacterium | reverse complement strand
CCGGTGAGTTGGGCGGTGGCCGCCATGGCCCATGTCCAAAGAAGGACTACCGTAGTCAATATCTTATACACCTGTCTCATCCTCTCTGGTCATATTGAGTTGGTTGGAGATTTCATCGCAAAGGGCCTCATGGCTTTTGTGGAGATAGATATAGACACACCCCAGCACCACCACCTCGGCCAGCGGATAGGCCCAGGGATGACCGACAAGGCAGGCCACAGACAGGAGGGTGCTGCGGACAGGGAGCGACAGGCATCGCCCGATGCGCAGCAGACGGTCGCTGCCGCTGAGGAAGCGGGCTCTGAGGTCATCGGGAAGATGACGCCCCTCCGCCTCGGCACTCTCAAGGGCCTTGAGCATCCGCTGCAGATGGGGGGTGTGCCGCTCCATCTGGCGATGGAGGCGGTAAGGGTGACTGCTGCCGGTGCCGTTCTTCATCCACCGGTGCAGCTGCTTGTAATAGTCGGTGAGGGCCGACTGGGGCGAATGGGCGAAGACGGCAGCCACGAGGCAGAGGGCGCAGATGGCCCACTTCCATGGCATGTCGACGCCCGGCATGGGCGTATAGTAGAGGCGACAGCAGATGGCCAGATAGATGAAGGCGAAGACCAGGTGGTCGGTCCACTGGTCGATGAGGGCGCCGGCACGTGTCATCGTGCCTCTGCCGGCCACCATGCGGCGATAGCTCTTCCTGCCTATGACATAGAGTGCCATGAACACTACACCTATTATATTAGGCAAGAGCCGGTTATTCACAAAAAAGATGGCTGCAAGGACGCCGGCCGCCACCGTGCCGATGGCCACCATGTCGGGCTTATTGCTGCCGCTATGCTGTGGTATATGATTGTCGTTCATCTGTCGTCTCTTTTCTTTCGTCTCTGTCAATAACATATCCTCCACGCCACCTCCTGGGATCAGAAAGTGGTGCGGATGGTGAACCTCACACCCTGCTTGTTGGCAGTGCGGAGGTTGAGGTAACTGAACCTTCTCACATATTCAACGTGAAGAAGCTTGAAAATATTGTGTATGCCGAACGATGCTTCCCAATAAGGCCGCTTGCGGTCCATGATATAGCATCCGTCGGGGAAGGCCATGAGCACGTCGCTGGACTGGTTGGCCGCAAGCGTGGGGTTGTTCTTGTCGGTGAGTGCCCCCCAGAGGCAACGCACGCCGAACCACTCTCGCCATTTGAGTTTGCGAAGCAGCGGTATGCGGTTGAATATCTTACCGTTGAGGTCCCAGTCGACCATCAGCGAGGCATAGCGGTCGTTGAGGAACTCCATGTTGTTGATCAGGTTGAACGTCTGGTCCTCAAGGATATAGCCCAGGTTGGCCACGGGCATGATGAGCAGCGGATAGGGAACACTGTTCCACTGAGCGCCGAACTTCAGCCGGACGTCCACCTTGCCCCAGTTCATCGGTATCCACAGACGCTTATACACCTCTCCCTCGGTGAAATTGTAGCGGTAGCGGCCACCGAGCACACCTTTGAAGCCCATCGTGTGCTGCAGGCGGAAGACGGGGGCATCGAGGTTGATGGGCCAGCGGTGCTGCTTGGTGTTGATGAACGTCTCGCCGGGAGCATAGCGCACGCCCACCGTGGCCTCGGTATACCGCAGCGACGGCAGGCTAGTGTGGTCGGAGAGCCGCTCAAAGGCAATATTTCCGATGGGGTTCACCTTCTCTGTCTTCGCCTCGGCGAAGATCTTGAAGCCCCACTCCTCCTCGAAGTCGAAATTGATGCACTGGCGGTTGTAGAGGAACATCTTGTCGATCTCGCTCACCTTGACCGAGGTGAACATGTTGTCCTTGTCGGTCTGGATAAACTTGTCCGACGGCAGCGCCACGTCCTTCATCGTCTGGAACGAGATACTCTGCTTGGGAAACTCACGAGGCAGATAGCCAGGCTTGTTGAACGTGTAGATCAACTCGGCGTCATAGTAGTTCTGCTTCGACTCCATGCCACGGGCAATATAGCCCTTCAGGAACAGATGGGGATGGAAGTTGGCCGTCGTCTGAGCACTGGCACGGAGGCGCCACTTGTCGTAGAAGTTTTGGGAGATGATGGTGTTGACGGGACCGATGTCTACCTTGCTCGGGTGCTCCTTGGAGCCTGTCTCCACGAAATTCTCGATGAGGGCCTTAAGGCCGAAGATGACATACTTGAAGCCCTTGAGTTCCTCGATATGCTTGATGAAGGCATCGATGGAGCTCTCGCTGCTGGTGAGTTCCACCTGCCGGTACTCGTCCCAGAATTTCTCGTCGCGCATCTCGGCATAAGCATCCTTGAGCACCGCCTTCTTGCCTTTGAGCAGCGGACGGGGAATCTCGTCGAAGGCGAAGTCGGTGCGGCGCGTGGTGCGCACGACGATGAACTTGGAGAGAAACTTCGCCATCTTGAGTTCCACGAACATATCGTCGAGGATGAGCACCCACTCGCCGCTGTCGATACGTCCGAACTCCTGGATGCACTTCATGTTCTCCACCCAGTTGACATCGCTCGTCTTGGGGATGGTGAGCTCGCAACGCTTCAGCTGATACGACGAGTCGGCCAGGATGTAGAGCTGGCCGCGGAAGCCGAAGTCCTGCTGGTTGTTGGGGGTGAAGTCGACAAGGATGCACTTCTCGTTGCCTAAATAGAGCGTGTCGGTGAGATAGAAGCGGTAGAACTGGATGGCATCGCGCCCGATGGGACTGGTGAAGGGATACTGGAAGAGCCGCACCTGGTCGTCGTAGATGTCGATGTCGGTGAATACGTCCTTGAGCACCGTGTTGAGAATGTCGCCCGTCTGAAACAGGTCGTTCACGCCAGTGGAGTTCTGCCCCTTGATGATGTCTTTCTCGGTGTGGGGACTCTTGCGGTAAAGCTTCTGGGTGAGCGTCTCATCGACCGACACGGGGAGTATCAGTTTCTCATTATACTGGCAGATCTCCACCTGGTCGAGCAGCCAGGGATGGCGCTTGAACACCTTGTTCTCAAGGGCTTCAGGAGTGAGGTCGTTGAGGGCAAGGGTAATCTTCTGGTAGTTGTTGTACTGATAGAAGTCGTGGTTGCGAAGGTCGGTGCGCTTCTTCGAGGCAATCACCTTGCGCATCAGTTCCACAGCGGGGTTGTCCTTGCGGCTGTAACGCGACGAGCGCTTCTTCTTGTAGGTGAACTCATCGAGCTTCTTGGTGTCGGACTTGAGCCTGATGACAAGATGGGCAGGCGTTGAGGGACCGATATTGATCACCTGAGGCACATAGCCCACCGAACTGATGGTGAGCCTCCAACCATTGTGACGCTCGATGCTGAAGCGGCCCTCACCGTCGCTGGCCACCGCTGTCTTGTTGCCACGGTAGATGGCACTGGCATAAGGGATAGGAAGCCCGTCGGAGGCATCCACAATCTCGCCAGTGATCTGGGCACGCGATGGACACGCACATGTCAGGATGATGAGGATGAGCAGAAAATGTCGCAATTCAATTCCTAATAAAGGTGCCGGAGACGGAACGCGCCAGATGGCGGGCAAAAAAGAGACGGCATCTGAACCTTCCGGGCAGCACAACGCTTGTTATCAGTCTGCAAAGGTACTCATTCCTTACGAGAAAAGGGAGAAAACGCAAATGTTTTTTCGGGTTTTTACATTTTTTTAGGGCAAAGATGAGACGTTTGAAATAATTTCGCTATTTTTGCAAATCAATATGAAACGTCCGCCGCTATTACCCGTCATTATCGGGACAGGATTCGGCTCAGGATTCTGGCCATGGGGACCAGGCACGGCAGGTGCTGTGCTGGCCACACTCATCTGGTGGGGTCTGTGGGCCGTGCTCACGCCTGCAGCCCTCACTGTCGTACTATTGGCGCTCATCGTGGTGTTCACCATCCTGGGCACATGGGCCACGGCCAGGCTCGAGCCATATTGGGGAGAGGACCCCAGCAGAGTGGTGGTCGACGAGATGGTGGGCGTATGGATCCCCCTCTTGCTCGCCACCAACGGATGGTGGGCACTGCTCGCCCTCCTGCTCTTCCGCTTCTTCGACATCCTCAAACCGTTAGGCATACGCAGGCTCGATGAGCGGCCGGGCGCATTCTGGGTGATGGGCGACGACATCGCCGCCGGAATCTACGCTGCCGTCGTGGAATACGGTGTGATGCTCGTCTACTCTCAAACCGCTCTATGAGATGGGCAAACTGAAGCATGAGCTATGGCTCTTCTCCAAGGCACAACTGACGGCGCAACTGGCCACCCTGGTCGATTTCGCCATCTCGCTGCTGCTCCACGAGGTGTGCCATCTATGGTATGTGGCCGCCTCGTTCATCGGGGCCGTCTCCGGCGGTGTGACCAACTGTGCCGCCAACTACAGGTGGGTGTTCGGGAGCGACGGGCAAAAGAAGCGCTATGTGGCATTTAAATATCTGCTGGTGTGGGCGGGAAGCATCATCCTCAACACGGCAGGCACCTATGCGCTGACAGAGGTGTCGGGGAAGCACTTCATCATCAGCAAGGCCATCGTGAGCATCGCCGTGGCACTGCTGTGGAACTACCAGATGCAGCGGCTCTTCGTCTACCGCAACAAGCACCTGAACGACAGGAACAACACAACGGCGGTCAACCGCAACGACTCAATTTAAGAGAATATGGACTACAGGACATACATACAGAAAATCATCTATGTGCTCATCAACCCGCTCATCAAGGGAATGATAGCCATCGGCATCACACCCAACATGGTCACCACCATCGGACTGCTCGGCAATGTGGGCGCCACATGGCTGTTCATCGAGGCAGCGCTCAAGGCCGGAGAGGGAAACAACGCTGAAGCCATGGCACTCACCGGATGGGCGGGAGCCGTCATCCTCGCCGCAGGACTTTTCGACATGATCGACGGCCGGCTCGCACGGATGGGCAACATGTCGTCGCCCTTCGGCGCCCTATGGGACTCCACCCTCGACAGGTACAGCGAACTGGTGACGCTCTTCGGCATCTGCCTGCTGATGGTCAAGGCCGGATGGTTCTGGATGGGCGTCGTCACCTTCCTCGCCATGACGGGCTCGGTGATGGTGAGCTATGTAAGGGCGCGCGCCGAAGGATTAGGCATCGAATGCAAGGTGGGACTGATGCAGCGGCCCGAGAGAGTGGTAGTGACTGCTGTCGCCGCCATCATCACCGGCCTCACCGGCGAGATGTGGTGGCTGGCAGGAGGCATGATACTCATCGCGGTGCTGGCCAACATCACGGCCTTCTGGCGGGTGGCACATTGTCACGAACAACTCAAGAAGCGCGATGGGCAGCAGTAAGTTACACCTCTGCGAAGGTCTCTCAGGCCGACAGACGGCCACGGTGCTTGCCGCCATCGCCATTTATCTCGTCTTCCAGGCTACCGTCGTAGGGCTCAAACCCATGCACGTGGTGCTGGCCGCCGCATTCGCCGCTCTCTATTTCCCCCACCCCGCCACGCGCAGGCTCTCCATCGCCCTGCTGCCCTTCGTCATCTTCGCCGTCACCTACGACTGGATGAGGCTCTACCCCAACTATCAGGTCAACCCTATCGACATCCGCGGACTCCACGATGCCGAACTGAGTCTCTTCGGCATCTCTGCCGGCGGCGGCACCATCACCCCCAACGAATATTTCAACCTGCATCACAATGCCGTGGCCGACTTCCTGGCGGGGTGTTTCTACCTGTGCTGGGTGCCGGTGCCGGTGGCCTTCGGACTGATGCTCTATCTCAAAGGCGAGAAGAAGATGTACCTCCATTTCGCCGTCGTCTTCCTCCTCGTCAACTGGCTCGGATTCATCGGCTATTATATCCATCCCGCGGCACCGCCATGGTATGTCATCAACTATGGCTACGAGCCGATTCTCAACACGCCTGGCAACATGGCCGGACTGGCACGCTTCGACCAACTCGTAGGCATGCCCATCTTTGAGAGCATCTACGTCAACAACGCCAACATCTTCGCCGCATTGCCCTCGCTCCACGCCGCCTACATGCTCATCACCACCATCTACGCCGCACTCAGCAGGCGCAGCATATTTGTCGTCGCACTCTTCGCCTGCATCACCGCGGGCATCTGGTGGACGGCTGTCTACAGCGGCCATCACTATGTCATCGACGTGTTGCTGGGCATCGCCACGGCTATCATCGGCATCCTCCTCTTCGAGAAGGTGCTCATGCGAACGGCCGTCTGCCGGCGATTTTTCGAGTACTACGAGAGAAACATCTGAACACAACCACATGAGGATAAGACGTTTAGCCGCCCCACTGGCCATCATCACCGCCCTCACGGCAGGATTCACTGCCGCCGAGGCGCAGACCACACTCTCTGCCGAGGTGCAGGCCACTGTCACACACGGCGACAACACCCCTCTGTGGCTCAACGCCAACCGCTACGGACTCTCCTCGCTCAGCACCGACAACGGGTATGTGAGGGCCGCACTCACCCACTCCATGGAGGAGGACTCGCTGAAGGACCTGGCCTTCGGCTACGGCGCCGACGTGGCTGTCGCACATCACTTCACAAGCACCGTCATCGTGCAACAACTCTACGGTGAAGCCAGATGGCACAAAGGCGTGCTCACGATAGGAAGCAAAGAGCAGCCTGTGGAATTGAGAAACCAACTGCTGAGCAGCGGGGCACAGACGCTGGGGTGCAACGCGAGGCCATGGCCCGGAGTGAGGGTGGCGCTGCCCCAATACTGGGAAGTGCCCGGCACCAAGGGGTGGCTGGCCATCAAAGGAAACTTGTCCTACGGCATCCAGACCGACGACCAATGGCAGAAAGACTTCACCGCCAAGACCACCAAATATACCGAGCACACCTACGTTCACACCAAGGCGGGCTACCTGCGCTTCGGAAAGGAGCACTGCACCGTCGCCCTCGAACTGGGACTGGAGATGGGATGCCAGTTCGGAGGCAAGTCGCACCAGTTCAACAACGGCACGGAGACCATCGTAGAAAACGACGAAAGCCCCAAAGCCTTCATCCACGCCTTCGTGCCGGCAGGGTTCGACAGCGGCGAGGGCGACTACAAAAACAAAGAGGGGAACCATCTGGGCAACTACCTGGTGCGCGTCAGCATCGACAAGCCCGCCTACCATCTGGCCATCTATGGAGACCATTTCTTCGAAGACAGCTCGCAGATGCTCTTCTTCGAATACGACGGATATGGCGAAGGCGAGGAATGGAACGACTGGAAGTACAGCAGATGGTTCCTCTATCGCCTGAAAGACATGATGCTCGGAGCGGAGATACGCCTCAAAAAACAACGATGGGTCAACGACATCGTTGCCGAATATATCTACTCAAAACACCAGAGCGGCGCACTCTACCACGACCGGACGCCTTCGCTCTCCGACCATTTCGGAGGGTGCGACGACTACTACAACCACTACATCCACCCGGGATGGCAGCACTGGGGACAGGTGGCCGGCAACCCGCTCTACCGCTCACCGCTCTATAACCACGACCAGAGGGTGGCGGTGGAAAACAACAGGTTCGTGGCATGGCACCTCGCGCTCAGCGGACAACCGACGGCACAACTCTACTACCGGCTGATGGCCACATGGCAAAAGGGATTCGGCTCCTATGAGTTACCGACACCCAAACCTGTCTGCAACAGCTACCTCATGGCCGAGGCACGCTATGCCTTCCCCCACAGCAGCCCCCTCAGACACTGGACCGTCACCGCCGCCGTGGCACTCGACCACGGACAGTGGACGGGCAACAACGTGGGCACCCAACTGACCCTCAGGAGGACGATGAGTCTCTCAAAGCGCGACAGATGACCATGGAACAGCAGAGCAAACAAGTGCGACGCATGTCAAAAAAACCATAAAAAATGACTCCGATAGCGGAGGTTTCACCAAAAATCACTAACTTTGCAAAAAATTGACCTATAGGTCTGGTGACGCAGGCAACAGCGTGCCCGCTCACTCACTCATTTTTCACTTATACAGAATGGAATTCGAACTCATTGCCAAGACTTTCATGGGCCTGGAGCCCATCCTGGCACAAGAACTGACCGAACTGGGAGCCAACGACGTGCAGATAGGACGCCGAATGGTGTCGTTCAAAGGAGACAAAGAACTGATGTACCGCGCCAACTTCCAGTTGCACACCGCCATCCGAATCCTCAAGCCCATCATTCATTTCAAAGCAAGAAGCGCCGACGATGTCTACAACGAGGTGCTCAAGGTGGACTGGGCAGAATATCTCGACAACAGCAAGACTTTCGCTATCGACTCCGTGGTCTTCTCCGACGAGTTCAGACACTCCAAATTCGTCGCATACAAAGTGAAAGACGCCATCGTCGACCAGTTCAGAGAAAAAACAGGTAGCAGACCCAACGTGTCTGTCACCAACCCTGACATCAGGCTGCACATCCACATCGCTGACGAAGACGCCACCCTTTGCCTCGACTCCAGCGGCGACTCACTCCACCAAAGAGGATACAGGCAGGAGTCGGTGAAAGCACCCCTCAACGAGGTGCTCGCAGCAGGCATGATCCTGCTCACGGGATGGAAGGGCGACAGCGACTTCATCGACCCGATGTGCGGGTCGGGCACTCTCCTCATCGAGGCCGCGCTCATCGCACGCAACATCTCGCCGGGCGTCTTCCGCAAAAGCTACGCCTTCGAGAAATGGAACGACTTCGACGCCGAACTCTTCGACACCATCTACAACGACGACTCACGCGAACGTGAGTTCAAGCACCATATCTACGGCTACGACATCGACATGAAGAGCGTCAACACCGCACGTCTGAATGTCAGGGCCGCCGGACTGTCGCAAGACATCACCATCGAGCAGGCCGACATCAAGGACTTCACACAGCCGGCAGAGAAAAGCATCATGGTGACCAATCCTCCTTACGGAGAGCGCATCTCGACACCCAACCTGCTGGAGACCTACCGCATCATCGGCGAGAAACTCAAGCATGCCTTCGTGGGCAACGAGGCATGGGTGCTCAGCTACAGGGAGGAATGCTTCGAACAGATAGGACTCAGGCCTTCCATCAAATTCCCGCTCTACAACGGTTCGCTGGAATGCGAGTTCCGCAAATACACCATCTTCGAAGGCAAGTTGAAAACCTTCAGAAGCGAGGGAGGAGTGGTGAAGACCGAGGAAGAGCTGGCCGCCATGGCAGAGAGACACAGGTTCAAGAAGAACAGGGAGTTCAAACAACGCCTTGAAGAAGAATCGGCCAACGAAGAGGGCGACATCCGCACCTTCACCTTCCACCACCATAAACTGGAGTCGTTCAGACAAAAGGAGGAGGAAGAAGAACGGCCGCAGCGCAGATTCAACCGCGACGACAGAGAGAGAGGCGACGACAGGAAGCCTTTCCGCAGAGGAAGAGACAGCAGAGGGAGAGACAGCAGAGACGACAGGGACAGAGGCGACCGGAAGCCCTTCCGCAGAGACAGGGACCGAGACCGGGACAGCCGCAACAGCCGTGGACAGCGGCCGTCGCGCCCTGCCGGAAAGAAAGGATATGACCGCAAACGCAACGACCGAAGAGATCATGACGAAGACTAACATCGCCGCCTGGCTGGGCCTCATCGCCCTCATCCTCCTACCCCACCCCGCAATGGCACAAAAACTGCTGACACTCGAAGAGCTCAACTTCGGCGGAAAGAACTACCGAAAGATGTCGCCTGCCAACGAATACTATGCCTGGTGGGGCGATGTGCTCGTGCATAGCGAGCGGGAGTCCTGCTCTCAAATCGACGGGAAGAAACTCACCGAAAACACGCTCTTCACCCTCGACGACATCAACGGTGGCCTCAGCGAGGAGGAAAAAGCCTACAGCCTCACCGCCGTGCAGTTCCCCTACCCCGGCCAGACCCTTGCCGTGGTAGAGACAGGCGCCGGACGGCTCATCTATGACTGGCAGCAGAAAAAGACCGTGTGGACACAGAAAGACGGACATGAGGTGAGCGACTGGTGCCCCGCGTCAAAAGCACTCGCCTATGTCGACGAGCAGCAACTCTTCGTGACTGACGAGAACGGCAAGACCCGCCAGCTCTCCACCGACGGAAGCAGGGAAATCGTCTACGGGCAGAGCGTGCACCGCGACGAGTTCGGCATCTATAAAGGCACTTTCTGGAGCCCCGACGGACAAAAGTTGGCCTTCTACCGCATGGACCAGAGCATGGTGGACGACTACCCGCAGGTGGACATCACCACACGCATCGCCACCGAGATGCCCGACAAATATCCCATGGCCGGAGAGACCAGCCACAAAGTCACCATCGGCGTCTACGACCTCGCCACCGCCACCACCGTCTATCTGAATGCCGGCGACCCCACCGACCGCTATTTCACCAACTTGCAGTGGAGCCCCGACTCAAAAAGCCTTTACATACAGGAACTCAACCGCGACCAGACAGACATCGCACTCACCGTATACGACGCTGTCAACGGCGAGCGCAAAGGGGTCATCTATACCGAGCACAACGACCGCTATGCCGAACCGCTGACACCGATCACCTTCATCCCCTGGGACAGCGGCAAATTCATCCTCCAGAGCCAGAAAGACGGCTACAACCACCTCTACCTGCTCGACACCAAAGGAAAGCAAATCAAGCAGTTGACTAAAGGGCAATGGGTAGTCATCGACCTCGTGGGATTCTGCCGCAAACGCAACAGCGTGGTGGTGCTCTCCACCGAGGCCAGCCCCATACAGAACAACCTCTACGAGGTGAGCCTGAGCAACGGCAAACGGACGCTCCTGGACAACGGCAGAGGATGCCATGCCAACGTGTGGCAGGCCGACGGAAGGCACACCAGCATCTTGTCGGCATCGGGGAAATTCATCTTCGACAACTATACGGAGCCCGATGTGCCGAGACGCATCTCACTCCTCACCCTCGGCGAGAAAGGCGAGAAGACCCTCTTCACCGCCGACAACCCATGGGAGGGATACGACGTGCCGGAGTTCTCATGCGGCACCATCAAGGCCGCCGACGGCACCACCGACCTCTATTACCGCATGGTGAAGCCCATCGGTTTCGACCCCTCAAAGAAATACCCCACCGTGGTATATGTTTACGGAGGACCGCACTCACGCAACGTGGAGGCACGGTGGAACTATATGTCGCGAGGATGGGAGACCTACATGGCAGGAAAAGGATACCTGCTCTTCATCCTCGACAACAGAGGGAGCAAAGACCGCGGTCTCGCCTTCGAGCAAGCCACCTTCCGCCAACTCGGACAAGTGGAGATGGCCGACCAGATGAAAGGGGTGGAATACCTGAAGACACTGCCCTACGTCGACACCGAGCGCATCGGCGTGCACGGCTGGAGCTTCGGCGGATTCATGACCATCTCGCTGATGACCAACTACCCCGACGTGTTCAAGGTAGGCGTGGCTGGCGGACCGGTCATCGACTGGAAATGGTATGAGGTGATGTATGGAGAGCGGTATATGGACACACCGCAGACCAACCCCGAAGGCTATGAGAAGACATCGCTCATCCCACAGGCGAAAAACCTGAAAGGGAAACTGCAGATCATACAGGGCCTCAACGACAAGACCGTGGTGCCACAGCACTGCCTCTCGTTTATCGAGGCATGCATCAATGCTGGCACACAGCCCGACTTCTTTGTCTATCCCGGCGAGCCTCACAACATGAGGGGGCACAAGAGCGTGCACCTGCATGAGCGCATCACTAAATACTTTGAAGAGAATCTTTAACACAGACACCAAAGATAGGTTCTATTAATTATGTCGGGACGATTTTTGATTTTTAGTCGAGAGCAGAGTGTAAGTCGCAAAGGGAGTATAGCGGGCTATACGACCGATGAGACATGACGCTATGCGCCGAATAAAAACAAAAAGCGACAGAAATAGAATCTATCGAATACGGCTTTATAAATAAACAGAATTAACAGAACATACCTAAAATGAATATCCTCCTTCTTGGAAGCGGAGGGCGTGAGCATGCCCTCGCATGGAAAATCGCTCAGAGCGAGAAAACAGAAAAACTCTATATCGCACCCGGCAACGCCGGAACAGCCGACGTGGGCGAAAACGTGCCTATCAAGGCAGATGACTTTGAGGCGCTCAAGGACTTCGCCGCCACTCACAATATCGACATGGTGGTGGTGGGACCCGAAGACCCGCTCGTCAAAGGCATCTACGACGACTTCGCCGCCGACACACGCACCGCTGGCATCCCCGTCATCGGCCCGTCGGCACAAGGGGCGCAGCTGGAGGGCAGCAAGGACTTCGCCAAGGAATTCATGCAGAGGCACCATATCCCCACCGCACGCTACCGCACCTTCAACGCCAACAGCCTCGACGAGGGACTCGCTTTCCTCGAGACGCTGCAGCCGCCCTATGTGCTCAAGGCCGACGGCCTCTGCGCCGGCAAGGGCGTACTTATCGTGCCCACCATCGACGAGGCCCGGCAGCAACTGACAGAGATGCTCGGAGGGATGTTCGGACAGGCCTCGGCCAGAGTGGTCATTGAGGAGTTCCTCAGCGGCATCGAGTGCTCCGTGTTCGTACTCACCGACGGCAAGCACTACCAGATGCTCCCTGAGGCAAAAGACTACAAGCGCATCGGCGAGCATGACACCGGCCTCAACACCGGTGGCATGGGAAGCGTCACACCCGTGCCCTTCGCCACAAAGGAATGGATGGGCAAAGTGGAGGACAGAATCGTCAGACCCACCATCGACGGCCTGGCCGAAGAGGGCATCGACTACAAAGGATTCATCTTCTTCGGACTCATCAACGTAGAAGGCGAGCCGATGGTCATCGAATACAACTGCCGCATGGGAGACCCGGAGACCGAGAGCGTCATGCTGCGACTCAAGAGCGATATCGTCGACCTCTTCGAGGGAGTGGCGGCAGGAGACCTCGACCGGCGCGAGGTGGTCTTCGACGAACGGGCGGCCGTATGCGTCATGCTCGTCAGCGGAGGCTATCCCCAGGCTTACCGCAAAGGCTACCCCATCACGGGCATCGACCAGGTGCAAGGCTCCATCGTCTTCCACAGCGGCACGGCACTGAAAGAAGGTCAGGTGGTGACCTCTGGCGGACGCGTGATAGCCGTGAGCAGCTACGGACGCGACAAAGAGGAGGCGCTGCAAAAGAGCTTCGAGGAGGCACAGAAGATACATTTCACCGACAAATACTTCCGAAGCGACATAGGAAGCGACCTATAAGCCTCAAGGCATGGGCTACAAGCGACTTCAAAACACCGTCACAGAGAGCAAGGCGCTGATGCCGGTCGCCGCCGCCATTGCGGCAGCGGCCTGCTACCTCACAGGACTCGTGGAGCAGGAACTGTGGATGCAACTGGTGTGTCTCGCCGTCTCCACCATCCTGCTGCTTGAGCTCAACAGCGCCAACCAACTCCTGCGTGTCAACAGCCAGGCCACCGCCGCCACCTACCTGCTGCTCGTCGCCACAGCCATCTTCCTCTTCCCCAAAATAGAGAACAGCATCATGCAGCTGTGCATTGTGGCGCTCTACTACATGCTCTTCCACTGCAAGTTGCACGACGAGTCGCCGGGGTGGGTATTCTACGGATTCTTCTGCCTCGGACTGGCAAGCATGGTTTTCGTCCAGGTGCTCTACTACGTGCCGGTGATATGGGTGCTCATGGCATCATGCCTTAGGGCATTCAATGCCAAGACCTTCTGGGCTTCAATCATCGGACTCGCCACGCCCTACTGGCTGGGAGGACCCTTCATCATCTTCTTCCAGGGCGGCGACGTGGTGGCCAGCCATTTCAGGCCGTTGTGGGAGTTTCTGCCACTGGCTGACTTCAAAGGCGTCGGTGAGCATGAATGGCTCGCCATAGGATGGACAGTGACTCTCACCGTCATCGGTGTCGTACACTACCTCAACAGCGGCTATCAGGACAAAATCCGCACAAGACTGCTCCACGAGATATTCATCACCGTCGATATTGTCACGCTCATTTTCCTCATCCTGCAGCCGCAACACTACGAACTGCTGCTGGGCATCATGATTGTCAACACCAGTCCGCTCATCGCCCACTATATGACTCTCACACATACCTGGCTCACCAATATCACCTTCCAAATCATCGTCATCATCACATTAGCCATCATCGCCTACAACGTATGGATGCCGTCATCGAATTTCTTGTCCAATACGGCTATACAGGCATGTTCATTTCTGCCTTTATAGCAGGCAGTTTCCTGCCTTTCACCAGCGAGGCGGTGCTGATGGGCCTCATCGCCGCCGGACTGGAGCCCGTGCCACTGCTCATCTATGCCACCATCGGCAATTGGGGAGGAAGCATGTTCAACTATTACATCGGCCACCTCGGGAAGATGGAGTGGATAGAGCGATACCTGCACGTGAATAAGGAAAAACTCGACAAAGCCAAGCGGTTCATGGGGGGTAGAGGCGCCTGGATGGGGTTCTTCTCCTTCCTGCCCGTCATCGGCACGGCCATCTGCATCCTCCTCGGACTCATGAGAGCCAATCCCGTCGTCAGCGCCATCAGCGTGTTCCTCGGAAAGATTCTCAGATATGTCTTCGTGGCCTACTGGTCGGTCAAAATCTTCTGAGACACTCACTTTTCTCACACAGAAAACCATAAAAGCCGCCTTTCCCTCAAAATAACCGCCACAGGTGAGTGGAAAGTCCGCTTTTTTTCGTAAATTTGCCCCCAAATTGCAATTTTAGAAAGAGATTATTTCTATGAAGAAGTACAGATTGGTGGACAACGCAATGGGCTGGCTCGCATTTCTCATCGCAGCCGTCGTCTATTGCGCCACAGTAGAACCGACAGCCAGTTTCTGGGACTGTCCCGAATTCATCACTACAGGTTACAAACTGGAGATAGGCCACCCGCCGGGGGCGCCATTCTTCATGCTCACGGCCAACCTGTTCTCACAGTTTGCCAGCGACCCGACACAGGTGGCTTATATGGTCAACATCATGAACGCGCTCCTCAGTGCCGTGTGTATCATGTTCCTGTTCTGGACCATCACTCACCTGGCACGCAAACTCATCCTGCGCGACTGGAGCGAGATGACCGTCAACAAGCTCATCGCCATCGAGGGTGCAGGCCTGGTGGGAGCACTCATCTACACCTTCAGCGACACCTTCTGGTTCAGTGCCGTCGAGGGTGAGGTCTACGCCTACTCGTCGGCCTTCACTGCCATCGTCTTCTGGCTCATCCTCAAGTGGGAAGACCAGGCCGACCAGCCGCATAGCGACCGATGGCTCGTGCTCATCGCCTATATGACAGGACTCTCCATCGGCGTGCACCTGCTCAACCTGCTGTGCATTCCCGCCATCGTACTCGTGTTCTACTACCGCAAGGCAAAGAACGCCAACCTCAAAGGGTCGCTCCTCGTCCTGCTCCTCTCATTTGTCATCGTCGCCGCCGTGCTCTACGGCGTCGTACCAGGCATCATCACCGTCGGAGGATGGTTCGAGCTCTTCTTCGTCAACACCCTCGGATGCAGTTTCAACACAGGTGTCATCATCTACATCATACTGCTCGTGGCCACCGTCATCTGGGCCATCTATGAGACCTACAACGACCACAGCGCCGCAAGACAGGACACCGCATTCCTGCTGGCAGTGGCCATGCTCGGCATCCCCTTCTACGGATACGGATGGAAGGCTGCCATCACCGGACTCATACTGCTCGCCCTCCTCTACGCCATCCTGAGAATCAAGCGCAACGGCGCCCAACTCATCACGGCAAGGGTGAAGAACACGTCGCTCCTGTGCATGCTGATGCTGATGATCGGCTATTCCACCTATGCCGTCATCGTCATCCGCTCGTCGGCCAACCCGCCGATGGACCAGAACTCGCCCGAGGACATCTTCACACTCGGCAACTACCTCAGCCGCGACCAGTATGGCTACCGCCCGCTCTTCTACGGACAGGCCTACAACTCAGAATATGCCGCCGGCGACGACGGCTATGTGAAGATGAGCAAGACGGCTCCTATCTACCAGCGCAAGGAGAAAGCCTCTCCCGACGAGCCTGACACCTACTTCATCGTGGACTGGAAACAACAGCCGCAATATGTGCAGAACATGTTCTTCCCGCGTATGTACGACTCCAGATTCGCCACTGCCTACGAGAGCATCATCGACGTGAAAGGGCGCATGGTGCCCTCTAACTACGGACAGGGCGACATCAAGATGCCCACAATGCTCGACAACCTGAAGTTCTTCTTCGCCTACCAGTGCAACTTCATGTACTGGCGCTACTTCATGTGGAACTTCGCAGGCAGGCAGAACGACATCCAAGGCTCGGGAGAGAAAGAGAAAGGCAATTGGATTACAGGCATTCCGTTCATCGACAACCATGTGCTCAAACTTGGCGACCAGAGCAAACTGCCTGACATCCTCAAGGAAAACAAGGGACACAACGTGTTCTATTGCCTGCCCCTGCTGCTCGGACTCCTCGGACTCTTCTGGCAGGCGTTCAGAGGCGAGAGGGGCATCAGGCAGTTCTGGGTGGTCTTCTTCCTCTTCTTCATGACCGGACTCGCCATCGTGGTCTACCTCAACCAGACACCCAACCAGCCACGCGAGCGCGACTATGCCTATGCGGGCTCATTCTATGCCTTCGCCATCTGGTGCGGACTCGGAGTGACCGCCATCGTCGACTGGATAAGGAAATTAGGACTGAAGCAGACGGCAGCGGCTGCCGTCGCCGTACTCGCATGCCTCGCTGTGCCCATCCAGATGGCATCGCAGACATGGGACGACCACGACCGCAGCGGAAGATACACCTGCCGCGACTTCGGACTCAACTACCTCAACTCGCTCGAGGAAAAGACCTACCCCATCATCTATACCAACGGCGACAACGACACCTTCCCGCTCTGGTATAACCAGGAGACGGAGGGCAACCGCACCGACGTGAGGGTGTGCAACCTCAGCTACCTGCAGACCGACTGGTATATCGACCAGATGCTGAGACCCGCCTACGACTCGCCTCCAGTGCCCATCACATGGCCCCGTATCGACTACTGCTCAGGCACCAACGACGTGGTGGCCGTGAGACCTGAACTCAAAATCGCCATCAAGGAACTCTACGACAAATACAACGAGACGGCCATCGCCACCTTCGGAGAGAATCCCTATGAGTTGAGCAAAGTGCTCAAATTCTGGGTGCGAGGCGACCTCACGGAAGCACAGCGCAGCGTGAAGAACACTCTCCTCAACTATGTGGGCCTGGAGCCCGACAGCCATGTCGTGCCCACCGACACCCTCCTCATGACCATCGACAAGGAGGCCGTGAAAGCCAGCGGCATGAAACTCGCCGCCGAGGAGATTCCCGACAAGATGGTCATTTCGCTGGAAGGCAAGCGGAGCCTCGGAAAGGGCGACCTGATGATGCTCGAGATGATCAGCAACGCCAACTGGAAACGCCCCATCTACGTGGCCATCACCGTGGGTGAGGAGAACTACATGAACCTGGGCGACAACTTCGTGCAGGAGGGTCTTGTCAACCGCATCACCCCCTTCACCACCGCCAACGACCAGGAGGCGCGGTTCGACACCGAGAAGACCTACAACATGATGCTCAACAAGTTCCGCTACGGAGGACTCGACAATCCCGGACTCTATCTCGACGAGACGGTGAGACGCATGTGCGCCACACACCGCCGCCTCTTCGCACAGCTGGCCCTCGCCCTGCTCAACGAAGGCAAGACCGACAAGGTGAAGAAGGTGCTCGAGAAGTGCGACAAGGAGATGCCCGACTACAATGTGCCCCACGACTACATGAGCGGCAGTCTCGAACTGGCCTCGGCATGGGGTGCCATCGGCAACAAGAAGCGCGCCAAAGAGTTGGCCGAGGAGGTCTGGAAACAGTCGCAGCAGTATCTCGAATGGTATATCTCACAGGACAAGAACTACCTGATGGCATCAAAGCGCGACTGCGACATGCACATCTACATCATGCAAAACGTCCTGCAGACCATGGATGAGGTGGACAGCAAGTGGAGTGAGCAGCACACCAACCTGCTCAACAATCTCTATGCTGCCTATCAGACGAAAATATTGTCATATTAATACTGATAAGCGGAGGGTGTGTCACGGGAGACCTGCTCCCATGGCACACCCTCCGCGCTTTTTATCCCCCCCCCTTCCGCATCATGATACTGGAGCAACCCTCTTTCTGGCTACGCTGGATGTTTCCCAGCGCTTTCTGGCGCATGAACCACGATGAGCGCGCCGTCTATCTCACTTTCGACGACGGCCCCATCCCTGAGTCGACACCGTTCATCCTGAAGACGCTGAAGGAGTTCGACGCCCACGCCACCTTCTTCATGGTGGGCGACAACGTGAAGAAATATCCGCATCTCTTCCGGCAGATTGTGGAGGAAGGTCACCAACTGGGCAACCACACCTACAATCACCTCGGCGGGCTGAAACACCTCACCAAGACCTATTTAGACAATGTGGAGAAGGCCAATCAACTCATCGGCGCACACCTCTTCAGACCGCCGCACGGATGGATGACCGCCGCCGAATATCATTTCCTGCGCAAGAAATACCAAATCGTGATGTGGGACCTTGTCACACGCGACTATTCCAGGCGCCTCACCGCCGCCGACGTGGTGGAGAACGTGAGACGCTACACGCGCAACGGGTCGATCATCACGTTTCACGACTCGCTCAAGAGCATCGACAAATTGTATTTCGCCCTGCCGGCGTCGCTCAGATGGCTACGCGAGCAGGGCTATGAGCTGAAGGTCTTTGAATGACACACGAAGGCAAGTCATGACAACGCTCCGGCTGCCGACTCACTTCTCCTTCTCCCAGGCATAACGGCAATACTTCCAGCCCAAGGCCTCATAGAGGTCGCATAGACGGCGCTCACGGGCCTTGAAGGCATCGTAGTCCTTCTGCGAAGGCTGCACCCACTGCAGTTCACACAAGGCGCCCATTCGCGGAAGCACTTGATATTCAGCAAACTCCTCCGTATAGACATATTCTGTCCAAAGATTGGCCTGCAAACCGATGACGTGGCTTCTGGCCTCTTCCGACATCGTGTCGGGAGCCGGCTCGAAGGAATAGACTTTCTCAAGGGGCACGAAACCGCCGATGAGCAACGGCTTGTGCCAATAGTCGTCCTCGGGCGTCTGGTAGTAGTCGAAGTAGAACCACGACGTGGGCACCATGATGACGTCATGGCCGAGCGCAGAGGCAGACATGCCGCCCTCCACGCCACGCCAACTCATAATCGTGGTCGATGGATTGACGCCGCAGTCGAGCAACTCGTCCCATCCGATGGCCTTGCGGCCCTTGCTGTTGAGATATTTCTCCACACGCTTCATGAAATAACCCTGGAGACGGTCTTCGCCAGAATGGCCGCCCTCAGCGGTGATGCCCTCCTCGCGGATGCGCTGCTGGCAACGCTGGCAGTCCTTCCACCGTGTGCGCGGTGCCTCGTCACCTCCGATATGGATGTATTCGGAAGGAAACAGCTCCATCAGCTCATCGAGCACGCCCTCCACGAAAGTGAAAGTCTCCTCGCGACCGGCGCAGAGGATATCGTCGAAGATGCCCCAGTTGGGCTCCACCTCGTAGGGGCCACCCGTACAGCCCAGTTCGGGATAGGCGGCGAGGGCAGCCTCCATGTGCCCGGGCATGTCGATCTCAGGGATGACGGTGATGTATCTGTCGGCGGCATAGCGGACGATGCGCCGTATCTGCTCCTGGGTGAAGAAGCCGCCATAGCGCTGGTGGTCGTAGAGCCCGGTATTGCGGCCCACCACCGTGCGGTTGCGCCAGGCTCCCACCTCTGTGAGACGGGGATAGCGCTTGATCTCCACACGCCAGCCCTGGTCGTCGGTGAGATGGAAGTGGAACGTATTGATGTGATGGAGGGCGAGCATGTCGATATACTTCTTCACAAACTCCTCGCCGAAGAAATGACGCGACACGTCGAGATGCATGCCACGATAGGAGAAACGGGGAGTGCCGGAGACAACGGCAGAAGCGACCTGCACGTCGGAAGAACCGCCCACGGGCAATGCCTTGCGAAGAGTCTGGATGCCGTAGAACACGCCGCTGGCAGCGCCACCTTCTATCAGAATCTTGCGCTCCGACACCGTGATGCGATAGGATTCAGGCGACGCCATCTTGGGCGCTACACGGAGATCGATGGAGTTCCCTTTCACCTTGCCTTCCGCCACAGGCACCTCTATGCCTGCAAGCGCCTGAAGATAACCTGCCAGGAATGTGGCATTGCGCTGCATGTCGGCATCTCCCGTGTAGCTGATAGCGGTAAGTGAGGAGAGCTGAAATGGTTTGCCCTTCTGCGCTGTTATCTCCTGCGGAAGCGGCACTACATGAAAATCGGCCATCGACTGCGCCCAAGCCAAAAGGGGCAGAAACACGAGCATAGGTAATAAGGATAATCTCTTCATAGTCGTCGGGTTATTAGGGTCACTTTGTTTCTTTCTGCAAAAATAGTGATTCCCACGGCAAATACACTAAAAAAGCATAAAAAAATTGCAAGGCAGACAAAAAAATCGTAATTTTGGAAATTGTTTCGGCGGGAAGCCGACAATACGCTCGTCATCAACAAAATAACCATAACAACATCATCAACAAATTTATGAGAGAACTAAGACTACTTACGCTTATGCTGACGCTATTTGCCCTCACGGTATCAGCGCAGCGTACCACCGACATCCTCGACCGGGGACTCGTGGCGGTCCCTAAAGGCTCTGGGAGTTTCGTCAGTTGGAGAATCTTCGCTGAGGAGTACTACGACACACAGTACAACCTCTACCGCAACGGGACAAAAATCAACGACAAACCACTCAGCGTATCCAACTTCACCGACCCAAAGGGAGCTGCCGGGTCCAGATACCAGGTGGCAGCCGTCGTGAGAGGCGTAGAACAGGAAAAGTGCGCCGAAGTGCAGCGGCAGTCGATGCAGTATATGCAGTTCGCAGTGAAGCCCATCCTCTCACGGAAAGGCACCGACATCTCCAAAGACTACAGCATCAATGATATCGCTCTGGCTGACGTCGACGGCGACGGTGTGTCGGAATTCCTCGTCAAGCGCAACTATAACCTCGACAGCGACGCCACGGGTCCCTGTCCCGTAGCCAACGACTCGGCCTACAACTTCATCGAGTGCTACAACCTCAAGGGTGACCGCCTCTGGTATATCGACCTCGGACCCAATATGTGCAGCGGACCCGACGAGCAATACGACCTCGTGGGCTACGACTGGGACGGCGACGGCAAGGCCGAGCTGCTCATGCGTGGCGCCGACAACATGATCATCCATCATGCCGACGGTACCGTCACATATATCGGGAGCAAGACGGTCAACACACGCAACACCATCACCCACACGGCCAACATGACCTATACCAATACTGGCAACGAATACCTGCTGTATATGGAAGGTAAGACCGCTAAACCCTACCCCATCGGCAACAACGGCGCCCTCTGGATGCCCTATCCTCTGCCAAGAGGCAATGCCAACGACTGGGGCGACGGCTACGGACACCGCTCCACCAAGCACTACTTCGGAGCACCCTTCCTCGACGGACGCCATCCCTTCATCTTCCTCGGACGCGGATGCTACACCAAACACCACATGAAGGCATTCTCCGTGGACCCCGCCACACACCAGCTCTCACTCTACTGGGAGTGGAAGAGCGGCGACTCGGGTGTCTATTTCGGACAGGGTTACCATAACTATGGCATCGCTGACGTCGACTGGGACGGCCGCGACGAGATTGTCTTCGGCTCAATGGTCATCGACGACAACGGACAGGGACTCTCGAGCACCGGATTAGGACACGGCGACGCACAGCACTGCAGCGACTTCGACCCCTACCGCCACGGACAGGAAATCTTCTGCTGCAACGAGGACAGGCCAGCCATGAACTACCGCGACGCCACCACGTCGAAAATTTACTACCGCCTGCAGTCGACCGACGATGACGGCAGAGCGATCTGCGGCAATTTCTCCAACCTCTATCCCGGATGTATCGGCCACTCATCGCAGTCGGGTGTCATCTCCACCGTCACCGACAAGGTCATCGCGGGAGCACCGTCGGGATTTGCCATGAACTTCCGCATCTACTGGGACGGCGACCTGCTCGAGGAGGCCCTCGACGGGGCAAGCAGCCGCGAGGGTGCCGCTCATATCTTCAAGGCCGACGGCACGAGCCTGCTCACCGCCTCTGGCACCGCCAACTGCAACTGGACGAAGAACACTCCCTCTGCCACAGGCGACATCTTGGGCGACTGGCGCGAGGAAGTCATCGTCCGCACGTCCGACAACAAGTACATCCGCGTCTATACCACCGACATCGAGACACCATGGCGCAACTACACCCTCTGGCACGACCACCAATACCGCCAAGGCATGGTGTGGGAGTCGATGGGCTACAACCAGCCGCCACACGCCAGTTATTTCCTCGGTGAACTGGAGGACATCACCGTGGCACCGCCGCCACTCACCATGACCGGACGCACAGAGGTGGCCAACGGAGGCACCATCGGCGCGGCACTCAACGACAAGCATGCCATCGTCTGCGAGACCAACGACACGAAAGTCAGCGTGGCCGACGGCGCATCTCCCTGGGTGATGACCTTCAACGTGCCGTCGTGGGTGCAAGGCACTAACAGCCAAATCACCACCGGCAACGCGAAAATCAACCGAGTCTATTACACCTGCGACGTGGAGGGAGGCGCCTTCACAGGAAATACACACCTCGTGAAACAGGGCGACGGCACCCTCAATCTGCCCAAGGTGGAGCAGACCTACACCGGCAGTACCGACATCTGGGCAGGCGTGGTCAACTTCGACGGTTCGATGCTGCAATCCTCGCTCTGGCTCAACCGCTTCGCCGAACTCAACAGCGACGGCGGAAAATTCCGGCGTATCAAGATGGACTATGCCTCCATCCTGCGCCCCGGACGCGCCGACAACAAAGGAACCATCACCACCGACTCTCTCCTCCTCGGATTCGGCTCACGCGTCGTCTTCGACATCTACGGCGACTTGAGCAGCGACCAGGTCAATGCCCGCGTGCTCACCATCGAGACCAAAGACTGGCACCACGGACCTGAATATCTCACTCCCGTCTTCGAGTTTGTCAACCACGGAGAAGAACTCACCCCGGGCAAGTATCTCATCGGAAGCGCAGAGGCCATCACTGGCAACCTCGACGACATCCGCATCGAGAGACTTGGCACCAAGAAGAAATCGGCACTGAGCGTGGAGAACGGAAATGTATATCTCACCATCTCCGATCTGCGCGACAACATCGACATCTACTGGGCTGGTACGGAGAACGACACGTGGGACGTGGGTACGACAGAGAACTTCATCACGGCAGCGGGAGAGAAAGACCATTTCGTCTCCGGCGACAAGGTGTTCTTCAACGACAACGCCAACCAATTCAACATCATCATCAACGAGCAGATTGAGGCCGACAGCATCATCTTCGACAACAACACCAACGGATATACACTCAAGGGAACGGGTGAGATCACAGGCAATACTACTCTCGTGAAGCGTGGAAGCAGTCTCCTCACCATCTCGCTCGACAACAGCTACCAGGGCGGAACACGCATCTCAGGAGGCGCTGTTGCCATCTCGTCGATGGCCAATGCCAACCAGGCGAAAGGCAACCTCGGCGCAACAAGCGCCATCGGCACCAAATTCGTCATCGAGAACGGCAGTGAGCTGCGCACCACTGCTGCTGTCACCAACGGTTCGGCCATCCAGGTGTTGGGCGAGGAAGGTGGCGTGATCAACAACTACGCCGACTTCATCGTCGACCGCGCCATCAGCGGCACAGTGCTCACGAAGAAAGGTTCGGGATGGATGAAGCTCAACACGTCGAACGCGTCGCTCAACCGCCTCATCATCACTTCCGGCACCGTGCAGTGCATCAATGCCCCCATTCCCGCACAGACGGTGGAGTTCCAAAACGGCACTCTCTCCGAAAACACCAGCTCAAGCTACAACATTGAGGTGCCGTCAGGCAAGCGAGGCACATGGAACCTCGTAGACCGCGCCACCTACAAGAACCGCCTGACAGGCGCGGGCACACTCACCGTCTACTGTCCTGTGGTGGTGCTCTCATCGGGCAATGCCACACGCACCCAGTTACAAGGCAACTGGTCGGCATTCGAGGGAATAGTCACCTGCAAGGTGCACAGCCGCGACTCACGCTTCACGCTCGACAACAGCTACGGCATGCCCAAGGCCACACTCAACATTCCGTCGGGCATTGAGGTGCAGAACAGCGCCAAGACCTTCCGCATCGGAAAGGTGGCGGGCACGGGAAGCCTCGGAGGCACCTGCTCCTTCAGCCAAAGCGGTGTCTCGGGCGCCAACACCTGGCAGGTGGGCGACGACACCAACTGGACGTGGGGAGGCAAGGTGACTGCGAATGCCAACTTCACCAAGATGGGCACAGGCCGCATCACCTATAGCGGCACGAGCGACAACACCGGCAACTTCTCCATCAACGAGGGCGAGATACTCCTCAACTCCGGCATATTGGGCAAGGGACGTCTCACAGTGGCGAAAGAAGCCACCCTCTCGGGCACCAACACCACATCAAAGCCGCTCACCAACAGCAGTATCACCATCAACGGCACCGTGAGGCCAGGTTCTTCCGCCACTTCCTACAATGGCACCATCTTCTTCGGTGGAAAGAACGTCACCTTCGCACAGGGCAGCGAGCTGCAAGTGAATGCCCGCCATTGTGCCACCAACACCAACGACGGTTGCACCTCGATAGCCAATATCGGCACGCTCACGATGAACGGCACGTTGCGCGTCACACTCGTCAACAACCACAAACTGCAAGCAGGCGACTCCATCCGTGTGTGGAACTGCGCCACACTCTCTGGCACGCCCACCCTCGACCTGCCCGACGGCATCGAGTGGGATACCAGCCGCCTCTCCGAGGGTCTGCTCTTTGTCAAATCTGTGAGCGACGGCATCCAGCAGCTGCGCATCTCACAGCAGCAGCCCGCCGACATCTTCGACCTCAGCGGACGCCTCGTGCGCAAGCATGCCACCAGCACCGAGGGCCTGCCCGCAGGCATCTACATCATCCGCGGACGCAAGGTGGTCGTGAGATAACGACAAGACAAAATATTCAAAGGGCCTGCCCCATCTGGGGCAGACCCTTTTTTTATCTCTGTATTTCCTAGAAATCCTAGATTCTCTAGGAAAACTAGATTCTCTAGGAAAACTAGATTCTCTAGAAAATCCTGTGCCTCACACGCTCCGGGAGGATATGATAAATACGGGCTCCTCCTTGCTGCCGTCGTTGACGACGATAATCTCATAATCATCGTCGGCGAGGTCTTGCTGCATGATAGAGTCGAGACAGCGGCCTATCCATCTGTCGGCATTATAATAAGGTATAATGACACTGATTTTCATGTTCCGGAAACGGTTGGGAATTGGTCAGAGAAGCGCCTGAATCTTTTCCTCTATCTTGTTCTTAGGCTGACCGCCGACCAGTTTGTCCACCAGTTTGCCATCCTTGAAGAAGAGGATGGTGGGGATGTTGCGCACGCCGAATTCAATGGCGATGTCGTCGTTCTCTTCAACGTCGCACTTGCCTACGACCACCTTGCCGTCATATTCTTCGGCCAATTGGGCGATGATGGGGGCGATAGCGCGGCAGGGACCGCACCAGGTGGCCCACAGGTCCATCACGAGGGGCAGGTCGCCTTTCAGATAACTCTCAAAATTCTGTGTGGTGATTGTTACTTCCATTTTTTCGTAATTTTTATGTGAATGTATGTGATTATCTGTCTCACTCATGCAAACAATATGCCAGATGATGTCAGTTGATGAAATAATTGAGGCCGTCGGTCTGCTCAATGAAAGTAATCAACTGGTGGGTCACCTCTACCGTCCGCTTACGGCTCCGCAGTGTCAGGTTCCCGTTGGCATCATGTATCTGGAAAAAGAGCGATGTCTTGCCGGGACTGTCATCGATGGCAGCCACCAAGTCGTTGACGACACGGGTGTCAAACAAGCTATCATCAACCACCACGGTCAGTTTGTTGATAGAGTTCTCTTTCACCGTCTGCATATACTGGATGTCGCCGATGCGGAGGTCATAGTAGTTGCTGTCGCGGAAACGCTTCACCAGTTTCGCCGTGACATAGACGGTGCACGACTCGCTGAGCATCCCTCGCCACTTCGCCCACTCCTCGCCAAAGAGTCTCAGTTCACCCGGCCCGTCGAAGTCTTCGATAGTGACAAACCCGCAGGGAGCTCCATTGCGGCTGAACTTCGCCTTCACCGAGGTCACCACCCCGCCGAAGGTGAGGGTCTCGCGCTTGAGGAGTGTCTCATGGTCGGAGAGCTCCGAACATTTCGTATTGCAGAGATGTGTCAGAATCATGCTGAACTCATCGAGCGGATGGGCGGAGAGATAGATGCCCACAAGGTCGCGCTCACGGTTGAGTTTCTCGATATTGCTCCATGGCTCACTCTCAGGGATGGACGGTGTGGCGATTTCCACCATGTCGCTGCCGAAGAGCGACATCTGAGCCTGCTGACGCTCCTGCTGATAGAGCTGGCCGAAGCGCACAAGGGTATCGAGGAAGACGTCGCCGCGCTGGTTGGCTGCCAGATAGCGTTCCCTGTCGATGCCGAAGCTGTCGAATCCCCCGCTGAGCACAAGACTCTCAAACGCCTTACGGTTGGCGGCCGACAGGTTGACGCGCTTCACCACGTCGAAGACGTCGGCATAGGGGCCGTTGGCATCGCGCTCGGCGATAATGGCCTCTGCGGCCGAGGCTCCCATGCCCTTGATGGCCGCCAGTCCGAAACGGATGGCACCGCTGTTGTTGACACTGAACTTATGGCGGCTCTCATTGATGTCGGGGCCGAGGGTCTCGATGCCCATCGCCTTGCATTCATCCATGAGTTTGGTGATTTCAGAGATATTGTCGAGGTTGCGGCTCATCACAGCGGCCATATACTCGGCAGGATAGTGCGCCTTGAGATAAGCGGTCTGATAGGCCACCCATGAGTAGCAGGTGGCATGACTCTTGTTGAAGGCCTAGGAGGCGAATTTCTTCCAGTCCTCCCAGATCTTGTTGAGTGTCTTCTTGTCGTGGCCGTTCTTCTCGCCGCCGGCATAGAACAGTCCCTCAAGCTCGTTCATCTTGTCTATCTGCTTCTTTCCCATGGCCTTGCGGAGGGTGTCCGACTGACCGCGGGTGAAATTGGCCAACTGCCTCGAGAGGAGCATCACCTGCTCCTGATAGACGGTGATGCCGTAGGTGTCCTTGAGGTATTTCTCCATGCAAGGAATGTCGTAAGTGATTTTCGACGGGTCCTTCTTCCTGGAGATAAAGTCGGGGATATAGTCCATAGGACCGGGACGGTAGAGGGCGTTCATAGCGATGAGATCCTCAAACACCGAAGGCTGCAGCTCACGGAGATATTTCTGCATGCCCGACGACTCAAACTGGAAGGTGCCCACTGTGCGGCCCTCGCAATAGAGTTTGTAGGTGAGAGGGTCGTCGATGGGGATATTGTCGATATCAATCACCTTGCCGGTATGGAGCTTGATATTCTCCATGGCCTCCTTGAGGATGGAGAGGGTCTTGAGACCGAGGAAGTCCATCTTGATGAGGCCTGTCTCTTCTATCACGTGACCGTCATACTGGGTGCAGAGCAGTTTGTGACCCGGAAAGGCCTTGTCCTCCGCCGTCGACACGGGCACCCAGTCGCTGATGTCGTCACGGCAGATGATGGTGCCGCAGGCATGGATACCCGTGTTGCGCACGGTGCCCTCGAGCATCCTCGCATATTTGATGGTATTGCGCATGCGGACGTCGGTCGACGACTGGGCCTCCCGGAGTTCAGGCACGCACTTGATGACGTTCTCCAAGTTCATCTTCATGCCGTCGGGCAGACGGTCGGGAATGGCCTTGCACAGGCGGTTGCTCTCCTCGAGGGGCAACCGTTCCACCCTGGCCACATCGCGGATGGAGTTCTTGGTGGCCATACTTCCGTAGGTGATGATATGTGCCACTTTCTCGTGACCATATTTGTCCTCCACCCATTCGAGCACCCTGCCACGGCCGTCATCATCGAAGTCGGTATCGATATCGGGCAGTGAGATACGGTCGGGGTTGAGGAACCTCTCGAAAAGGAGGTCGTATTTGATAGGGTCGATGCGGGTGATGCCAAGACAATAGGCCACCACAGAGCCGGCAGCCGAACCACGGCCGGGCCCCACCATCACACCGAGTTCGTCGCGAGCGGCGTTGATGAAGTCCTGCACGATGAGGAAGTATCCGGGAAAACCCATCGTCTTCATCACATGAAGTTCGAAGTTCACCCGCTCACGCACCTCCTCGGGGATGGGGTCGCCATAGAGGCGGCTGGCTCCTGCATAGGCGAGCTTTGACAAATAGTCGGCCTCGAACTTGATGCGGTAGAGTTTGTCAACGCCGCCGAGTTTTTCTACCTTTTTCAGTCCTTCCTCACGGCTCATGATCTCCTGCCCATTCTCATCACGGATGAACTCCTGGATGAGCTCCTCCTCGCTGATGCGTTTTCTTACGTCTTCCTCGGTGCCGAAACTCTCGGGGATGGGGAAGAACGGCATGATGGGGGCATGGTCGATGCTGTAGGTCTCCACCTTGTCCAGCACCTCGCAGGTATTGTCGAGCGCCTCAGGAATATCGGCAAACACCTCGTTCATCTCTTCACGGGTCTTCAGCCACTCCTGCTTGCTGTAGAGCATGCGCGTGGGGTCGTCGAGGTCCTTGCCGGTAGAGAGACAGAGCAGATGGTCGTGGGCCTCGGCATTCTCCTCGTCGACGAAATGGGCATCATTGGTGCAGACAAGCTTGATGCCATACTCATGCGCCAGCTCGATGAGCACCTTGTTGGCACGCTGCTGCAAGGGGAACGTCTCACGGTTGGCACGCTGGTTGGGGTCACGCACCTCATGCCGCTGCAACT
>CADBLU010000172.1 GCA_902795605.1 uncultured Prevotellaceae bacterium | reverse complement strand
TCAGCATGGGCCATCACCATCAGGATAATGGCAATGCCTTTGCAGATAGATATATTCGTGACACGTCTCATGGGATATTTCGTAAAAATGTGGCTGACATAGGTGTCATGTCGCACGTTATAGATGCAAAAATAACTCCCCCAATCCACATCTCCAAATAATTATCACCACTTTTTCATTCCTTGGGTTGAGCCAATCCGGGGGCAACAGGTGGGATTCCTCCCGTCTCACCGGAAGAAAGCCACATTAATTTGGCGAGGTATGTACTGAAACGGGAAATTTTCCGTTTCTAATAAGCAAACCAAATTTTTGTTATTTCAAAGGAATGAAACCTATTTTGATGACACTTGTGCTCTTGCTGTCATGCTCCTTTCCTGCGTTGGCACAAAACGACAGTATCGCCGATGGGAAGGAAGCGAAGAAGAAGAAAGAGCGCAGCGTGCAACTGGTGGGAGAAGTCTACGACTCTTTCACGAAAGTTCCTGTCAAAGCCTTCCTGACCTTGATGCGGGCCGACTCTACCGTCGTCGACACGACCACATGCCAGGTGTGGGGCACCTCTACATATTATTCGTTCAGAGTGCCTGCCGTGCAGCAACAGTATATCATCAAGGCAACTTACGAGGGGTATGAAGACACTTTCCTCAACTATCCGCTTCGCCATATTGCCCGTAACAACTATTTCGAGCTGCCCCGCTTGCTGATGAAGAAGCGGCAGGGCGACATCTGGCGTGAGAACGACCTCGACGGCGTGGTGGTCACTGGCACCCGGGTGAAGATTGCCTATCGCGGCGACACCATCGTCTACAACGCCTCCGCCTTCAACCTGCCCGAAGGCTCGATGCTCGACGGCCTCATCCGGCAGATGCCGGGTGCCGAACTCAAGGACAACGGTGATATCTATATCAACGGCAAGAAGGTGGACTATCTCACCCTCAACGGCAAGGACTTCTTCAAAGGGCAGAACAAGGTGATGCTCGACAACCTGCCCTATTATACCGTGCGCGACATTAAGGTCTACAACAAGTCGACGCGACAGAGTGAACTCGTGGGGCGTGATTTGGGGAAGAAAGACTATGTGATGGACGTGCAGCTCAAGCGGGAGTACAACAGGGGCTTCATGGGGAATCTGGAGGTGGCCGGCGGCACCGACGACCGCTATCTGGCCCGCCTGTTCGGCCTCTACTACAGCGACCATACGCGCATCTCGCTCTTCGGCAACACCAACAACGTGAATGAGATACGGCGTCCCGGAGGCGAGGGTGAGTGGACCCCTTCGCAGATGCCCCAAGGGTTGCGCACCACCCGCCATACGGGTTTCCATCTCGACACTGAAGACCAGGATAAGATATGGAACGAAGTGGTGGATGCCACCCTCGTCAGCAGCCACACCGAGAACTGGAGCCGCACGAGCACCGAGCGCTTCGCTGCCGCCGGCAATATCTTCGGCGGCAGTGAGTCGTGGAGCACCCAGAAAGACTTCAATTTCCATCTGAGCAATGAGTTCTCTTCAAAGAAACCTTTCAGCATCTTCACTGAGGTCGGACTCGATTACGGCAACGGCCGTCGCGACAGTCACAGCCAGGACTCCACATGGCAGCAGTCGCCCATCAACCAGACGCTGAACCTCGACTTGAACAAATACCGCACCGTGCAGTTTTACGTCAGGACGTTCACCGAACATAAGTTCAGTTGGGGGGATGCCTTTAGCATCACCGCCAATGTCAACTACAACAGGACGAGGCCCAGCGACAACTTCACACGCACCGACACCCGCTATGCCCAAGGCCTCAACGATGACCTGCGGCATAAATACAACGACACGCGGCAGCATGACTACAGTTACAATGTGG
Organism: uncultured Prevotellaceae bacterium; assembly: GCA_902795605.1. Taxonomy (GTDB): domain Bacteria; phylum Bacteroidota; class Bacteroidia; order Bacteroidales; family Bacteroidaceae; genus Prevotella. Next base: position 1,911 of record CADBLU010000172.1, on the reverse strand, counting down.
AGGCCAACTATATGCTGTCGATGCTCAACTATTGGTATATCGGCCCCCGCATCATTTACCACCAGAGACTCAACGACAACCGCAACGACCTCTTCCGGCTCGACTGGCTCAACGCCACTGACAGCGACCCTCATGAGATAGGATGGCTGCCCTCGAGCCGCAGCCAACTCATGAGTGTCATCGACCCCGACAACAGTACGCATGAGCAACTCTTCACCCGTCAGTATACGGGCGAGATGGTGGCCTACCGCACGAAGGAGGGGCGCTATTTCCACATCAGTCTGCCTGTCAATCACCATGTGGAGCGGCTCCGCTACGACGACCACCACACCGACACCGTCGCCCACCGCAGTTACACGCTCTTTGCGCCCTCTGTGATGTACTACCGTTGGGGCAGTGGCAACGGTCTGGAATATATCGCCTACAACATGGATATGTCGCGACCCAGCTTCACCTCGCTCATGCCCCACGACAATACCTCCAACCCCCTTGCCACATGGGTGAGCAACCCGGGGCTGAAGACGCGTGTCAACCACACCCTGTCCATGGCCTTCGGCTTCAACAACGACAGCATCCGGCGTTTCTCGCGTCTGTGGGGCAGCCTTAACCTGACCCGCAACTCTTGGGGCACGCGCACCACCTACAACAGCAAGTCGGGAGCCTACGTCTATCAGAGCGACAACATCAACGGCAACTGGAATGCGAGTCTGGGCAACAGTTACCAGCGGCCTGTCGACCGCAAGAAACGGCTCATGCTCAAGCATGAGGCCAGGGCCGACTATACCCATTCCGTAGACTTCCCCATCATCGATATGGCGTCGGCAGCCTCCGGGCAAGCGTCGAAAAGTGTGGTGAACAACTGGGTGTTAGGTGAAAAACTCGAACTGGAGTATCAGAAAGACAAGTTGACGGCCTCGGTGTTGGGCAACGTCAATTGGCGCAGCAGCACCAGCGACCGCGAGGCCTTCGAGCGCATCAGTGCCTTCGACTTCACCTACGGGGCGCGTCTGCTGTATACGGTGCCATGGGTGAAACTGTCGCTGGGCACCGACCTGAAGATGTATAGCCGTCGGGGCTATGGCAGCGCGATGATGAACACCGACGACCTGGTGTGGAACCTGGAGGTCTCCCGCCCGTTGCTCAAGGAGAAACTCATGGTGAAGGTCGCCGCCTTCGACCTGCTCCATCAGCTGTCAAACAAGCAGTACAGCGTGAATGCGCAGGGCCGCACCGAGACGTGGAACAACTGCATCCCGCGCTATGTGATGGCGCACCTGATATGGCGCTTCAATCATCAGCCGAAAAAGAAATGACAGGCGCAAACCCCTAGGAAGACTAGAAAAACTAGGAAAACTAGAAAAACTAGAAAAACTAGCAATCCTAGGCCTTATTTGAGCGCCTCCTTGACTTCTATCTCTACGATGCGGAGCTCGTTTTTGCGGTCGTCGCCGCCCTTCGCCTTGAAGAGGTCGAGCTCGCCGGCGGCAGGCTCCGCCACCTCCACGATGCCTCCGAAGGCATCTTGGTCTTTGCCCGCTCCCTTCAGTCTGATGGTGATATCGCTGGCGGTCACCTGTCGGGTGGGGGTGAGGTGGATGTAGCCGAGGCTCCGCTCCGTCTCCCCGCTCCAGATGAGTTGTTTCCCGGCATAGACCTCAAGGGGATAGCTTCTCAGTCGCCAACCGGTGAGTTTGAGGCAGATGTCGCTGATGGTGGCGCGGCGTGCCAGTTTGTAGGTGATCCATCCGGTGGCCAGCCGTCCGTCGTTCTTCCATTCCGTCAGTTCGTTGTCGTCGCAGCTGCGCATGGCGTGGTCGCTGTCGTAGCCTGCCTCGGCAGCGATGACGGGCACGTCGGTGGCCGCCTCCACGTAAGAGGGCGAGGCCGGTGTCTCACCTCTGTCGAGATGTC
>CADBLU010000171.1 GCA_902795605.1 uncultured Prevotellaceae bacterium | reverse complement strand
TCCAAACAATATGGGATTGCTTCGCAAAAAATCCACAAAAAATCGAATAGAAAAAATCTATAAAAAATGGACGTCATTAGCGTCTGATTTGTCAGTCCTGACAAATCATATTTTTCGTCAGATTTTTTTGATTTTGATTTTCATTAGATTTCTTGCGAAGCAATCCCCCTCCAGTGGAAGGCCCAATCTTCAATCTTCAAATGTCGTGCAAACCGAATGCAATGAAGCTTGCTTCGATTGCTGAGGTGCAGCCGACATTCAAGCGAAGTTTAATCTTCAATTGGCCAAAGGCCTGTCGCGGCCCACCACTCTCACCTTTGTCTTCAGGGGGATGGCAGAGCCCCCGCCTCAGGCTCCGTGCCTCAGATTTCCCATCCGATGGCGGAAGCGCCGAGCACAGCGGCGGAAGCGCCGTCGAGTCCGCTGATGAGGAATTTCGCCTTGTTCTTGAAGATAGGCAGCACATGCTTGTCGTAGCTGCGCTTGATGGGGTCCATGATCAGGTCGCCAGCCTTCACCAGACCGCCGAAGAAGATGAATGCCTCCGGCGAAGAGAAAGCAGCGAAGTCGGCACAAGCAGCGCCCAACATCTCGCCAGTGAACTCAAAGACCTCCTTGGCCAACTCGTCGCCCTTGCCGGCAGCGATCGACACGTCGAGAGAAGTGATGTCGTCGGGGTTCATCTCGCGCAACAGCGACGGACGGTCGCTCTTGAGCAGCAACTCACGTGCCGAGCGAGCCACACCGGTGGCCGAGCAGTAAGCCTCCAGACAGCCGTTGCGTCCGCAGCCGCAGCTGCGCCCGTTCTCACGCACCATCACCACATGGCCCAACTCGCCTGCGAAGCCGTCGCAGCCGTATACCAGTTGGCCGTTGATGACGATGCCCGAGCCCACGCCCGTTCCGAGGGTGATGACGATGAAGTTCTTCATTCCCCTTGCCACGCCATAGATCATCTCACCGATGGCTGCGGCGTTGGCGTCGTTGGTGAGAGCCACGGGGATGCCCAGGCGGTCGCTGAAGAGCTTAGCCAGAGGCACAACGCCGTTATGGCCCCACGAGAGGTTGGGAGCGAACTCGATGGTGCCGTTATAGTAGTTGCCGTTGGGAGCGCCGATGCCCATGGCCTTGATCTTCTCGATGCCGCCCACCTGCTCGATAATCACCTGCAGTGCCTCGATAGAAGCGTCCACATATTCCTCTACCTTGTCGTAGCCCTGAGTCTTGATGGCTGTGGTGGCCTTGATCTCTCCACGGCTGTCAACGATTCCAAACACGGAGTTGGTACCTCCCAAATCCAAACCTATCACATAAGGTTTAATCTCTGATTGTGCATTCATAATAATATATTGTTTAAATGAATAGCTTCTGACGCGCGGCACACCCGATGACGATGCCGCGGATTGCGTCAGCAAAGATATGAAAAAAAGGGAATGCCACAAAGTTTTGCACCTAAAATTTGCTCCTTTCGCAAAATATTTGCAATTTTGCAAGCGTTATGCCTTTTCCTTTGCACATCAACATACTCGACACCATCTTCAAGGGTGTCATCATCGGCATTCTGGCATCCGCTCCCATGGGACCGGTAGGCATCCTGTGTGTGCAGCGCACACTCAACAAGGGCCGCTGGTATGGGTTCGTCACCGGACTGGGTGCCACCGCCAGCGACCTCATCTACGCGATGATCACCGGCCTGGGAATGAGTTTTGTGATGGACCTCATCAACAACGAGCAAAACCGCTTCTTCCTACAGATATCGGGCAGTCTGGTGCTGCTCGCCTTCGGCATCTTCTGCTACCGGTCGAACCCCACGAAGAACATGCACCACAGCGGCACCACAAAAGGCACCTACATACACAACGGCATGACCGCCTTCCTCGTCACCCTGTCCAACCCCCTCATCATCCTGCTCTTCATGGCCTGCTTCGCACAGTTGGCCTTCATCCTGCCGGGCCGCCCGGTGGAGATGCTGATAGGCTATCTCAGCATCGTCTTAGGCGCGCTGCTGTGGTGGTACGGCCTGACGTGGCTCATCGACAAGATACGCTCCATCTTCGAGGAGACGGGCATCATCATCATCAACAAGGTGATCGGCACGGTGGTGGTCATCTTCTCACTCCTCGTGCTCTTCGGCACCGCCTTCAACCTCTTCAGCATCCACTACTGACATGTTTATATCCCGGAAACTAAGGAAAGAGAACATCGCCGAATACCTGCTCTACATGTGGCAGGTAGAAGACATCATCCGTGCCTACGACTGCCAGCTCGGCCGTCTGAGGCGCGAGTATATCAGCCGCTTCGAACTCTCCGACGAGGAGAAGGAGGAACTCACCGACTGGTATGCCGACCTCATCAACATGCTCACCCGCGAGGGCTGCCGCCAGCAGGGGCACCTGCAGATCAACAAGATTGTGGTGAGCGACCTCACCGAACTGCACAACCGGCTCATCGACAGCCCGCAGTTCCCCTTCTACCGCTCGCAATACTACAAGGTGCTCCCCTACATCGTGGAACTGCGTAAGCGCGGCGGCCAACAGGAGACCAGCGAGATAGAGACCTGCCTCGACGCGCTCTACGGCGTGATGATGCTCCGCCTGCAGCACCGCGACATCTCTCCCGACACCGACCATGCCATCAAGGAGATCAGCACATTCATAGGCATGCTCTCCGACTACTACCTCAAAGACAAGACCGAGGGCCTGAAGTTCGACGACTGACACCACGGCCCTCATCATACTCCAAACATAACGACAATGAACATACTCATCACAGGCTGCAACGGACAACTGGGCAGCGAAATCCGAAAGATAGAGGGCATGTACCCGCAGTACACCTTCTTCAACACCGATGTCGCCGAACTCGACATCACCGACCAGCAGGCCGTCGACGACTTCGTCGCCGGAAACCTCATCGACGGCATCGTCAACTGCGCCGCCTACACCGCCGTAGACAGGGCAGAGAGCGACAAGGAGCTGTGCACCACGCTCAACACCCTGGCTCCCGCCTACCTGGCCAACGCCGTGGAGAAGCGGGGCGGATGGATGGTGCAGATCTCCACCGACTACGTGTTCAACGGCTGCCACCACCTGCCCTACAGGGAGGACGACACCCCCTCGCCCGACAGCGTCTACGGCAGCACGAAGTTGGCCGCCGAACTGGGTGTGCAGAAATTCTGCCGCCGCTCCATGATCATCCGCACGGCGTGGCTCTACAGCATCTATGGCAACAATTTCGTCAAGACGATGCTCCGCCTGGGCAGCGAGAGAGACCAGCTGGGCGTCGTGGCCGACCAGATAGGCACGCCCACCTACGCCCGCGACCTGGCCGCCGCCATCATGACCATCATCGGCAAGGGCATCGTCCCCGGTGTCTACCACTACACCAATGAGGGCGTGGCCTCGTGGTACGACTTCACCAAAGCCATCCACCGGTTGGCGGGCATCACCCGCTGCCATGTGCGCCCCCTGCACACCGACGAGTATCCCACTCCGGCCCACCGCCCGCCCTACAGCGTGCTCGACAAGACGAAGATCAAGACGACCTTCGGCATCGAGGTGCCCCACTGGGAGGAGTCGCTGGCCGATTGCATCTGTTTGCTCTGTGAGCAGACATTAGACCTCTGATGCCGCCGCGCATCAATCTTAAGAAGCTCCACTTCATCAGGTTGAAAGGAATGTAGGAGTGTACGACCAAACGACCAACTCCCCAAACGACCAAAAAAACTCAATGAACCAAGAAATAGAAAGAAGGCGCACCTTCGCCATCATCTCACACCCCGACGCCGGCAAGACCACCCTCACCGAGAAATTCCTCCTCTTCGGTGGACAGATACAGGTGGCAGGCGCGGTGAAAAGCAACAAGATACGCAAAACCGCCACCTCCGACTGGATGGACATCGAGAAGCAGAGAGGCATCTCGGTATCCACCTCAGTGATGGAGTTCGACTACGAGGGCTATAAGGTCAACATCCTCGACACCCCGGGCCACCAGGACTTCGCCGAGGACACCTACCGCACGCTCACCGCCGTCGACTCGGCCATCATCGTCGTCGACGGAGCCAAGGGCGTGGAGGCACAGACCCGCAAACTGATGAACGTGTGCCGCATGCGCAGCACCCCCGTCATCATCTTCGTCAACAAGATGGACCGCGAGGGGCGCGACCCCTTCGACCTGCTCGACGAGCTGGAGGCCGAACTGCAGATACATGTGCGGCCGCTCTCATGGCCTATCAACCAGGGTGCGAAGTTCAAAGGTGTCTACAACATCTACGAGCAGAAGCTCGACCTCTTCACCCCCGACAAGCAGCGCGTCACCGACAAGGTGGAGGTCGACATCCACAGCGACGAGCTCGACCGCCACGTGGGAGAGCGCGACGCCGCACAGCTGCGCGACGACCTCGAACTCATTGAGGGCGTCTACCCCACCTTCGACATCGACGACTACCGCGCCGCCACCGTTGCCCCTGTCTTCTTCGGCAGCGCCCTCAACAACTTCGGCGTGCAGGAGCTGCTCAACTGCTTCGTGCGCATCGCCCCCTGCCCGCGACCCACGAAGGCCGAGGAACGCGAGGTGAGTCCCGAGGAGCCGAAATTCACCGGCTTCATCTTCAAGATCACCGCCAACATCGACCCCAACCATCGTTCGTGCATCGCCTTCTGCAAGGTGTGCTCAG